>CADEEJ010000048.1:2541-24715 GCA_902826315.1 uncultured Steroidobacter sp.
GGCAGGTCGAGCTGCGCAGTCACGCCGTGGTTCTCGGAAGTGAAGCCATAGTCGGTCCACGGCTGCGCCATCAGGTCGATGCCGCGATACTCGGGGACGCCGGAGTTGCCGATGAACACGTACGGCCGCTCGCGATACTCCAGGTGCTCCGTCCAACTCCAGAACGGCGTGACGGTCAGCGTTTCGGTCGGACGCCACAGCGCGATCGCGCCGAGCGTCGTTTCTTCGGAGCGCTCGGCGATCTTGTACGACGAATTGCGCGCGTAGCCGGCGCCGGCGCCGATGCTCAGAACGTCATCGATGAGCGGCGTCTGCAGATCGAGCTCGGCATACCACTGATCGTAGCTCGCAAGCCCAAGCAGCAGGCTGCCGGCGCTCTCGTCTCCCGGCGTGCGCAGATGAAAGTCGACCACGCCGGTCGGTGCCGGAAACGGGAAGCCCTGCGCGCTGATGCCGACGTGCACCGACGAGCCACGCACGATGCGGCTCGCGAGTTTCGACTGGTTGATCTGATCGAAGTACAGCCCGTCGATGCGCAGGTTACCGGCCTGCGAAGGACTGAAGCCGCGCGCGCTGCTCGCCGAGTAGAGGCCGATCTCTTCGCGCCCGACCGTCGTGCCGAAAGCGTCGCTCGCCTCTGCGACAGCGTTCTCGCGCGCTCGCTGCGCGAAGACCTGCCCGGCGAACAACGCCAGTGCCAGCACGCCCAGTTGCAGCAGGCATCGGAGGCGGATCAGGGCTTCTTTCCTTTCTTCTCGTTGCGATAGACCTCGTGACAGCCCTTGCAGTCCATCACGTCGAGCATGTTGGACAGCGCTTCCTCCGGGCTCGCGGTGTGGCCGAGCTTCGCTGCCGCCGCAGTCTTGTCCGCGAACTCGCGCATGCGCTTGGAGAAATCGGGCCATTGCGCCCACACGTCCGGCTTAGCTTCGCCACCCGGCACTTTCGGCTCGAACGCGGCGAGCGCAGTCGAGGCGAGCAGCGCGATCGAGTCGAGGTGCGCCTGCAGGTTGTCGGGCGGCACGGCGGTCGAGACGATCTGGCCGAGGATCGCCGCCTGCGCGTTGAGCGACTTCATCACGTGCTCGCGGTATTCCTTCACGTCCTCGTCATTCGCCTGCGCGGGAGTGCAGAGCGCAGCCACGAGACAAACGGCCGTGGCGATAGAAGCCTTCATCATCGACAGCTCCGTGCGCTCAGGTCGCCGACTTGGCCGGGGCGACGCGCTTGAATACTTGCGTGTCGACGCACTCGGCGCCGCCGAGGTAGCTGCGCGTCTGAGTCATCTCCTGACCGTCGGGGGTAACGGTGCGCACCAGCTCCTCGGTCTTCTTGTTGTCTTTCGACCAGTGCACGAACTCGACGCGCGACGGGCTCACGAGCTTCCAGGAGATCGCCTCCTTGGCCGGCTCCATGATCGTCGCGGGATATTTCTCGCCGTCGTAACGCCAGACGTAGCGCACGTCGATCGGCTTGCCGTCGCGATCGATGCCGGTCCAGTGCACACCGATCAGGCCCCAGCCGGCATCCATGATTTCGCGGCGGCCGGAACGTGGCGCCGGCTTGCAGAACTTGGACTTCGCCAGATTCAGATCCCACACGCCTTGCGTCAGGTCCTTAGGATTCGGCGGCTCGACTGCCGAGGCGACGGTGGCGACCAGCGCAGCTGCAACGCACGCCGAGGCGCGAATCAAGAGCGAAACGGACATGATCGATCTCCTTCAGCGATTACGAGGCGTGCAGGTCGGTGCCCTTGGTCTCGGGCAGCAGCAGCACGCCGACGATGAACGTCAGCGACGCACCGATCAGCGGATACCAGAGCCCCGAGAAGATGTTGCCGGTCGCCGCGACCACCGCGAACGCGATCGACGGCAGGAAGCCGCCGAACCAGCCGACGCCAAGGTGATACGGCAAGCTCATCGACGTGTAGCGCACCTTCGCGGGGAATAGCTCGGTGAGCAGCGCCGCCATCGGTCCGTAGACCATCGCGGCAAAGCTCATGAGCGCGACCAGGATCAGCAGCACGAGCGGCACGTTGATCTTCGAGCTGTCCGCTTTGAGCGGATAGCCGCCAGCGGAAATCAGGGTGTCCGCTTCTTTCGCCCACGCAGCGCGCTGCGTCTTGAGATCCGCTGCACTCAGCTGCTCGCCGCGGAACGACGGCAACGCGCGATCTCCGACCCGCATCTCGGCAACCGTTCCCGCCGGCGCGGGCACTGTGTCGTAGGTGACGCCCGCTCGCGCCAGGTACGAGCGCGCGATGTCGCACGACGAGCTGAACGTGGCGCTGCCGATCGGATCGAACTGGATCGAACATTCGCGCGGATCCGCGTGGACCGTCACCGGGGCACTGCGGATCGCGCGCGCAAGATCGGGATTGGCAGCAGAGGTCAGCGCGTTGAACAGCGGGAAATAGGTGATCGCGGCGAGCAGGCACGCAGCGAGAATCACCGGCTTGCGCCCGACCTTGTCGGACAGCCAGCCGAAGAAGACGTAGAGCGGCGTCGAGATCACGAGCGCCGAAGCGACCAGGATGTTCGTCAGCGCACCATCGACCTTGAGCGTGCGCTCGATGAAGAACAGCACGTAGAACTGCGCCGTGTACCAGACCACCGCCTGGCCGACCATCGCGCCGAACAGCGCGATCAGGATCAGCCGCAGGTTCTTCCAGTTACCGAACGCGTCCGCCCACGGCCGCGATGACGAGCGACCGGACGCTTTCATCTGCAGATAAACCGGGCTCTCCTGCAGCCGCAGCTGGATCCACATCGTCACGCCGAGCAGCAGGATCGAGCTCAGGAACGGCAGCCGCCAGCCCCAGTCGTTGAAGACTTCCTCACCGACAGCGGTGCGCGTGAGAAAGATGACGAGCAGCGACAGCGCCATGCCGACAGTCGCGGTGATCTGAATCCAGCTCGTGTAGAAGCCGCGGCGCTGGTGCGAGACGTGCTCGGCGACATACACCGCCGCGCCGCCATAGACGCCGCCGACGGAGAGGCCTTGCAACATGCGCAACACGACCAGGATCCACGCCGCACTCGCGCCGATCTGGTCGTACGTCGGCAGCAGGCCGACACAGAAAGTAGCCGCTCCCATCAGCAGCAGCGTCACCATGAACGTGTTCTTGCGGCCCCACAGATCGCCGAGGAAGCCGAACACGATCGCGCCGAACGGCCGCACGGCGAAGCCGGCGGCAAACGCGAGCAGAGCCATGACGAACGCACTCGCCTGGTCGAGGCCGGAAAAGAATTTCCGGCTGATGACCACGGCGAGCGCGCCGTACAAGAAGAAGTCGAACCACTCGAACACGGACGCGACCGACGACGCCGTGATGACCTTCGCCCGCTCGCGGCCGCTGCCGGCCTCGGCGGTGACGCCCTTGTCGCCGACGATGGTCGCGTCCGAGGACGTGCTCATCAGTACTTCATCCGGATGCCGAAGCGCCACACGCGGCCGAACGCATCGTGATACGTGTCGGTGAACGGCGTTTCGAAGCCCGAGCCACCCTCGTAGAACGGTACGACCGGCGGCGACTTGTCGAGCACGTTGTCGAGCGCGGCATAGATCTGCAGGCCGTTCTCGAACTTGTACGAGCCGCGCAGATCCAGGTAGTAGCGCGCCGGCACCTCGTTGTTGTCGACGTCGAGCGGACCCCAGACGCGCACCAGCTCGGCCTCGCCGACCATGCGCACCTGCGCCGATCCGGACCATCCGCCCTGGATGTACGTCGTGGAGATGACACCGTTGAACTGCGGCGCGCCCTGGTAGCGCGAGTCGCCGCCGATGCTGCCGGTGAACTCGTAGGGCTGGCCGAGCGACTCGATCACGTGCTCGAACATGTAGTTCGCCAGCACCGAGACGTTCATCGCGCCGGGGCCGACGAAGGTGCGGTAGTCGAGCGAGAAGTCGATACCCGAGGTCTCTTCCTCGTCGGCGTTGACCGGCACCACGAAGACTTCCGACAGCGCGCCGTTCGGGCCGTTGAACACGAGGTTCGAGCAGAACGTCTGGTTGCCGAGCCGGCACTGCTCGATCGTAACGTTGGTGTTGTACTGGCTGATCGCGTCTTCGATCTTGATGTCGTAGTAGTCGAGCGACACCGTCAGGCCGCTCAGCCAGCTCGGCGTGTAGACGAAGCCGATCGACTGCGTGGTCGACTCTTCCGGCGCCAACACTGGATTGCCTTTCGTGGTGCTGAAGATCGACACGCCGAGACCCGTGTTCGGATCGACCCCCGTGCCCGTCACCGGCAGGCCGGTGCTGAACAGGTTGAACAGCGTGGGGGCACGAATGTCGAGCGAGTGCGACATGCGCAGCCGGAAATCGTTGACGATCTGGCTCGACAATCCCAGCTTGTAAGTCTCGACCTTGCCGCTGGTGCTGTAGTCGGTGAGGCGGCCCGCCGCGTCGAATGCGAGCGACTTCACGCCCTGGTCCTTCAGCAGCGGCACGTTGACTTCGAGGAACGCTTCGTTGGTGTCGTACTTGCCGTAGAAGTTCTTCGGGTTGCCGAGTTGGAACGTCGAAGCCTGCGCCGCCGCGCTCGCGACCTGCTTGCCGACTTCCTCGCGATACTCGATGCCGAACGCCGTGGTGAGGTTGCCGGCCGGCAGACCGAACGGCAGCGGACCCTGGAAGGACAGCGACGCGGTCTTCTGCGTCAGCGTGCCCTCCATCTGCTGGCCACCGTGGCGCGCTACTTCAGTGATGTAGGCGATCGCTTCCGGCGAGGCGTTGCCGACGCCGAACACGTTGAGCGGCGCGCAGCCGTTGGTCGGAGTGGTCAGCTGCGAGCGGCACACGATCGCACCGAGCGGCAGACCGGAGGTGCCGACGTTCGCCGCCGTGACGCGCACGGCATCGACCGCGAGGTTGTAACGCGCGGGCTGCTGGTTGTTCAGACCGTTCAGCTCCGTGACCGATTCACCGTGCTGGAAGTAGGCACCCCACGACCACGATTCGCCGATCTCGCCTTCCAGCGAGAACACACCGCGCTCGAGCGTGCGCGTCTGCTCCACGACGGTGTAGCCGAGCGATTCGCGCTGCTCCTGCAAGCTCGGCCGGTTGGGAATGTGATTCATCGTGCCGAGGTTGAAGCTGGCGAGGCCCAGCGTCGTCATCTGTTGCTGGATCGTCGCGGGGATGTACGGATTGTCGGCGCGAATCACCACGGTGCCGTACTTGATGTCGGACCAGCTGTTGGTCATCGAGTAGAACTTGCCGCGATTCAACTGCAGCGAGGCTTTGATCTTGTCGGTGACGTCGAAGCTGCCGAGCCCGAAGAACGTCGAGCCGTGCGACGGCGCCGAGACCAGGCCGATGTCGCCTTCGCTGGTGTTTTCCGTGCCGCCGTTGGTCCAGAAGCCGCGCGAGGCGTTCGCGCGATCGAAAAATTCCGGCGTTGCGGACTGGCCGACGAACTGGATGCCGGCGAGCGGACCGGAGGTGATCAGGCCGCCCGGCGTCGCCTGCAGCAGGCCGACGTCGTTGGCGCGAATCAGGCGCGGCTGGCCGTTGCCCACTGCGAACGCCGGATTGTTCACCAGTCGCTGATACTTGAAGCCGTCGATGTCGTACGAATAGAACTCGTCGGGCGTGTCGACGTACGAGCCGCTCAGGATCACGCTGCCGCGGCCGCCGAGGAAGTCGGTGCCGAAGGTCAGCTCGTACTTGGTCTGACTGTGGTTGCTGTCGAAGTTGTCGCTCGCCTCGGCGTGCCCTTCGATGCCGCGGAACTTCTTGTTGATGAGAATGTTGACGACGCCGGCGACGGCATCGGAGCCCCACGCCGCGGACGCGCCGCCGGTCACCACTTCGATGCGCTCCACCAGGCTGGAAGGAATCGTGCTGATGTCGACGCCGCCTTGCACGCTGGAGGCAACGACGCGCTGGCCGTCGAACAGCACCAGGTTGCGGTTGAAGCCGAGGTTGCGCAGCGACACCAGGTTCAGGCCCGCGACGCCCGCGGTGACCAGGCTCTGGTTCTGGCTGTTGTTGGGCGAAGAAGATGCGCCGAACGATGGCAGGCCGCGGATCAGGTCGGCGACGTCGATGCGCGCTTCACGCGCGATCGCTTCGCCGCCGATCACCGTGACCGGCGTGGGCGCGTCGTAGCCGTCGAGCCGGATGCGCGAGGCGCTGACCGCGACCGTATCGATCAGTTGCAGGTCATTGCCTGGATTCGGCGGCGACGCGTCCTGCGCGACAGCCGCCGCAGCACCAAGCGTGGATGAGATGGCGAGGGCCAGCGACCCCACTGTTTTGCAAGTACCCATATTCTTCCCCCAATTCAGAAGTTCTACGTTGTTGCCGTCCGTAGACCTCAGCCAGTTTTGTCCGCCTGCCAAACCGAGCTCACGGCTTGGCGATGTTCCAGTAGATGCCCGCGGCTGCGACTGCCTTCCCGACCTCTTCGAGAAAGGCCACCTGCTTCAGATGGCTCGCATCGCCTTCGGGATTCCTGAAGTCGTACACGGCCTGTCCCCGGTGCTCACCGGGCGCCGTGTCTCCTGCAAACGTGTACATGGCAAAGCCTTTGTAGGCCCACTGCCTGGTGCCGTCTGCGCGCGCGATCGGCTCCCAGAAGCCGGACGACTGCGCTTTCGCATCTGCGAGGAACGGCTGCCATTTCTGCAAGCACTCGTCCTCGCACGCCGCGGTGCCGAGGCGCTTACCCTTCGGATAGGAGTCCTTGAACGTATCGCGCAGATTGCGGCCGCCCCAGCGTTTGCCGAACGCGTAGCCGCCGTACAGAGTTCTGTCGTTGACCGTGAACGCGTCGCCGTAACCTTCGAAGCGCTTGATCGCGACAGCGGGCGGCGTGAAGTTGCGCGTCAACACCGCGACGGACCAATGCGGATCGACGCCTGCGCCGAGCACATCACCGGGCAGCGCATCGCCGCTGTAGGTGTAGAGCGGCTGCTTCTTGTAGGCCCACTGACGCGTACCGTCGGCGCGACTGACGATCGTGAAATCACCCATCGGCGAAGCGAGCGCCGCCGCGGGCACGGGCACCCACGCGATCTTGCAGCCGACTGCCGCGCACACCTGCTTGTCGGTTTTCGCATCGCCGGCGAACGTGTACAGCGTGTAGCCACGGAAATCCGTCAGCGCGACCGATTCGTAGAAGTACCGCATGCGTGCGTCGATGCCGTCGGGCAGCGCCATCGATGCCGCGGGCGTGAATCGCACGACGTTCCATTCTTCAGGTGGGAACAGCGTGGTGGGATCGTTGACGTTCTCTGCGGACTTGATGTTCGCGGTTTCTTTCAAGCCGATGTTGGTCGCGACTTCGCCCGGCTCCTTCTCTTTCGACCACGTGTACAGCGGCCTGCCCTGGTAGGCCCACTGCTGGGTGCGATCTGCACGCTTCACGAGCGTCCAGTCGCCGGTGGCTTTCGCACCGCGCGCCGCGAGCAGCGGCGGAAACTCCGTCGCACAATCGGCGACGCACTTGGAGCTTTTCGCTTCGTCCTTGGCGTACCAGAAAAGCGTGTGGCCGCTCGCATCGCCGGGCCGCAGCCACAGGATCTGCGGTTGCGACGCGTTCACCTCGCGCACCACCTCGACGATCGTGATGCCGGACGGCGTGGTCGGCGGCACCTTCGGTGTTGCGGCCTGCGCGCTCGCGAGTCCCGCGACCATCAGCACTGCGCCCGCACCTGCCCGCTTCATGATCGTCATGACGAGCTCTCCCCTAGACCAGCACTTCGCTGAAGGGCTTGGTCACGTTGTTCGTCTCGGTGCCCCAGTCGCCGCGCGTGATACCCATCGCATGCTGCACGGTCAGGCCGACGCGCGTCGCGGCATCGCCCTGCGCGGCGATGTGATAGCCGGTCTTCATGTGGCCGTTGGCGCCGCCGATCGTGAAGATCGGATAGTTCTTCATCGAATGCAGCCGCGCTTCGCCGTGATCGGTGTAAGCCATCACCAGCGAACGATCGAGCAGCGTGCCCGCGCCTTCCGGAATCGAATCGAGCGCCTGGATCAGTTCGGCGAGGAAGCCCATCTGCTGCTCGCCGAGCCAGCGGCAGGTCGGCTGATAGCCGAGCTCCGGATCGATGCGCTCCTCATGCGTGAGCTGGTGATAGGCGGTCGCCTCGCCCGGCTTGCGCAGCGGCGAGAACGACGAGCCCAGCGCGACGTTGAACACTTGCGTCTGGCCGCACGACAGCGCATGCGCGATCAGCGTCATGAACTGCTTGTGCGTCGCGCGCGTCTGGTCGACGAGCGTGCCGATGCTCTCCTGCGTGATCGGCGACACGATCTGGCAGCTCGGCAGCGGCGACGGCCGCTCCAGCTCGACGGAAAGCTGTTGCTCCAGGTCGCGCAGCGACGTGAAGTACTGATCGAGGCGCGCGCGATCCGACGCCGAGACGCGGGTCATCAGCGTGCGACTGTCCTCGCCTACCGCCGACAGCACGCTCTTGCGCACCATCACCGCCGGATCGGGCGTGAACTCGGCGGAATTCGGATCGCGGAATTCGGGGCCGAAGATTCGCTGGTACAGCTCGACGACCGAGATTTCCGACGGATTCATGCCGAAGTCGCCGCGCGCGCTCCAAGTGGAGCGGCGGTTGCCGTCGCAGGCCACCTCGATCGAGCGGAAGCGCGCACGCTTGCCGATCTTGTCGCCGACGACGGTGTCGATGCTGGTCGTGTACTCGCTGCCGTTGCGCGAGACCATGCCGGTCATCTGGCACTGCGCGCCCGAGTAGTGATTCTGGTTGACCTTGCCGTCGAGGAACACCTGCATGCCGCTGTACAGGTTGAACTTCGACTTCACCGGTGCGAGCACCGCGAGATGCTCGGGCAATGCGTAATCCTTGCCGACCGTCTTCGGCTCCCACAGGTGCGGCGTGAGGCCGAGCGGCCAGAACCACGTACCGAAGACCGGCGGCAGTGCCTGGTTGGTGGCGGCGAATGCGGTGCCGTCGTCGGTCAGCATGCATTCGAGGATCGGCAGGCCGACCGCGATGGCCGCGCCGCCGAGCGTGCCGCGCAGGACTTCGCGTCGAGTGAGCTTGGGACGAATTTTCATCGGGTCATCTCCACACTATTCCGACTGCGCCGCGGTGGTCTGCGTCGGGGCTTGCGTTGCCGGCTCAGCTGTCGCCTGCGACGGCACCGCAAAGAAATCCGGACCGAGCGTCACGCGCTGCATGAGGTCGCGCCAACGCACGCCATCTTTGCCGAGTTGCGCCTGCAGCTCGGTGAGCCACTTGCGCTCGTCGACCGTCGGCTTGCGCTGCGTGCCGTACGAGTACGCGCGATTGATCACGCACGCCGTCGTGCTCGGCTGTTCTTTCAGGACCTGCGCGAGCTCGACGATGCCGTTGAACGGCTTGCCGTTGAGGCTGCCGCTCGCATCGATCGGCTCGCCGCGCTCTTTGGTACGGAAGCCGCTCGCGGTGTCGAAGTTCTCGAGCGCGAGGCCCATCGGATCGGTGATCTTGTGGCAGCCCGCGCACATCGCTTCGGTGGCGTGCGCCGTGAGGCGCTGCCGTGCCGTCTTGAAGTTCGGATTGTTCAGATCCTGCACCAGGCTGAAGTCGACGTTGCCCGGCGGCGGCGGCACTTTCTGGCACAACAGCTTCTCGCGCACGGCCTTGCCGCGCAGCGTCGGCGACGAAGTGCCCGGATGAGAATTCAGCGATAGAAAGCTCGCCTGGCTGAGGATGCCGACGCGCGGGTCGCCTTCCGCGAACGTGTACGGTACCCACGGCACGGCGCCGCCCATCTCCTGCGAGCGCGGCAGCGGCACGCCATACAGCGCGGCGAGCGAAGGCGTGAGAAACGTCTCGCGTGTCGTGAACAGCGTGCCGTAGTCGTTGTTGCGGACGAGCAGCTGCTCGACGATGGTCCGCAGCGTCTGCTCGTCGGCGTCTTCGAGCACGTTCTTCGTGAAGCGCGGGTACAACGTCGAGTCGATGGACAGCGTCGCGAAGCCGTCGAAGCCGAGCATGTCGGAGAAGAACGCGCGCAAGCCACCTTCGACTCGCGGCGACAGCAGCATGCGCCGCACTTGCTCTTCGAGCCCGGCCTGCGTCAGCAGCTTGCCGGACTCGGCGGCAGCGAACAGATCCGCGTCCGGCACGCTGTCCCACAGGAAGTAGCTGAGCCGCGATGCCGTGGAATAGGCATCAAGCCGCTGCGTGCCAGCACGGCCTTGATCCGGCTCACTCAGCTCGACGCGGAATAGAAACTCGGGGGTCACGAGCATCCGCGCCAGGGCGGCACGCACACCGGCGTCGAAGCTGGCGAACCGCTGTGCCGCCGCCGTCTGGGTAGCGACGAAGGTCTGCAGCTCGTCTGCGCTCAACGGCCTGCGAAACAGATACAGCCCGACCTTCTGCAGGAAGGCCGCGGCGCATTTGTCATCGGCGGCTTTTTCGGAAGCGGGCTTGCAACCAAGCAGCGTCGCGCGGCGATTCGGCTGCACGACTTGCGTCGCGACGTCCTGCGCGAGCTTCTCGTACTGCTGCATTTCCGCGGACGTGATCGTGAGCCGCCGGCTGCCGAGCGCCAGCAGGCCTTCGTCGCGGAAGCCGGGCGCGGCTCTGTTGACGTCGATCTGGATGCTCGAGCCGAAGATGTCGCGGATCGAGCGCTCGTACTGGATCGGCGTGAGCCGCACCAGGTACAGCGCGCCCGCAGGCTCTGCGGCCGGCGCCGATTGATCGGTGGCCGCGGCAACGCAGGTGCAAACGCCGACGAGCGCGGCGATCAGGAACTTCGCGGCGCCGCTCATTCGCTTGCCACCACTTTCGCCGGCGCCCGCTCGCCGATGTACGCAGTGCTGACGACGCGTCCGTCGAGGCTGGTCTGAAACACCGGCGCGGCCTCGATGTAGTACGCAGCGGAAATGTCGCGGTTCTGGCCGGTCGCCGGATCCGGATTGGCATCGGCGAGACGCTTCATCGCGTTGTAGACGCCGGGCAGATCGACGAGACCGTCGCCTTCGCCGCGGATCGCGAGGTAGTGGTAGTAGTCGAGCCACGGCTGATAGCCGCCGAGCACGGCATGGACTGTGCCGTCGGGCTTGAGATAGATGCGCACTTGCGCCTGGCTCAACCGCAGCAGCGCGTAGAACTGCGACTCGCCCTGCATGAAGAAACTGGCCGGCTCGACGGTGACGACGCCGTTCTTGATCTGACCTTTGAAGACGCTGTGCGAGCGCGGGTCATCGTCGATCGTGTACGACGAGCCGGGTAGCACCGAGCCAACCGCATCGCGCATCAGCACGTTGAGCGCACGATCGAAGGTGACGGTGACCGGACCGTCTTTGCCGAGGTCTTCGCCGGAAATCGATATCAGCCAGGCCGGCATCGAATCCATCGCGGTGTCCCACACGATGCTCTCGTTGTAGGGGATCACCGGACGGCGCACCCAGTAGTTCGCGAAGCAGCCGAGCACGCGCCACATCTGGTTGTCGACGCCCTGCTGATGCGTCTCGGGATCTTCGAACGAATTCGGCCCGGCCTGACCGTCGAGATCGAAGCCGTAAGCGAAGCGGCCCTGTGCGGTCTCGATGTGCGGGTCGGGATACGACTGCGGGAACGTAGTAACGCTGGCGGGCTTGCCGTCAATCTGGCCGCGGGTGCGAAAGTCGATGCGGTTGCCCTTCTCGTCGGTGTCGTCGTTGGCGATGACCTCCAGCGCCTTCTCTTTGCTGTAGCCGCGGCTCATCAGGATCCGCGTCTTCATTTCTTTCGGCCCGCCGTTGCCGCCTTGCGGGCAGTTTTCCGGCGAGTGATAGCTGGCGGTGTAAATCAGCGAAATTGCGTAGCCGCGCGTTTCGGCCGTGGCTGCCGGCGCCGCCACCGCCAACGCCGTGGCCGCGACTGCCGCATGCATGCGATGCGTGTGCTTCGAGCCCATCGTGATCAAGATCCCCCGTGTTCGCAGGTAAGCCTATTACCCTGCAGTTCGCTCGCGCCAATGAATAGTTTTCGCGCTATCTATCAAAAGCGTTGATCGTTGCCTCGTCACCGCGCTCAGCGCTGACGCGCCACTTCCTCCGGCGAGATTGCGCGGGCCCGGTTTTTCCAGCTGCCGCGCACGTAGTTGGCGACTGCTGCGATCTGCGCGTCGCTCAAGGCCTCGCCGTAGGCCTGCATCGTTTCCCACTGGCCGAAGCTCACCTGTTTCGGTATTTGCGGACCATGCAGGATCGCGTTGAGCAACGATGCGGGATCGTCCGCCTGCACGATCGCGCTGCCCGCGAGCGGCGGGCCGCCGAACATGCCGCCGCGTCCGGACTCGCCGTGACATTCTTCGCAATGCTCTTCGTAGAGCTCCGCGCCTGCGCTCACTACGGCAGGTGCGATCGGCTCGCCGGCGTACTCGCCGCGAGCGGGCAAGCTCTTCAGATACACGGCCATCGCGCGCACGTCGGCGGCGTCGAGCTTCATGAGGCTGTTGACGATGACTTCGTTCATCGGCCCGAACGTGCCCGCACGCCGGCTGACTCCTTTGTGCAGATAGAGAGTGAGATCGTCGACGGACCATGCGGCGAGACCGTTGCTCGCGGCGGTCAGATTGACGGCCGACCAGCGCAGCGTCTTGCCGTTGGCGAGACGCTCGGTCATCTCGCCGCCCTGGTGCGCCCGGTCGGCGATCTCCGCCATGAATCTGTCGCGCGGCGTGTGACAGGCACCGCAGTGGCCGAGGCCTTCGACGAGGTAGGCGCCGCGGTTCCACTGCGCCGATTGCTTTGGATTCGCGACGAAGCGCCCCGGCTCGAACGACAGCGCGTTCCACACGCGCAGCGCCCAGCGCTGCGAGAACATCCAGCCGTTGGCGGGCGCCGCGGACTTTACCGGCGCAATCGTGCGCAGAAAGGCGTAGAGATCCTCGATGTCCGCGTCGGTTATTTTCGTGTACGACGGGTAAGGAAATGCAGGAAAGAGTCGCGCACCGTCGGCGCGGATTCCTTCGTGGAGCGCTCGGCGGAGGTCTTCGACTCGCCACGCTCCGATGCCGGTTTCTCGCTCGGGCGTGATGTTCGTCGAGTAGAGGGTGCCGAACGGCGTTTCAAACGGGACACCGCCGGCGTACGGCTTGCCGCCGGTCCGCGTATGACAGCTGAAACAGTTGCCGGCATCCGCGAGATAGCGGCCGCGCTCGGCTGCCGTCGCCGGCGCCTGCGCTGCTGCCGCTGAGCACCACAGCAGCACGAGCCCGGCGGAAATCCAGCAGCGAATGCGCACCCGCGCTCACGTTTTCGCTTTCTGACAGGTCGGACGCGCCCCTTTGTAGTCGACCTTGTCGAACACGCGCACGGCCGTCACCTGCCCTTCGGCATTGATCAGCGTCGATGTGATCGATTTGCCGTCCGGCGCGAGCACGCGGATGTAGTGCCCGGCGACCTTGCTGACTTCCTTGCCGTCCGCGCCGCGCTCGCGGCGAATGTTGGTCAGCTGCTCGGTGCGGTCGAAGACCTTGCGCAGCGTCACGTAGTTGGTCGCGCCGGTCACGTGATTCTTGTTCGCATATTCCTTGCCATCGAATTTCGCACGGTACTCGGTGTGGAACGGCTCGCCCTTCTTGCTCATCTCGTCGACGATGTAATGCTCCTCATCGGCGGTCACCTCGTAGTGCAGGTATTCGCAGGCGGCCTTCTCGCCCTCGGAGGCTGTCTGGTTCAGCGTCCACGTGCCGTTGAAGCCGGCGATCTGCGCGAAGGCGGGAGTCGTCATGCAGGCGCCGGCGGCGAGCAGAGCGACGAGTGCGGTTCTGTTCATTGCTATCCCCACAATATTTGTATTCCCACTGGGTGACCGTTCTAGTCTATGGTTTACGGCATGGGGTCTAGGCTAGGGACGCGACGCGCGTCAGGCAAATGAATTCTCCGCGTGATGATCATCAACATCATTGATGCACTCGTGCTGCTGGCAGCAGCTGTAAACCCGATCGACGCCTGCTCGCTGCTGCAGCCGTCGGAAATATCCGTAGTGCTCGGCGTGCCGGTCGCAGCCGGAGAGCGGCGCGACGAAGGCATCGTGCCGCAAGGTGCGTACTCATCCGCGTGCGTGTGGCAAGTGAAGCAGGCTGCGGCACCGGGCAGGAATTTCGTGATCGTGAACGCGATGCAGTGGCCGGCCGGCAGCGGCCTGGCGGACACGTTTCTCGACGCGTTCCGTAAAGCCGCCGCGAGCGGCGAGATTCCGGCGCAGCCGCTGCCGCGCGACTTCGGCGACGCCGCATTGTGGTGGGGCGATGGCCTCGCACTGCGCCTCGGCGACGTCAGCGTCGGCATCTCGGTGTTCGCGCCGAGCCTGAAAACGCAGCGTGAAAGCTATCGCGCCGGCGAGTTCGAAGAGCGTCTCGCGACGCACGTAGTGAAGCGCCTGGAGCAGCGCGGGCGACTCTGATCGATCATTTTTGTTGATCGATCACATGAATTTGCTTTGCTTGCGACGTTGCAGCCCTGCCGCTAGGCTTTCCGCATGCAAAAAACTACGCGTCGCGATGCAGTCATTCACTGCATGCGCATCGTCTCGGCCGCGTGTCTGCTCCCGGCAGCGATGCGCGCGAGTGCCGCAGAGCTAGCCTGCGTCGAGCCCGGATCCGCATCGCTGCGGGAGTCGCTGAGCTATGTCGATCCCGCGGCGGACGCCAAGCAACAATGCGGAACCTGCGGCTTCTTCGCCGCGGATGAAGCAAAGCCGTCCTGCGGACAATGCATGATCATGAGTGGCGCGGTCAGCCGCACCGCTCACTGCGAATCGTGGAGCGCGAAGGGATAATGATGAGAACTCCGATCCTCGCGCTGCTGCTGAGTGCAGCTGCCGTTGCGCACGCCGACGACCAGGACGTCATCGATTACCGACGCCACATCATGCACACGATGGGCGAGCAGGTCGCGATGCTCGGCCTGATCGCGGAACAGCGCGCGCCTGCCAGTGCACTTGCAACACACGCGCAAGTGCTCGCGATCACTGCTTCGACGGCGAAGAAGGCCTTCGAGACCCACGTCGACGGCGGCGAAGCGAAGCCCGACGTGTGGGCGCAATGGCCGGATTTTGCCAAGCGGCTCGATGCGCTGGTCGCAGCGACCGGCGAGCTGGCAAAGGCCGCGAAGAGTAACGACGTCGCGGCCGCGGCGCCGAAGCTCAAGGATCTCGGCTGCAAGGGCTGTCACGACACGTATCGCAAGCCGAAGACGTGAGACTCGCCGACCCCGCACTCTTGCGCTCCGATTGTCACATCGCCGGCAAGTGGCTAGGCAGCCACTCCGAGCAGCGCAATGAAGTGCGCAATCCCGCGAGCGGTGCTCTACTCGGTTTAGTGCCGCGTGCCGGTGCCGCCGAGACGAGCGACGCAATTGCCGCCGCCGCGCAAGCATTTCCCGCCTGGGCCGCACGCACCGCGAAGGATCGCGCGGCGATCATCCGCCGTTGGAGCGAGCTGATGCTGGCGCATCAGCAGGACCTCGCGCAGATCATGACTGCCGAGCAAGGCAAGCCGCTGGCGGAAGCGCGCGGTGAGATTGCGTACGCAGCGTCGTTCCTGGAGTGGTTCGCAGAAGAAGGCAAGCGCCTGTACGGCGAGATCGTGCCCGGGCATCAGGCGGACAAGCGCATCCTCGTCTTCCGTCAACCGATCGGCGTGGTCGCCGGCATCACGCCCTGGAATTTTCCGGCAGCGATGATCACGCGCAAGGCCGGGCCTGCGCTCGCAGCAGGCTGCACATTCGTCTGCAAGCCCGCGGGACAGACGCCGTTCTCGGCGCTCGCACTCGCAGAGCTTGCGGCGCGCGCCGGCGTTCCGCCCGGAGTGTTCAATGTCGTCACCGGCGATCCGGTCGCGATCGGCACGGAGATGACCTCGAACCCGATCGTGCGCAAGCTGACCTTCACCGGCTCGACAGCGCTCGGTCGCATCCTCATGCGCCAATCATCGGACACGCTCAAGAAGCTGTCGCTGGAGCTCGGCGGCAACGCGCCGTTCATCGTGTTCGAGGATGCCGACCTGGATGCAGCGGTCGACGGCGCGATCCTCAGCAAGTTCCGCAATGCCGGGCAGACGTGCGTGTGTGCCAATCGGCTGCTCGTGCACGACGAGGTCTACGACGAGTTCGCCGAAATGCTGACGGCGGCGGTGCGCGCGCTGCGAGTCGGCGACGGCGTCGAGAGCGGAGTTCAGCAAGGTCCGCTGATCGACGCAGCAGCACTCGAGAAAGTGGAGAGCTACGTGGAGGACGCGCGCGCACACGGCGGATGCATCCTCACCGGCGGCCGGCGTCACGCGCTCGGCGGCAACTTCTACGAGCCGACGGTGATCACCGAAGTCACACCGGAGATGCGGCTGGCGCGCGAAGAGATCTTCGGCCCGGTCGCGCCGCTGTTCCGATTCCACGACGACAATGAAGCCGTGCAGATGGCGAACGACACGGAATACGGACTCGCCGCCTACTTCTACACACGCGATCTCTCGCGTGCCTTTCGCGTCGCCGAAGCGCTCGAATACGGCATCGTCGGCCTCAACACGGGACTGATTTCCACCGAGGTCGCGCCGTTCGGCGGCATCAAGCAGTCGGGCTCGGGCCGCGAAGGCTCGCGCCATGGCATCCTCGACTACACCGAGCTCAAGTATCTCTGTATCGGAATCTAAACGCTCTCAGGCGCGGGCTTTCGCGTTGGCGCGGTAGTCCGCCGATGCCGACTGCGCCATGTCGGCGACGAGGTGCGGCAAGCCCTCCTCCTCGGAGTTGCGGCACATCGCGTAGTACTCGTGCTCCACCTTGTATTCGGTCTTCAGCACCTGCAGCTTGCGTGCCTTGATGAGCGGCGCGCAGTAGATCTCCGGCAGGATGCCGATGCCCAGCCCCTCGACGATCAGCGAGATACTGGTCGCGAGGCTGTTGCACACGTTCACACGCTGCAAGGCCACGCCGTGATCGGCGAACCACTGTTGTAGCGCCGGGAAAAACAGCGAACGGCGGCCGTCGTAGCTGATGTACGGCAGGTCCTTGAGCTGCTCGGGCGTGATCGTCTTCTTCGGCAGGCCCAGCGACGGGCTCGCCATCCACGAGTACGCGATGCCGCCGAGCGAAGTCACGGTGATCGGCGGTCCCGGCTTGACCGGTAACGTCGCGAGCAGCACGTCGAGCTGCCCGGCCGTGAGCTGCTCCATGAGCGCGCCCGGCACGCCGACTTCGAGATCGATGAGGATGTTCGGGAACTGCTTGCTGACCCGGCGCAGCAGCTGCGGGCCCCAGCTCAACGCGACGAACTCCGACATGCCGATGCGGATCGTGCCGAACTCGGCGGTCGGATCGGCGACGTACAGGCGCACGTGCTGCATGGCCGAGACGATCTTCTCCGCGTGCCGCACCAGGTCGCGGCCCTTCGCCGTCAACGTCAGGCGCTTGTGCGAGCGATCGAATAGCGGCACGCGCAAATCGGCTTCCAGCGCGCGAATGCGCATCGACAGCGTCGACTGGGTGACGTTGAGTCGCTTGCAAGCTTCGGTCATGCGACCGAGGCGCGCGATCCAGACGAACGTTTCGAGCTGTCGAATGTCCATTGAACTCTCTCAACTAGTCTGGGGCGCGACAGTGGTTTGCTCTGCGCCGTGCATCATGCGTCGCATGAGCGGCGTCAGCAACAGAACTGCTGCGGCCGAAAACGTGCACAGCAACGCCATCCACGTAAAAATCTGCAGATTGCCGACGCGCTCGACGCTATTGCTGATCAGCCCTGCGAGCCAGGTGCCGAAGCCGATGGTCAGATGCCACGCGCCGATCGTGAACGCGGTGTAGCGCCCGGGCGAAAGCTTGGTCGCGAGCGCGAGTTGATTGGGCCACACGAGCGCATCGGCGATGCCGAACAGCACGTACATCGCTATGAGCGGCAGCGCGCCGATCGTCGCTACACCGCCCTCGATGCGCCCTGCTTCCGCGCTGCTGATGATCGCGTACGCCGCGCCGATGACGAACAGACCCGCCGCCAATTTGTAAGACGCGCTCGGATTGCGATCGCGACGCGCGAGGCGCAGATAGAGTGCCGCGAGCAGCGGCGTGGAAATCATGAACACGAGCGTGCTCACGCTCAGGAACCAGGTCGCCGGAACCTGCATGCCGAAGACGCCGCGATCCACGTGGTCGCGCGTGTACAGATTGATCAAGCCACCTTTCTGAAAGAAGCCTGCGGCATAAACCGTCGTGAAGACGCCTTGCAGCATCACGACGCGGATGCGGTCGCGCTCTTCGGGCGTCAGTGGCAAACGCGGCGAGCGCGCAGCAACGCGATCGGGCGTGCGGCCGAGATCGCCGAGATACTCGTGCTGCTTCCAGAGATAGAGAGTCGTTGCAATGGCCATCCCGCCGGCTGCGGCGGCGAAACCGTAATGCCAGCCGAGCGTTTCGCCCAGACCGCCGACGGCAAAGTTCGCGAGCATCGCGCCCAGGTAGATGCACGTGAAGAACACTGCGTAGCCGGTGTCACGCCGTGCATCTGCCGCCGGATAAAGCTTGCCGACGATCGACGCGATCGAAGCCTTGAACAATCCGGTCGCGACGACGATGCATGCAAGGCCGAACAGAAAACTGCCGCTCGCTCCGACGTAAGTCCACACTGCCGCTCGCGACAGACGCTGCCATCCTTCGACACCGCCGCCAAGGTGTGCAGCCGCTTCGTGCAACGCGGGTACGACATCGCTCAACGCCCACAATCTTCCGAGCGAGACACCGGATTGGACGATCACTGCGCGCGCATCGATGCCGGTGGTCAGCTCGATCAGTCGCGGCACGAAAGCCGGGCCGCCGAGCGCCAAGTGGCCGGTCATCAACAGCAGCGCGCCGATCAGGATGCAGCGACGCTCACCGAGGTAGTTGTTGGCGAGCCAGCCGCCGACGACGGGCATGGCGAAGACGAGACCGGCGTAGAAGCCGTAGAACAGCGCAGCTTCCGAGCGGCTCCAGCCCCAGCCGCCGGCTGCGACGGGCGACGCGAGATACAAGGCGAGCAGCGCCGCCATGCCGAAGTAACTGAACCGTTCCCACAGCTCAGTGAAAGCAACGAGGAACACCCCTTTGGGATGTCCGAACCACGTCCCCGCGCGTTCTTGCATCAGTGGATATCGACCTGATGGCCGGCTCGATCAGCCCTCCCTCGTCTCTCGCCGCGCCGTTTTTCCGACGTTCTGACCCCGAAGTCGTACGCCGGCCATCATACGGACCTTGGCCCGCCCCTGCACGCTGCGGGCTTCCACCGGTGTCCGAATCAGGCGCCGCCCTTGGCGATCTTGATGCTGCCGTTGAGAGTCTTGACACGGATGACCGGCCCGCCGCCGTTCACGGTCGCGACGATGACGTCCTCCATGACCACCGAGACGCCGCTGCGGCCCTCGGTGCGCTCGATGTGCGGCTTGCTCGGCTTCACGTCCAGCTCGAAGTCCGAGACGATCTCGCCGCGCGCGCTGTCGAGATGCAGCTCGGCTTTCGCGCTCGCCGGCAGCGTCAACGTGATGTCGCCGTTCAGCGAGGACAACGACGTCGCGCCGCCCGCCGTTACACCGGACAGCCCGACGGTGATCGGATTGTTCACGCTCTCGGCGATCACCGAGCCCGTGATGTTGGTCGCGGTGATCGGCCCGTTGATGTTCTCCAGCTGCAGATCGCCGACGATGTCGCGCACGATGATCTCGCCTTCGTTGACCGTCGAGAGATCCAGCTTCGCGCGACGCGGCACCCGCGCGACGATGGTGATGGGACTCGGCGGCGCGTTCGACTCGACGGTCACGCGGTTGTCGCGCTCGCTGATCTCCAGCCCGGCGCTGCCGCCCGACAGCATCTTCGCGCCGGAGGGCATGACGATCTTGCGACGGCCGCCGGACAGCGTGACCGTGAGCGACACGTCCTTGCGCTCCTCGCCGATGACTTCCATGCGCGTGGAGAGAATGTCGATGCTGAGCGACATCGGCTCGCCCGGTCGCGACAGCGGAATGTTGATCGTTTCCGGCTGCGACTGCGCCGGCGCCGAAGTTGCAGTCTGCGCCTGGCCGAAGGCGACGGGAGCGCCGAGCGCGGCCGCCAGTGCAGTTCCGATGATGAAATGTTTCAGGGTGTTCATGCTTGCCTGCTCGTGGATTACTTGCCGCGGCGGATCCGCAGATCGCCGTTGAGAGATTCGATGCTGAAAGTCGGGCCGCCCGCGCCGAGACGAATGCCGGCCGCCTGCTCGACGTGATAGATGAAGCGGCCGTCCTCTCTGCGCTGCTCGACCTTCGCCGGCAGCGGCAGCGGTTCGAGGTCGAACTCCGATTGGATGCTTCCCTGCATCACGCTCAGCGCCGCATCCAGCCCGCTGCCACCGGGCACGGTCAGCGTGATGTCGCCGTTGATCGTCTTGATGCTGCAATCGTGACTCGGTGCGCGCGCGAAGCTCACCTCGACGGCGCCATTGACGCTTTCGATCTGCGCGCAATCCTGCAGATCCTTCACCGCGACCGGGCCGTTCACGTTGCTGGCGGTCACGGAGCCGCCGCCACCGACGACATCGATGCTGCCATCGGTGACTGTGCTCACGTCGATCTGCGTCCCCGGCGGCACGGTCACTTCGAATTGATAGTCGACGCGGCAGCCGCGGCAACGATTGACGCGCGGGCGCGCCGTGCTGTCTTCGGGCTTGCCGACGACCATCGCGACGCCTTCGCCATTGGCCTGTACATCGAGGAAGATCGTCTGCTTCGAGAGCTCGAACAGCTCCTGGTTCGGTGCAGAGCGCTTCTCGTCGACGGTGACAGCGATCTCGCGCGCCGTGCCGATGCGCACGCGGACATTGCCCCAGATGTTGTCGATCACCAGTCGCGGCACTGTCGCGCTTACGGGAAAGCTCTGCGACCACGTCTTCTGATCGGTGACCGCAGCCGACACGTCGCTGCAGGCGAGCAGTGCAGGCACGAGTACGCCGATCCCGGCGACGGCATGCTTGTTCATACGCGATTCCTCGATGCGGAAGATTTGACGTGCTTGGCGACGTCGGGATGTAACAGGCCGCGCTCGCTGAGCCGCAGCAGCTGCTCCAGCTGGCTCGGGTTGCCGTAACGGAGCACGAGATCGGCGAGCGCCAGCTGCACGAGCGGCGACTCTGCTTTTTCCAACGAGCCCATCAGCTCGTCGCCGACTGCGGGCGTGCCGAGCCGCGGGCCGATCGCGTCGATTGCCGCCGAGCGCACCGAGTGCACACGATCGTCGACCGCGCGCTCCAGCAGCGCGCGCGTGATTTCCGGATCGCGCCCCGCCAGATCGCTGGCTTCCATGACGCCCAGCAATCGCTTGCTCGCAGAGTCGTTCTCGAGCCGGTCGAGCACCAGGTTGCGATTCAGGATCGAGACCTGCTGCTGCAATTGAGCCAGCTCGGCGTGATTCGCGGTGGAGGGACTTCTGAGCAACAGGCCGACCATCACTCCGACGAACAGGCAACCGAGTGCAGCGGCCAAACCCGGCGCAGTGATCCAACCGAGCCAGCTGCGGCGACGGTGCAGGCGCCGGTCGGCTCGTTCCAGCTCGCCGTAGAACCTGTGCCGCAGATGCTGCGGAGGCGCCTCTTGCGGCAGATTCTCGAGGTCGTTCCACAGCTGCTGCTCGGCTGCGTCGTCGCTCTCGAACGGCACGCCGCTCTTGCGTTTGTCAGACATCGATCGGTACTCCGTTCATGCGCGTGCACGTGGTGTTGAGCAGTTGCATCGCGCGGTGCATGCGCACTCGTGCGGCGCTTGCAGTGCAGCCGAGTGCGCGGGCCAGGTCGTCGTAGTCTTCGAACACGAAGCGCCCCAGCCAGATGACTTCGCGAGCGGCGGCTGGAATCTCGGCGAGCGCTCGCGCGACGAGCCTGAGGCTCTCTTGGCCTGCGGCCACCTGCTCGCTGGAGCGGTGATCGACGAGTCGCTCGGCGTTCTCGTCGACCTCATCGTCCGGTACGGCACGCCGCTCCGCACGCCGTAGGTAGTCGAAGGTCACGTTGCGCGCGATGTTGAAGATCCACGCCTTGCAGCTGCCGTCGCCGCGATAGCTCGACGCCTTCTGCAGCAGCTTCAGGAACACGTCCTGGACGAGGTCTTCGCTGACCGCGGGGCTGCGCGTCAGCTGCAGGCAGTACTGATAGACCCCGCGATGGTGACGTTCGAACAGCGTGCCGAGGCACGACGCGTCGCCGTCAGCCACCCA
>CADEEJ010000049.1:0-12271 GCA_902826315.1 uncultured Steroidobacter sp.
ACCACGTTGGTGATCGGCCGCTCGCGCGGCCGGAACAGCTCGTTGAAGAACCAGATCGGCAGCGTGCGCTCGTGCCCGGCCGTGAACAGCGTGACGATGATTTCGTCGAACGAAAGTGCGAACGCGAGCATGCCGCCGGCCAGCAACGCAGTGGCGCTCTGCGGCAGCACGATGTGCCGGAAGGTCTGCCAGCCGTCGGCGCCGAGATCCATCGAGGCCTCGATCCAGCTCTGCGGCATGCGGCGCAACCGGGCGACGACGTTGTTGTAAACGATGACGATGCAGAACGTTGCATGCCCCGCGACGATCGTCCAGAAGCCGGGATCGATCCGTGCGCTCTTGATTGCGGCCAGCAACGCGATTCCGGTGACGATGCCAGGAAGTGCAATCGGCAGCACGAGCAGCACCGTGATGCTTTCCTTGCCGCGGAATGTACTGCGCGCCATGCCGAGTGCAGTCAGCGAGCCGAGAATGATCGCAAGCAAAGTTGCAGCGGCGGCAACTGACAACGACAACCGCATCGCGGCCCAGATGTCGGCGCGAGCAAACGCCGCCTCGAACCAATGCAGCGTCAGACCCGGCGGTGGAAACTCGTAGGTGCGATCCGCAGTCGTGAACGCGTACAGAATGATGACGAGCACGGGCAGATGCATGAAGGCGAGGCCCGCGTACGCAGCGAGTCGCGCGCCGAGCGAAGGGCTATTCCACCGTCGGCGTCTCGACCGACGAAAGTCGCGCCTTTCGGCGGTCGCGTCCGTGTCGAAAGGGCCTCGGCCGCTTTCGACCTTCGAATCAGAGCGCATCGAACGCTCCGGCGCGTTTTGCAAGAGTCAGGTAAATCATGATCAGTACGATCGGCACGACCGAGAACGCTGCGGCGAGCGGAATGTTGCCGGCCGTTCCTTGCTGCTGATAGACCATCATGCCGATGAAATACCCCGGCGCTCCCACCACGCTCGGAATGATGTAGTCGCCGAGCGTCAGCGAGAACGTGAACACCGACCCTGCCGCGAGACCCGGCAGCGCCAGCGGCAACGTGACAGTGCGAAACGTCTGCGCCGGACGCGCACCCAGATCGGCGGACGCCTGCAGTAACGACTCCGGCACTTTTTCCAGCGCGGCAGCGAGCGGCAGGATCATGAACGGCAGCCACATGTAGACGAACACGATGAACATGCCGAGATACGAAGCCGACAGCGACGGGCCGCCAATGCCAGGAACCCGCAGCAGCGCGTCGAGCGCAGCGCCGAGGCCGACGGTATCCAACAACCAGCTGAGAATCCCCTGCTTCGCGAGAATCAAGCGCCACGCGTACACCTTTACGAGATAGCTCATCCACATCGGCAACATCACGCCGACGTAGAACAAAGCCCGGGTACGCGGCGACGCATAGCGAACCATGTAGTTGGCAATCGGCAGCGCGATCGCCGCACACGCAATCGTCACGGCAACCGCCATCGACAGCGTGCGCAGGATGATGTCGACGTTCGCGGCTTGCGTGACGACTTGCTTGTACGTCGCGAGCGTCGGCTCGTACACGACCTTTGCGGTGAACTCGTCGATCGAGTAGATGCTCTGCGCGAGCAGCGTGAACAGCGAGCCCAGATAGACGGTGCCGAACCACAAGAGCGGCGGAATCAGCAGCAGCGCCACGTACAGCGCCGGCCGCCGGTAGAGAAACGTCGACAGCGCTTTCACGACGATTCCGCAGCGCTGAGCGGCACCGCGTCGTTGCGCGCCCATTCGAGCCGCACACGCGCACCGATCTTGAAATCCCCGTTGCTGTTTGTATCGGCTACGGCCGCCGCGAACACCTCGCCGCTTTCGAGACGGACCTGCCACCGACTCATCGCACCGTGATACTGCACGTCGGCGACATCGCCGATGCAACTCATCGTGTCGCCATTGGCAGAAGCCGCAGGCGCACGCAGCCGAATGTTCTCGGCACGCACTGCGAACGGCTCGGCGCGACCGCTGAGACGTTGCGCCAACTCTCCCGTGACAACATTCGCGCTACCGACGAAGCGCGCCACGAATGCAGTAGCCGGCCGCGCGTAGAGCGCGCGCGGTGTATCGAGTTGCTCGATCTTCCCGTGATTGAACACCGCGACGCGATCGGCCATCGACAGCGCTTCGCCCTGGTCGTGCGTGACGAACACGAACGTGATGCCGAGCCGACGCTGCAGATTCTTCAGCTCGATCTGCATTTCCTCGCGCAGTTTCAGATCGAGCGCACCGAGCGGCTCGTCCAGCAACAGCACGCGCGGCTGATTGATGAGGGCCCGCGCCAGCGACACACGCTGCCGCTGGCCGCCGGAAAGTTGTGCCGGACGCCGATCGCCGAAATTCCCGAGCTGCACGAGATCCAGCATTTCACGCGCGCGCTGCTGCCAGTCTTCCTTGCGCTGACCGCGTACGCGCGGCCCGTACGCGACGTTCTCCAGCACGCTCATGTGCGGGAACAACGCGTAGTCCTGGAAAACCGTGTTGACGTCGCGCACGTACGGCGGATCGTCGGTGACGTCGCGCCCGTTCAGCAGCACGCTGCCGCTGTCGGGCGTTTCGAAACCGGCGATCAGCCGCAAGCACGTCGTCTTGCCCGAGCCGGACGGCCCGAGCATCGCGAAGAACTCCCCGGCCTGTACCGTCAGCGAGACGCGATCGACGGCGCGGACTTCACCGTAGACGCGCGAGACATCGCGGAACTCGATGGCGGCAGTCATGAGCCAGCGGCGTTCTCGTTCTCAATCTGGCAGCGCTACCTGCCTCCCATCACCGCGACGTAGTCGGTCGCCCAGCGGCTGTACGGCACGCACGCATCGTTCTGCGTCGCGCACTTCGCTTCCGGCGTGCGCCAGAACTTGATCTTGTCGAAGTTGTCGATGCCGTTGGTCTTGCAGCCCTCGGCGCCGAGCAGCTCGTTGTTGGCACACGCCGCAGGCACGACCGGCACCGAGCCGAACCACGCCGCGACGTCACCCTGCACTTTCGGACTGATCGACCATTCGAGCCACTTGTAAGCGCAGTTCGGGTGCTTCGCGTTGGCGTGCAGCATCGTCGTGTCGGCCCACCCGGTGGCGCCCTCGGCCGGCACCGTGCTCGCGATAGGCTGCTTGTTTGCAACCAGCGTGTTGACCTGGAACGGCCACGAGCCGGACGCGACCACGCCCTCGTTCGTCATGTCCTGCACCTGCACGTTCGCGTCGTGCCAGTAGCGCTGGACCAGCGGATGCTGAGCGCGCAGCACGTCGAGTGCCGCCGCGTACTGCTGCTCGTTGAGCTCGTACGGATCCTTGATGCCGAGGTCAGGCTTCTTCGTCATCAGATACAGCGCGGCGTCGGCGATGTAGATCGCCCCGTCATAAGCCTGCACGCGGCCCTTGTTCGGCTTGCCGTCCGGCAACTTGCCCGGCTCGAACACGACGCTCCACGAAGTCGGCGCCTTCTTGAACACCTTGCTGTTGTACATGAGGACGTTCGGGCCCCACTGGTACGGCACGCCGTAGTGCTTGCCATCGACGTAGTGCCAGGCCGCTTCCTTGAGCCGCGGGTCGACGCTGTCGTACGACGCCACCTTCGAGATGTCGACCGGTTGCACCGTGCCGCCGCGAATCAAGCGCAGCGAGGCATCGCCGGATGCAGTCACGAGGTCGTAGCCGCCCTGGTTCATCAGCGACAGCATCTCGTCCGAAGTGCCGGCCGTCTTGACGTTGACCTTGCAGCCCGTGTCGGTCTCGAACTTCGTCACCCAGTCGTAACCCTTGTCGCTCTCGCCGCGCTCGATGTAGCCGGGCCACGCGACGATGTCGACCTGCCCTTCGAGGGCGGTGGACGCTGCTTCATTCTGGGGCGCCGCGGGTGCAGGCGCTTCCTTCTTGCCGCAGGCCGCGACGGCGCAGCTCAGACCGCACAGCAGGAGCACGCGAGAGACGGAGGTTCTGGTAGGCCGCATAGGAAACTCCCCATGAAAGATGTTCTTGATCGATGGGTGCCGCGTGAGTGTACTCGCCCGGCATCCGCCTTTCACGAAGTCAGCCTTCGCGCGCCGCGCGGTCGTACCTTTCCGCAGTTGCTGCACCCGTAGCGCACGCCCACAATCGCGGCGTCATGTCGGACCCCACGGTGCTGCTGCTGTCGCGGATCCAGTTCGGATTCGTGATGAGCTTTCACATCATCTTCCCTGCGTTCACGATCGGGCTGGCGAGCTGGCTGGCGTTCCTGGCAGGCGCGTACCTGAAGACGCGCCGCGCGCTGTGGCGCGATCTATATGTGTTCTGGCTGAAGATCTTCGCCGTGTCGTTCGCGCTCGGCGTCGTGTCGGGCATCGTCATGAGCTTTCAGTTCGGCACCAACTGGGCCGAGCTGTCGACGCGCGCCGGCAACATCCTCGGCCCGCTGCTCGCGTACGAAGTGCTGACGGCGTTCTTCCTGGAAGCGACTTTCCTCGGCGTGATGCTGTTCGGCTGGCGGCGCGTGTCGCCGCCGCTGCATTTTCTCGCCACGTGCATGGTCGCGCTCGGCACGCTCATCTCGACGTTCTGGATCATCTCGGCGAACAGCTGGATGCACACGCCTGCGGGGTATCGCATCGTCGACGGCGTGTTCCACCCGGAGAGCTGGTGGAGCATCGTATTCAATCCGTCGTTCCCGCTGCGCCTCGCGCACATGACGCTGGCTGCGTTCATCACGACGTGCTTCGTGATCGGCGGCATCAGCGCGACGTATCTGCTGCGGCAACGGCATCGCGAAGCTGCGCAGCTCATGCTCAAGCTGGCCGTCTGCTTCGCAGCGATCGCAGTGCCGTTGCAGGTCGTGGTCGGCGACCTGCACGGGCTGAAGGTGCGCGATCACCAGCCGATGAAGCTCGCTGCGATCGAAGGCCATTGGGAAACGGTGCGCGGCGCATCGCTGATCCTGTTCGCCTGGCCGGACCAGGCACAGGAGAAGAATCTTTATGAAGTGAGCGTGCCGAAGCTCGGCAGCCTCATCCTGACGCACGACATCGACGGCGAGGTCGCGGGTTTGAAGTCAGTCGCGCCCGAGTTGCGCCCGCCGGTCGCGCCGGTGTTCTTCAGCTTCCGCGCGATGGTCGGCATCGGCATCCTCATGTTGTCGCTCGTCGCTTGGTCGGGGCTGCAGTGGCGGCGCGGCAAGTTGTTCGAATCGAAGGTCACGTTGCGCGCATGGATGCTGATGACGCCCGCCGGCTTCGTCGCCGTGCTCGCGGGCTGGTACACGACAGAAATCGGCCGACAGCCGTATGTCGTCTATGGATTGCTGCGAACTTCACAGGCCGCAACCGTAATCGACGCGGGCAGCGTGCTCACGTCGCTGATCGTGTTCGCAACGGTCTATTTGTTCGTGTTCATCGCCGGCACGTACTACTTGCTCAAAATGCTGCGCAGAGGACCGCAGCCAGTCGAGCAGGCGCTGCTGCATCCGGAAGAGAGAACTGCGCAGCGGCCGCTGTCCGTGCCCGACGATCTGATCGAGCCCGGCTGATCATGGAAGCCGCGACAATCCTGCCGGTCGTGTGGTTCTGCATCATCGGCTTCGGCGTGTTCATGTACGTGCTGATGGACGGCTTCGTACTCGGCATCGGCATCCTGGCCCTGTTCGCCGAGGACGAGCCGCAGCTCGATCACATGATGACGACAGCCGCGCCGATCTGGGACGGCAACGAGACCTGGCTCGTGCTGGGCGGCGCGGGATTGCTGGCCGCATTCCCGAAGGCGTATGCGGTCATGCTGTCGACGCTTTACCTGCCCGTGCTGCTGATGCTGGTCGCGCTCGTGTTGCGCGGCGTGTCGTTCGAGTTCCGCTTCAAGGCAACGACATCGAAGCACATCTGGGGCGTGTGCTTCGCATTCGGCTCGATCGCCGCAGCGTTCGCGCAGGGACTGATGCTCGGCGCGATCGTCGAAGGCATGCCGCTTCAGGGCGGCAAGTATCTGCAGGGCGCGTTCGCGTGGTTCAGCCCGTTCTCGATGTTGACCGCAGTTGCCGTGGTGTTCGGCTACGCCCTGTTGGGCAGCACGTGGTTGATCATGAAGACGGAAGGCGCGCTGCAAAACATCGCGTTCATGCTGACGCGGCCGCTGGTCGTAGTCGTCGTTGCGTTTATGGGCCTGGTCAGCACCTGGCTGCCGTTCCTCAGCAGCCAGGTGATGGCGCGCTGGTTCGAGAGCGGCAATTTTCTATGGCTCTCGCCGGTGCCGCTGCTGGCGCTCGCGAATGCAGTGTGGCTGTGGCGAGCAGTCATGCGCCGCGCCGAATACCTGCCCTTCATCCTGGCGCTGACGTTCTTCGCGCTAGGCTTCGCCGGACTGGTGCTGGGAATCTGGCCGAACCTGCTGCCGCCGGACCTGACGATCTGGAAAGCGGCTGCGCCGCCGGAGAGTCAGGGATTCGTGCTCGCCGGCACGCTGATCATGCTGCCGGCCGTGCTGGGCTACACGTGGTGGTCGTACTCGGTGTTCCGCGGCAAGGTCGCCGCGGATAGCGGCTACCACTAGAACTTCGCTGCTAGAACTTGACCGGGCGATTGATGCCACCGCCGCCGAACAGCCCTTTGCGAAGCGGCGTGGGAACCGGTTGCGGCCTGGAATGACGTCGCATGGCGGACTCCGATATTTCAGAACAATGACGCAAGCTGCGTCGGACGGGCGTCAAGATTGCCCTATAGGCTCACGGCGATTCAAGCCGACGGAAGGACAGGCGGCGCAGCGCGCCTTAATATGGGCCCAGTGCCCTCCAAGACCCTGCAACAGATCCTCGACGAGGCGCAAACGTTACCGCCGGATGAGCGGCTGCGTTTCATTCGCGACGCATGTGCATTGGACAGCGATCTGTACGCGAGCGCGATGCATGAGCTGGAGTCGCGGCAGCAGTGGTTCGGCGCGGATGGCGCAGTAGCACCGGAGACTCCCGAAGACTCCGCGGTCGACCTCACCGGCGAGCGCGTCGGGCCGTATCGCATCGTGCGCAGTCTCGGCCGCGGCGGCATGGGCGAGGTGTTTCTCGCCGACCGAGCCGACGAGCAATACCAGCAACAGGTCGCGATCAAGCTCGTGCGCCGCGGGCTGCTGTCGCGCCACGTCCAGGGCCGGCTGAAGCAGGAACGCCAGATCCTGGCGACGCTCGATCACCCGAACATCGCACGGCTGTTCGATGGCGGCACGACCACCGACGGCACGCCGTACATCGTCATGGAGTATGTCGACGGCGAGCCGATCGACACCTATTGCGACTCGCGCTCGCTCAGCGTCGACGAACGGCTGCGGCTGTTCAAGATCGTGTGCTCGGCGGTCCACCGGGCGCACCAGAACCTGATCGTGCATCGCGATCTGAAGCCGTCGAACATCCTGGTCGCGCGCGACGGGACGCCGAAGCTGCTCGACTTCGGCATCGCCAAGACGCTCGACGACCGGCAGATGATGCACACGATGGCGGTCACGCAGGCCGACTACCGCGTGTTGACGCCGGACCACGCCAGCCCGGAACAGATCCGCGGCGACCCGATCACGACGGCGAGCGACACGTACGTGCTCGGTGTCGTGTTGTACGAGCTGCTGTGCGGCTGTAAGCCGTTCACGCTCAAAGGCAACCGGCTCGGCGATCTCGAGCACGCGATCTGCGAAGAGCACCCGCCTGCGCCGAGCATGGTCGTGCAGGCGCGCGACGACGCTCCCGGGATAGCGAGGCAGCGCGGCACGAGTCCCGCGCGGCTGCGACGCGAGTTGTCCGGCGACCTCGACAACATCGTGCTGATGGCGATGCGCAAGGAGCCGGAGCGGCGCTACTCCTCCGTGGAGCAATTCGCCGCGGATGTCGATCGTTACCTCGAAGGCATGCCCGTGCTGGCGCGCGCCGATGCATGGGGCTACCGAGCCGGCAAGTTCCTCGTGCGGCACAGGCTCGCAGTCTCGCTCGCCGTCGCCTTCCTCGCCGTGCTCGTCGGTTTTTCCGTGACGACCTATCTGCAAGCGCAACGCATTGCGCAGGAGCGCGATGTAGCCGAGGCCGAGCGGGCGCGCGCGCTGACCGCTCAACAACGCGCCGAAGCCGTCAAGGATTTCCTGATCGAATCGTTTCGGCGCGCCGATCCGTCGCATGCGCGCGGCAAGGACATTACGGCGCGCGAGATCCTCGACACGGGTGCTGCACACATCACGCAGGAATTGCGCGCCCAGCCGGACCTGCAGGCGACGCTGCTCGATGCGATCGGCAGCGTGTACCTGAGCCTCGATCTGCCCGCGGACGCGCAACCGTTGATCGAGCAAGGGCTGGCGGTTCGCCGCAAGCTGTTCGGCGACAAGCACCTGGACGTGGCGAGCAGCCTGTACAGCCTGAATCGCGTGTATGAGAAGAAGGGCGACCTGAAGACTGCCGAAGCGCTGGCGGTCGACAGCCTGGCGATCAACACGCTGCTCACGGGCACGCAAAGCCTGGAGACAGCCGGGAGCCTGTGCCGGCTTGGCGTGATCGAATACGCCAAGGGCGAGCTCTCGACCGCGCAGGGCCGTCTCGAAGAGTGCCTGCGCATCAGGGTCGCGCAGCGCGGGCCGGATCACGAAGATCTCACCAGCCCGCTGGACACGCTGGCGCGACTCGCTCAAGCGAAGCGTGACTTCCCCACGGCGCAGCGGCTCTACCGCGAAGCATTGCGCATCGACCTGCGCACGCGCGGCGAGGACCATCCGCAATCCATCCGTCATCTGCACAATCTCGCGACTGCAATGGCCGAACAGGGCGATCTCGCGGGCGCCGAGCCGCTGTATCGCCAGACCGTCGATCTGTTACGCAAGGTGCTCGGACCGGAGCATTCGGAAACGATCGAGGCGACCGGCAATCTCGGCCGGCTGCTGATGGAGCGCGGCCGCTTCGACGAAGCCCAGCAGGCGTTCGAAACCGCGCTGGCCGCGAGCCGCAAGGCGCATCCGGAGCCGCACGTCGACGTCGGCTACGTGACGGCGAATCTCGGCCGGCTCGCGCTGGAGCGCAAGGAATACGCCGAGGCCGAGCGGCGCTATCGCGAGGCCGTCGGCATCTACGAAAAGACGCTGCCCCCCGGTCATGGTTACCGGGCAGCAGCTCTCACGATGCTCGGCCGCGCGCAGCTGGAACTGGGCCGGCCTGAGCAAGCTGAAGCGACACTGAAACGTGCGCTGGAGGCGTGGTCGACGGACTACGGCGTCAAGAGTGCGTACTACGCGCAGACACGCGCAGTTCTCGGGCGCACGTGGGCCGTGCAACGACGGTTCGCCGAAGCGGAGCCGGCGTTGCTGGAAACTTATCCATTGCTGGTGCAGGCGCGTCTCGACGATCAGCTGACGGCGACAGTGCACCGCTGGATCGAAGACCTGTACCGGGCGACGGGACGGCCACAGCAGGCGCAAGCCTACTTCCAGCAGGTGCAGGACAAAAATCGCACGGCGCGCACTCCATAGCCCTATCGTCCGGCTCGCCAGCACCGGCGCAATCGCGCAGAATCGCAGGCTCGCACGCCAACCTGCCAACAAAGAGTCGAAGTCCCAGGGAGAGCTTCCATGCGAATTCTCATCACCGACGATTCGTCGGATCTACCCGCGTCCGTACAGGACACGCTGAGGCGGGTGCCGGTCGGTAAGTCGACGGACCAGACACCGAGTGTCGAGAGCGTCATTCTCGCTTTCGGCGGCCGCGCAGCTGCAGCGACCACCGCACCGTCGAAGGGCGCGAGTGCCGCGAGCGGCAACGACGGTTGCCCACAGCCGGCACCGCTTCCGCCCTGCCCGCCGTGCAGCCTGCACGATCAACCGGAGCTGCTCGCGACGATCCTCGATGCGATCGGCATGGCGCTGCTGAATCGCGGCTGCATCGATGCCGGCAGCAGATTCGTGATCGCGGCGCGCGACATCCGGCTCACGCATTTCGGCAAGAACCATCCGTTCACCGCGGCGAGCTACAACAGCTACTCGCGCGTGCTGCGCATCCGCGACGAGCTGATCGAGGCCGAGAAAGAAGTCGGCAAGGCGATCGTCATCAACCGCAAGGTGTACGGCAGCAGCGGCTTGCCGCTGGCCGCGAACATGAACGAGCTCGGCGCGGTGCGGCTCTACCAGGGCGATTTCGGCGGCGCGCTGAAGGCGGCCGAGCGTGGTCTCGCGATCCTGAAGAAGTGCCGCGTCATCAACGAGGATCCGAATGCCAGCCGGCTGCTGGACGTCAAAGGACGTGCGCTGCTGGGTCTCGAGAAGCTCGGGCCCGCGAACAGCGCGCTGTCGCAGGCGGTGAAGCTCGACCTGAAGCAGGTCGGCCCCGACCATCCGAAGTACGCGACCCACCGCGCGAATCTCGCGACCGTCCAGGAAAAGCAGAAAAATCTGACCGAGGCCGAGAAGGGGTACCTGGAAGCCGTGCGGGTTTACGAGACGGTGCTCGGCCGTACCGGCCACCCGAACCTGATCGACACGTATGCGAATCTGGGCACGCTGCTGATCAAGACCGGCAACTTCGCCACCGCGAAGGATCATCTCTGCAAGGCGCTGGGCCTGAACGAGCAGTTGCGCGGGCCGGGCCATACCCTGGTCGGCAACGATCACTCGAACCTGGGACACCTTTACTACGCGACCGGCGACAAGGTGCGCGCGTGCGAGCAGTTCCAGAAGGCGCTGGACGTCTACCTGGCCAACGTGAAGTGCAAGCGGCTGCCCAAGAAGCATCCGTACATCGCGGAGGCGCAGAAGTGGCTGAAGCAGGCCGAATGTAAGTGATGTGAGCTGAAAAAAACGCCGGCAGGTCTGGCGACGGGCCGGCGTAACGCTCTCACGGGGGAACCGATTGCGGAGAGGATCGTCGCCTCGCGGCCTGGGAGGCGCCATACGCCCAAAGGGCCGAACGTGACGCAGGTCTCATTGCGCTGCACCAAAGGGCAATTGCCGCCCGCCTTAGCCCGGACGTACGATGGCCCGCATTCGATAGCGGGACTACAACCGTTTCGCTCGCAGCTGGGGCGCTGCGATTCGTTCATTGGCAGATGTTGATACCGGGGAAGCTGTCATGAAAATTCTCATCGTCGACGACCATCCGTTATTCCGCGCGGGCTTCCATGCCGTGCTCGAGCAAAGCACGCTCGAAGCAGGAGTGCTCAGCGTCTCTTCCGTCACCGAAGCACTGCAGACACTGCAGCGCGACGGCGACATCGGGCTGGTGCTGCTCGACATCCACTTGCGCGGCGACGACGGCTTCAACGCGCTCAAGGTCATCGGCCAGAAGTTTCCGACGACCGCCTGCATCATGATCTCCGGCGACGAGCAACCGGGCGTCGCAGCCCGCGCAGTCTCCGCCGGTGCGTCGGGATTCATTCCGAAATCTTTCACCGCCGACGAGATGATCGCCGCGATCCAGAAGGTGCTCGCCGGCGACGTGTTCGTGCCCGCGACAGCGGACCTGACGGCCGCACCGGATACGCAGGGCTTGACGCTGCGGCAGCTCGAAGTCATCAGCATGCTCGGCCGCGGTTTCTCGAACAAAGAGATCGCGCGGGCACTCGACGTCGCCGAGCGCACGGTCAAGGCTCACGTCAGCGCCGTGTTCGAAGCGCTCAACGTACGTAACCGCACGCAAGCAGTGCTGGTCGCGCAACGTCGCGGCTTCCTGCCGTCCTCGTCCGCAGGCATCCCATCCGCCACCACGCCGGCATACGCGAACGCACGCTGACGACTTCCGCTGACATGGATGCCGCGCTGCTCCGACGCGTTGAACAACAACGCATCGAGATGCTGTACGACAACACGTTGGCGGTATCCGGTTCGGCACTCTTGATGGCGGCGCTGATCGCCGTCATCGCGTGGCCTCACACCCGAGTCACCAACATCGTCGCCTGGAGTGGCGCGGCGCTGCTGGTACAGGCTTCGGTGCTGGCACTTTCCGCTGCTTATCGTCGCGCGAGCGATCGCGAGACTGCGTCGCGACGCTGGGGCTGGCGGTTGGCAGCCGCTGCGGGTGTCGCCGGAGTGGTCTGGGGCTCCGCGGTGTTCGTGCTCGTGGGTCCCGACAAATCGCTCACGCTCGCGCTGATCTCCGCTTGCCTCGCTGGCCGCGCCACGCTGAGCGTCGTCACGCACGCACACTTTCCCCCAGCGCTGCACGCGTTCACGGTACCGATCTTCGGACTGCTGGCGCTGCGCTATGTCTCACTCGGCGGGTATGGCAATGCTGCGCTCGGCGTGATGTGGATCGCCGTGCTCGGCTACGTGCTGCTGTTCGTCGATCGCCAGTCGCGCGCCGT
>CADEEJ010000049.1:12371-24357 GCA_902826315.1 uncultured Steroidobacter sp.
GTCGAAGTGAAGCGCGAGATGGTACCGGTGGATGCGGTGTTCGACCGGCTGCGGCAGACGTTCTCGGTGCCCGCGCAAGACAAGGGGCTGCGTATGACCGTGCGCCGCTCGAAGCTGACGCTCGCCACCGATGCGACGCTGCTGTTTCGCGTGCTGTCGAACCTGGTCTCCAACTCGCTGCGCTATACCGAGAGCGGCGGCATCCTCGTGGCGTGCCGTCGCCGCGGCAACGTCGCGAAGGTCGAGGTCTGGGACTCGGGCATCGGCATCCCTGCCGAGCAGCACGAGCGCATCTTCGAGGAGTTCTACCAGCTCAATAATCCTTCGCGCGACCGCTCGCGCGGCCTCGGGCTCGGGCTGGCGACCGTCCGCCGCATCGTGCAGCTGCTCGGCCATCCGCTGTGGCTGCGCTCGAATGTCGGCAAGGGCTCACGCTTCACCGTCGAAGTGCCCATCGCCGATCCGTCACGCGTGCAGTCAGTCGCCGCGACCATCGAGCAGAAGGTCCCGAACCTGATCGGCGGCAAGCTGATCGTCGTGATCGACGACGAGGAATCGGTGCGCCTCGGCATGCAGAGCCTGCTGGAGAGCTGGGGCTGCAAGTGCGTCACCGCCATGGACTCCGCGGAAGCCCTGGCCAGCATCAATGGCCGTTCGCCGGACTTCATCATCGCCGACCTGCGCCTGCGGGGCGAGAGCACCGGCATCGACGCGATCCGCGAGCTGCGCGCGCAGCTCGGCAACACGATTCCTGCCGTGCTCATTTCGGGCGATACCGCCACCGAGCAGCTGCGCAAGGTCAGCGCTGCCGGCCTGACGATGATGCATAAGCCGCTGAAGGCTGTACGATTGCGCGCACTGCTCAATCATGAGTTCGCGAAACGTATCGCTTGATGGCTTCCTACCTGCTGCTGAACAAACCCAAGGGCATCATCACCTCGACTCGCGGCGCCGGACGCCGCACGGTGCTCGATTTCATCCCGTTTTCGCTGCGCGGCGAACAGCGCTGGTATTCGGTCGGCCTGCTGGACGGCGACTCGACCGGACTGGTGCTGCTCACCGACGACGGCGAGCTTGCGCGGCAGCTCGAGCATCCGAAGCTCGGCGTGCTGAAGGAGTACCAGGCGCTCTGCGCCGGCCTCGCGAACAGTGAACAGCTGCAGCCGCTGCGCGCAGGCTTGTACCTGGTAAATCTGACCGCCGAAGGCAGCAAGACGACGCAGCGCGCCGTCATGGAATCCGTACGCATCCTCAAGAAGTACGTCGATCGAGCGCGCGGCGACCGCACCCTGCTCAGCGTAACGGTGCGCCAGGGTGAGCCTCGCGAGATCCGTCGCATGCTCGCACGCGTCGGCTTGAAACTGCGCGAGCTGGAGCGCGTCGCGATCGGACCGCTGCGCGCGCCGGGATTGAAGCCGGGTGCTACGAAGCTGCTGGGGAAGAAAGACGTCGAACGATTGCGTGCGGCGCTGTTATCAGCCTGACTTCTTTTCGAGCGGCCGCACCAACCCTTCCTGCGCCACCGAGGCCACCAGCCGCCGCTCGCGATCGAAAATCTGCGCACGCGTCAGCCCGCGAGCGCCGCCCGCGAACGGACTGATCGCGTCCACCAGCACCCATTCGTCGGCGCGGCACGGCCTGTGGAACCACATCGCGTGGTCCAGGCTCGCCAGCATCACCTGGCCCGACAGCATCGACACCGTGTGCGTGAGCACGACAGTCGACGTCAGAAAGTAGTCCGATAGATACGCGAGCGCGCATTGCTGCGTCAGGTCGTCGGGCGGCAGCGGCGAAGTCGACTTGATCCAGTACAGGCCGCGCGGCGTGCCCGCCTTGCGCAGGAAGTAATCCTCGGGGCTCACCGGTTTCAGCTCGACGATCGCCTGCTGGGTCGCCATCGCCTGCGCGCTCTTCGGCAGCCGGTCGGCGAATTTCGCCGCGAGCTCGCGCGTGCTCATCAGCTTGTCCGGGTCCGGCACGTCGACGTCGAGCGGGATCTCGTGCTCGAAGCCTTGCTCCTCGCGATGGAACGACAGCTCCATGTGGAAGATGGTCTTGGCGCGCTGACGTGCCACGACGCGGCGGGTCGAGAAGCTGCCGCCGTCGCGCGTGAGCTCGACGTCGTAGATCACGCCGATGTCGCTGATACCGGCCAGCAGAAAGTAGCCGTGCAGCGAGTGCGCCCTGCGGCCCGGCTCGACCGTGAGCGCGGCCGCTTTCAGGCCCTGGGCGAGGATCTGGCCGCCGAACAGCGAGCGGTTGTTGTTGACCTGGTTGACCCGGCTGCGGAACAGATTGGTGTCGAGCTGCTCCAGCTCCAGCACTTCGCTCAGGTGTTGCGGGGCGGGCGGCGGCACGATGCTGGCGGTCGTCATGCGCGCCAGTCTAGCAAAGCCCGGCCGTGGGATTGACCGGCGCGGCGGTGTCTCTCACCGGCGCACTGCCGCGCCTTGCCCCGCTTCGCTACTATCGCCGCGCCATTTTCGCTACGCTCCGCCATCGCAAATCGACTTTGGGCTCGGGATACTCCGGAGGGTGCATGTTCAGCCGCTTGGCGAATCTCGTTAAAGGGTTCTTCTCGCTGTTCATCTCCGGCGTCGAGCGCCGCAACCCGGAAGCGCTGCTCGAGCTGGAGCAGGAAAACCTGCGCAAGCAGGTCGCGAACTTCAACCAGGGACTGGCGACGCACGCAGGCCTCTGCGAGCGCATCATGGGCCAGGTACGCAAGCTCGAAGCCGAATCGAAAGACCTGCGCGCGAAGACCACGGCCCACCTGCGCGCGGGCAACAAGTCGGCTGCCGGCCAGTACGCGCTGCGCCTGCAGACGATCGACGCGCAGCTCGAAGAGAACCGCAAGCAGCTGGAGCAGGCCGAAGGCACCTACAAGAGTCTCATCAAGGCACGCGACGTCGCGGTGCAGACCGCGAAGGCGAAGATCGAAGGCCTGAAAGGCGCGATCAACGACATGCGCATGAACCAGGCCATGGCCGAGATCCACGAGATGGCCTCCGGCATGATCTCCAGCATCGGCGGCGCCGGCGATACGCTGAATCGCCTGCACGAGATGGTGGAAGAAGAGCGCACCAAGGCCGCCGGCCGCGCACGCATCGCCAAGGACTCGGTCGACATGAGCGGCGTCGAGGTGCAGGAAGCCGAGATGACCGCGCTTGCCGACCAGGCGTTGGCGGACTTCGCCGCACGCGAGGGCATCTCGATCCCCGGCGAAGCGCCGGCGCCTGCGCCCCGCTCGCTCGGCGCGACGGAATCAGGCGGTCAGGGCAGCTGAAATGCCCGCACCTCAGGGTGCGCCGGCGTGGGCGAGCGAATTGGCGCTCGCCTACGAAAGCGGCGCTCACGGTCAGTTCATTCTCTACGGCAACGTGCACGACCGCGTCGCTGTCGGCGGCAGGCTCATCAATCTCGCCGGCTACCTCGAGAACGATCTACTCGCCGGCTTCAAGGTCGTGCTCTCGTACGATCTCGGCAATGGCTTGACGATCGAGCGTGGCGGCGAGCTCTTCGAGAAGTGGGGCGGCGCGAACCTGAAAGCGCTGCCGCGCGAGCCGCTGGCAGCGATCCAGCACATCAGCCGTTACTTGCGCTACCTCGGCAATCTGCGCGCGCTGGGCCGCGAGGTGCAGGAGAACGTCGCCGTGATCCTGCGCGGCGCCGATGACGTCGTGCCGGCCGACGGTACCGGTTACGAGCACGGCAGCCTCACGAGCGTGCTGCGCGACTGGGCATCGGAAGCGCCGTTCAGCGAGCTGCCGTTTACCAGCATCTTGATCGCCGACAACCTCAACGACATCGAACGACAGATTGCTTACAGCGCGCACGCTTCGCGCATTCGCGTGCCGCTGCCGGATGCGCCGGCACTGGAGCGCGCACTCGCGATCCTCAAAGTGCAGGAGCCGAAAGCATTCGCCGACGCTGCCGACCTGTCGCAACTCGCCGCTGCGCTCATCGGCGTCACAGTCGCTGCGCTCGAAAGTCTCGTGAAGGTTCGCGATCACTCGGGCCAGGCGCTCGGCACTGCAGACCTGACGCGCATCAAGAAGGATCTGGTCGAGCGCGACTCCGCCGGGCTCGTCGAGTTCATCGAGTCGCGACGCACGCTCGACGATTACGCCGGACAGGACGCGCTCAAGCAGTGGCTGCGGCAGGATCTGGTGCTGTGGCGTGCGGGCGATCTCAAGGCGCTGCCGATGGGCTACTTGCTGTGCGGCCCGGTCGGTACCGGCAAGACTTTCCTGGTCGAGTGCCTCGCCGGCGAAGCAGGCGTGCCGGTCGTGAAGCTGAAGAATTTTCGCGATCGCTGGGTCGGCTCGAGCGAAGGCAACCTGGAGAAGATCTTCCGGCTGGTGCGCGCGCTCGGCCGCTGCATGGTGTTCATCGACGAGGCGGATCAGAGCCTCGGCCGGCGCGACTCCGGCAGCGGCGACAGCGGTCTCTCCGGCCGCTTGTATTCGATGATCGCGCAGGAGATGGCAGACACGACCAATCGCGGTCGCGTGTTGTGGTTGCTGGCATCGTCGCGGCCGGATCTCATCGAAGTCGACTTGAAGCGTCCGGGTCGAGTCGACGTGAAAGTGCCGTTGCTGCCGACCAGCACGCAGGCGGAGAGCACAGCTCTCGTCGGGGTGCTGGCGAAACGCTATGGCTTGGCGCTGACCGACGCGCAGCTCGCGAAGCTGACGCCGCGCATGCCAACGTTGCTCACTGCGGGCGCCGCCGAAGCGCTCGTCGTCAAAGCGTATCGACGCTCGCGCACCGAGAACGTCGGCGCGGACGCGGCGCTCGACGCGTGCCTCACCGGCTACCAGAATCCCGTGCCTGCAGACGTGCTCGAATTTCAGATGCGCATTGCGGTCCGCGAGGCGACCGATCTCGCGTTCGTGCCCCCGGCATTTCACAAATACGCCGCGCAGCCCGCGCCCACATGAGCGTCAAGCGTTCCTACCTCGCCGCAGCTTTCAACGCGCGTCCCTTCGGCATGCCGGTGCCGCCGAACTGGTTCGGCGTCGCCGCGTTCGCGCTGCTCGGCGCGTTCGTGAATCCGGCGTTGTGGTTGATCGGCATCGGGCTCGAAGGCCTTTACCTGTGGACGCTCTCGCGCCACCCGCGTTTCCGCGCGACCGTCGACGCCGTGCATGGACAGACGGACTGGCATTCGCGCTACGCACAGCTCGCCGCCTATCTTTCGCAGGATGCACAGGACCAGCAGGCGACGATCGAAGCGCAGGCGAATGAGATCTGCGACCTGCTGTCGCGCACTGGCGCGACCGAATCGCAGATGAGCGACGTGCGACAGATGGCCTGGGTACATCTCAAGCTGCTCGCGGCGCGCGCATCGGTATTGCAGGTCATCTCGTCGGCCGGACGCGAGAGCCGCAACCTCGAAGAGCAGGAGCGGCGTCTCATCGACCGGCTCAGCCGCAACGAAGTCGGCGACGAGCTCAAGCGCAGCCTGGAGCAGCAGCTCGAAGTGATCCGCGAGCGTCGCAGCGGCCACGCCGATGCCGAACGCCGCCGCGAGCTGATCGAAGCGGAAATCGAACGGCTGCGTCAGCAAGTATCGCTGGTGCGTGAGCAGGCGCTGCTCGCCACCGATGAGCACAGCGCCGCGGCATCGCTCGACGCGTTGTCGGCATCGCTCAACGAAGCGAACCGTTGGTTGAAAGACCAGCGCGAACTGTTCGCGGGGCTCGAAGGCCTGACCGACGAGCCGCCGCCCGCGGATCTGCTGCGCTCGAAGAGCCCGCCGCCGCGGCGCCAGAAAGTTTCGGAGTGAAAGTTTCGGAGACTGTTCCTGAATGAAGGAGACGAGGTCCATGACTGCCATCGTTTCTCGCCATCGCTCGCGCGGCTCGACCGCCGGCAACCTGATTACGCTGCTGCTGCTCGTCGGCATCGTCGGGCTCGGTGTTTACCTGTGGCTCGGCAAAGGCACGAAGGACGAGCCCACTGCTGCCACGCCAGGCAGCACGCCGACGGCGGCGCAGCCAGCCGAGCCCGATGGCAATGCCCCGGCGCCGATCGAGCCTGTCGTCGGCACTCCGCCGCTGGAAGCCGCGGCGACGTTCACGCCGAAGGACGGCGTGCTGAATATCGACATCAGCGAGTACGCCGGTTACGGCGGCCTGATCGTCGCGAACGGCGGACTGGAGCCGAATCCGGAGTCGTTCTTCGCCAAGGAATACGGCTTCAAGGTCAAGATCTCGAAGAGCGAGAGCGAGACGTGGTCGCCGCTCAACAACGGCCGGCTCGCGGCCACTGCGACGACGACAGATGCGCTCGCGGTACTGGGCCGGCAGTTCGAAGCCGTGGTGCCGGTGCAGATCGGCTACTCGCGCGGCGCCGACATGGTCGTCGTCGATCGCGGCATCGCTTCGGTCAATCAGCTCGCGGGCAAGGTGCTCGGCGCCTCGCAGTTCAACGAAAGCGAGTTCTTCATCCGCTATCTCGCGCAGGAAGCCGGCTTGCCGGTCGTCGTGATGCGCGACCTCGACTCACGGCCCGCGTCGAGCGAGCTCGGCCTGGTGTTCTACGAAGACGCGTTCGTCGCATGCGACGCCTACGAGCACGAGCTGAAGCGCGCGCAGCCGCGCCTGAACGGCTGCGTTGGCTGGACGCCGCGTACCGACGAGATCGTCGCGGAGTCCGGCGGTAAAGCCAAAGTGCTGGTGTCCAATCGCAACCTGCTCGTCGTCGCCGACGTGCTCGCGGTCAACCGCGGCTTCGCGAAGGAGCATCCGGACATGGTGCGCGGCCTCGTGCACGGAATTCTCGAAGGCAATCGGCGCTTGCGCGACCAGCAGGCGGCGAACATCGCAGTCGTCGCGAAGGCCTTCAACTGGACCGAAGAGGAAGCGCGCGACGAGCTGGCGCACGTGCATCTCGCGAACCTGCCGGAGAACGTCGCGTTCTTCGCCGGTACGATCGACTCGGCCGGCTCGTTCGGCGGCATCTTCCAATCCTCGGTGCTCGCGTACGGCGAGCTGCTGAAGAACCCGACGGACGCCGCGCGCTTCGCCGACACCAGCGCGCTCGACGCGCTCGTGAAGAAGGGCCTGTACGCCGATCAGCGGATCGCCATCGCGCCGATCAAGACGGTGACGCAAGCTTCGCTGGAGGGCGACCCGCTGCTGAGCAAGGACATCCGCTTCTTCTTCGAGCCGAACTCAGCAGTACTCGACAAGGATGCGAAGCAGAATCTCGACTACCTCGACACGATCAAGCGCTTCCTGCAGGTCAGCCCCGGCTCGACCGTCGTGCTGCTCGGGCACGTCGACAACGCGCGCGTCAACGAATTTCGCGAGCAAGGCGGCGAGCAGCTGGTCAACAGCATGGCGCTCAAAGCGATGGAGCTATCGCGGCAACGTGCGATCTCGGTGAGCCAGGCGCTGCGCGATCGCTACAAGGATCTCGACGCCGCGCGCATCGAGACGATCGGCCGCGGTTGGCAGAATCCGGCCGGCCCCGACAGCGAATTGAACCGGCGCGTCGAGGTGCAGTGGTTCACGCTGGAGTGAGGTTGCCTACGTGAGCGCTGCGTCGCGCTTGTCCGGCAGAAACACGGCGCCGATCAGCGCCGTGGCGACCGCTACGACGATCGGGTACCACAGCCCGTAGTAGATATCGCCGGTCAGCGCAACGAGCGCGAACGAAACCGTCGGCAGGAAACCGCCGAACCAGCCGTTGCCGACGTGATACGGCAGCGACATCGACGTGTAGCGAATGCGCGCCGGGAACAGCTCGACGAGCCATGCAGCAATCGGCCCGTACACCATCGTCACGTAGATGACGAGCACGCTGAGGATCAGCAACACCATCGGCTTGTTGATGCGCGACGGATCTGCGCTCGGCGGATAACCGGCCGCTTGCAACGCCGCCGTCAGATCCTTGCCGAAAGCATCGCCGCGCGGCTTGAACTCTGCCGGTGCGATCGGACGTCCATCGAAGGACGGAATCGCATTGGCGCCGACGCGAACGACGGCGACCGCACCAGCCGCCGCAGCCTCGTTCGCATACGGCACGCCCGCCTTGGCGAGCGCGCTCTTCGCGATGTCGCACGAGCTGACGAAGCGGGCTTTGCCGATCGGATCGAACTGGAAGTGACAGTCGGCCGGATCCGCGACGACGACGATCGGGCTCGTCTGCCCCGCCTGCTCGATGGCGGGGTTGGCGAAATGCGTGAGCGCACTGAACAGCGGGAAGTAGGTGAGCGCCGCGAGCAGGCAGCCGCCGAGCACGATCTTCTTGCGACCGATGCGATCGGACAGCCAGCCGAACACGACGAAGAACGGCGTCCCGATCAACAGCGCGCCTGCGACCAGCAGGTTCGCCGTCTGCGCATCGACCTTCAGCGTCTGCGTGAGGAAGAACAGCGAATAGAACTGGCCGCAATACCAGACCACGGCCTGGCCCGCCGTTGCGCCGAGCAGCGCGAGCAGCACGAAGCGCAGGTTGTCCCAGCGCCCGAACGAATCCATCAGCGGCGAACGCGACGTCTGTCCGGTGGACTTCATCTCGACGAAGACCGGCGACTCGCTGAGCTGCAAGCGGATGTAGACGGAGACCACGAGCAGGATCAGTGACAGCAGGAACGGCACGCGCCAGCCCCAGGTCTCGAACTGCGGGCCGAGCAGCTGGCGGCAGCCGAGAATCACGAGCAGCGACAGGAACAGTCCCAGCGTCGCCGTCGTCTGGATCCAACTCGTGTACAAGCCGCGTTGGCCGGGCGGTGCGTGCTCGGCGACGTACGTCGCGGCGCCGCCGTACTCACCGCCGAGCGCGAGACCCTGCAACAGCCGCAGCACGACGAGCGCGATCGGAGCCGCGACACCGATGGACGCATACGCCGGCAGGATGCCGACCAGCGCCGTCGAGATGCCCATGATGACGATCGTGATCAGGAACGTATGCTTGCGGCCGACCATGTCGCCGAGCCGACCGAACACGATGGCGCCGAACGGCCGCACGGCGAAGCCCGCAGCGAACGCGAGCAAGGCAAAGATGAACGCCGTCGTCTCGTTGACGCCGGCGAAAAACTGCTTGCTGATGATCGCGGCCAGCGAGCCGTACAGATAGAAGTCGTACCACTCGAACACCGTCCCGAGCGACGACGCGAAGATCACGCGGCGGTGCGCGCGGTCGATCACTTCACGATGGCCTGGTAAGTCAGGTTACGCGACAGCCCGCGCACGTCCGGCAAGCCATCGCCGCGATGCTGAATCATGCCGACGACGACCAGGTTGTAGACCGGGTCGATCCAGAACCACGTGCCGGCGTAACCGCCCCAATAGAACGTGCCCTCGCCGCCGTAACCGCCCGCCGCGACCGGGTCTTCGACGACGGCGAAGTCCAGGCCGAAGCCGGTGCCCGGCGACATCGTGCGCGCACTCGCCGGCAGCACGTTCGAGCGCATCAGCTGCACGCTGAGCGGCGACAGCAGGCGACGCCCATCGAGCTCGCCGCCGTTCGCCAGCATCTGGCAGAAGCGCATGTAGTCCATCGCGGTCGAAACCAGGCCGCCGCCACCCGAAGGCGCCCCCGGTGGCTTCGAGAAGTCGGGAACTCCCGGATGCGGAACGAATTTACGATCCTTGTCGTAGGTGTAAAACGACACGAAGCGATTCATCTTCTCGGGCGGCACGTAGAACGCCGTGTCCTTCATGCCAAGCGGCTCGAAGATGCGCTTTTGCAGAAACTCCGGGAACGGCTGACCGGACAGCTTCTCGACCAGGTAGCCCTGCACGTCGACCGATACGCTGTAATGCCAGCGCTCGCCCGGCTGGTGCAGCAACGGAATCTTGCCGAGCTTGTCGATCATCGCCTGCAGCGTCGCGTCGCGGTCGAGGACGTTGACCTCCGTGTACATCCTGTCGACCGCGGTGCTGCCGAACACGCCGTAGGTCAGGCCGCCGGAGTGCGACATCAGCTCGCGCATCGTCATCGCGTGATCCGGCGCGACCTGCGTGACCGAGCCGTTCTGCGGATTCACTTTCGCGACCTTCAGGTTCGCGAACTCGGGAATGTGCTTCGACACCGGATCGTTGAGCTGCCACTTGCCCTCTTCGAACAGCAGCATCATCGCGACGCCGGTGATCGGCTTGGACATCGAGTAGATGCGGAAGATCGAGTCCTTCTGCATCGGCGCGGCGCTCTCCAGGTCGCGCTTGCCGGCGGCTTCGAACTCCACGACCTTGCCGTCCTTCGCGACCATCGTGACGACGCCGGCGAGCTGATTGCGGTCGACCAGCCCCTGCATCTCGCTCTTCAGCCGGCCGAGCCGCTGCGTCGACATGCCGACGCTCTCGGGCCGCGCGGTCGGCAGATCGGCAGCGAAAGCGCTGCCGGTCAACAGGACCAGCAGCAGGAAATTGGCAAGACGGAGCACGGACTTCATGAAGTCCCCCTGTTTGTGAGTTCGCGTTAGTCGGGTGCCGCAGTCTACTAAACCCTTCGCTATCCGCCATCCGCTATCCACTGCTTTCACCGATAATGCCGCTGTGAAGAATTCACAATTCGCCCTGCCGATCGCAGCAGCGTTGCCCGCGTTACGAGCCGCCGTCGGCGCGCATGCGAACGTGGTCCTGCAGGCGCCGCCCGGCGCCGGCAAGTCGACCGGCGTGCCGCTGTCATTGCTGGCCGAGGAATCGCTGCGTCCCGGCAAGATCGTGATGCTCGAACCGCGCCGCCTCGCCGCCCGCGCCGTAGCGACGCGCATGGCGCAGATGCTCGGCGAATCCGTCGGCCAGAGCGTCGGCTTTCGCACGCGACTGGAATCGCGCACCGGCAAGAGCACACGCATCGAAGTCGTGACGGAGGGAATCCTCACGCGCTGGCTACAACGAGACGCCACGCTCGAAGGCGTCGCGATGGTCATCTTCGATGAATTCCACGAGCGCAGCCTCAACGCGGATCTCGGCCTGGCGCTGTGCCTGGAAGCGCAGGCGCAAGTGCGCGAGGACCTGCGCATCCTGGTGATGTCGGCGACGCTCGACGCGACGGCCGTCGCGCAACTGCTCGGCAATGCACCCATCATCACCGCGGCAGGCCAAGCGTTCGAAGTCGAGACTCGCTGGAGTGCTGCCGCCACCGCCGCGACTCGCGGCCAGCGCGAGATCGACATCGCAACGCGAACCGCGCGCACGATCGCGCAAGCAGTCGAACAGGAATCCGGCGACATCCTCGCGTTTCTGCCGGGACAAGCGGAGATCCGTCGCGCGCAACAGCAGCTCGAAGAAGGCGGATTGCCGCGCGGCGTGAACGTGCTGCCACTCTTCGGCGATTTGTCCGCGGCCGACCAGGACGCAGCCCTGCGTCCCGGCGATGCGCAGCATCGCAAAATCGTGCTCGCTACCAACATTGCCGAAACCAGCCTGACGATCGAGGGCGTGCGCGTCGTCGTCGATTCCGGCCTCGCTCGCCGCGCGCGCTTCGATCCGGCGACGGGAATGAGCGGCCTGGAAACCGTGCGGATTTCGCGCGCCTCGGCCGATCAACGACGCGGACGCGCAGGACGCCTCGGTCCAGGCGTGTGCTATCGGCTGTGGTCTGAATCCGAGCACGCTTCCCTGCCCGCGCACACCGCACCGGAAATTCTCGAAGCGGACCTGGCGCCCGTCGCACTCGATCTCGCTGAGTGGGGCGTGAGCGATCCGCGCACGCTGCGTTGGCTCGACCCGCCGCCGGCAGCGACGTTTTCGCAGGCGCGCGATCTCTTGCGCACGCTCGCTGCGATCGATGCCGATGGCAGGATCACGGCTCACGGCCGCGCACTGGCACGCCTCGGAACGCATCCGCGCCTCGCGCACATGATCGTGCGCGGTGCCGAGCTTGGACTGCAGCGACTCGCATTGGAGATTGCCGCTGTCCTCGGTGAACGCGATCTGCTGCGCTGGAACGCCGGTCGGCGCGACGCCGATCTGCGTTTGCGTATCGAGGCATTGCGTCGCGGACGCGTCGACGATCCACACGTCGC
>CADEEJ010000050.1:0-2138 GCA_902826315.1 uncultured Steroidobacter sp.
GTGCGGCGCTTCAGCTCGACGCCAATCCTTCGCACGGGGCAGCGCTGTACCTGCAGAACTGCGCCCGATGTCACGCTCAAGGGGCGATCGGCGATCCACGCAACGTGGTTCCGGCATTGGCCGGCCAACGCGAAGCCTATCTGATCAAGCAGCTCGCCGATTTCACGGAGCTGGAGCGGGAAAGCCGGGAGATGCATGCGGTCGTATCCAGGGCGGCGCTGAACGAGCCGCAGGCGTGGGCCGATGTTGCCGCGTACCTGAGCAAGCTGCCTGCCACGCAGTTTCCTGAAACGGCCGACGGCAAGGGTGTGGAGCTCGGCGAAGCCGTCTTTCAGGAGCAATGCGCTTCCTGTCACGAGCAGGACGCGCGCGGCGATGACGATGGCTTCGTGCCGTCGCTGCGCGATCAGCACTACTCATATCTGGTGCGAGAGATGCGCAGCCTGGCCGCCTCTCACCGGCAGAACGTCGATGCAGACCTGGTTCGCTTCATCGACAGTCTCGATACCGAGGAGATGACTGCCGTCGCCGACTACCTGTCGCGGTTGCGAGGTCCCGTCCGCGATCGAGCGAAACTGCGCGACGACGGCAAGCTGCGCGATTGAGAGGGCAGGGCGCATGAATCCGATCAACAGCATCCTGGTCATTGTCGACCCGACCGCCGAACTGCACCCAGCCGTCGAGAAAGCCGCTGCGCTGGCGCAGAAATTTGGCGCTCGCCTGGAGCTCTATGTCTGCGACACCAAGGCCTCGCGCGAGGTGCGCCTGGCCGCGCACGCGGGCAAGCGAGCGGACCAGCCGTTCCTGATGAGTCTCAAGGCGTTTCTCGAAGATCTGGCGATGCCGATCCGCGAGCTCGGAGTCGACGTTACGACAGAAGTGGAATGTGCCGATCCGCTGCACGCTGCACTGATCGATCGTGCCCGTCGCACGACCGCAGATCTCGTCGTCAAGGACACGCATCATCACTCACTGGGCAAGCGCACCTTTCTCACGAACACGGACTGGGAGCTGATCCGTGCGTGTCCGGTGCCGCTCCTGCTGACGAAGTCCAAGCCATGGTCGAGCCCGCCGAGAGTGTGTGCCGCGGTCGACCCGGGACACGCGAACGACAAGCCGGCCGCGCTCGACAACCGCATCGTGGACTACGCCGCGCTCGTCGCGAAGAGGCTGGGCGGCGAAGTGCACTTGCTGCATGTCTATCTGCCCGCGGCGATTGTGGCAGCCGCAGCGGCCGGCAGTCCGCCGATGGCGATGACTGTTTCTGCCGAAGATCTGGCGCGCGAGGCGGAAGAGAAGCGTGCAGCGCTGCGTGAGCTGATCGCCGAGTATCGAGTCGCGCCGGGCAATGTGCACTTGGAGGTGGGCGGCCCGGCGGCCGTAGTGCCGCGTGCGGTTGGCAAACTGCATGTCGACATCGTTGTCATGGGAGCAATCTCACGCAGCGGGCTGCAGCGCGCATTCGTCGGCAGCACCGCCGAAGATGTCCTCGAGCGCCTGCCGTGCGATGCGCTCATCGTGAGGCCGCCGAACTTCGCCGCCGACTTGCCGTTCTAGGGCGCAAGGCTCATGGCGTTCGCAGCCCATCGGTCCGATGCCTACCGGCGCGAGGGCGGCACCTTTCTAATCGAAGTCAGGTTGCGTGAGCTCAGGCAGCTGTTCAACACGCTCGACCCGGCGCCCTTCCACGAGAAGGACCTGGACCCGGCCGCGGAGGAGTACATAGTCGGCGCGGTGCGCGAGATTGGCGCGCGCCCGAATCGGCTCGTGTTGCACCTGCCGCCAGGCACGACGGACGAGGATGCCTGTGGCGCAGTCATGGCGATCCGCAACTACTTCGCCTATCGCAGTCAGCACACGCGCGAGCAACTACACCTGCTGTTCGCACGGGGCTTGTTCAGTCTGCTGATCGGGCTCGCGTTCCTGGTGACGTGCCTGTCGCTGCGTCAGCTGCTCGCGGCGACCATCGAGCCGTTCATGACGATTCTGTCCGAAGGGCTGCTGATCCTCGGCTGGGTGGCGATGTGGAAGCCGGTCGAGATCTTCCTCTACGACTGGTGGCCGGAGCTGGACAAGCGCAGATTGTTCGAGCGCATCGGGCACATGGAAATGGAGACGCAAGCCGCTGCGCATGCCGC
>CADEEJ010000050.1:2238-3596 GCA_902826315.1 uncultured Steroidobacter sp.
TGGAGAAGCTTCGCATGCAACGTGCAGATGACCGCAGGGAAACGCATTGGGACGCCGGACACACCTGGGCACTGGTGCTCGCGGGAGGCAACGGCAGCCGACTCCGCGCGCTGACGACGACAGCTTCCGGCGTTGCGATTCCAAAACAGTTTTGCTCCCTGAGTGGCCAAGGATCGCTCCTGCATGATGCTGTTGGCCGCGCACGCGCGGTCGCCGATCCCGAGCACATCTGCGCGATCGTGGCGGAGGATCACCGCCGGTGGTGGCAGCCGCTGCAGCTCGGCATCCCATCAGCGAACCTGATCTCGCAGCCGCGGAATCGCGGAACGGCAAACGGCATCCTGCTCCCGCTCCTGCACATCGTGCATCGCGATCCCGAAGCGACGCTGCTGGTTCTGCCGTCCGATCACTACGTGCGCGACGAAGATGTTCTGGCCGACAGCTTGCGCTCGGCGATGGCGGAGGTCGCGCGCGATCGCAGTCGAGTGATCCTGCTGGGCATCACTCCGGAGGAAGCGGATCCGGAGCTGGGGTACATCGTCGCCGAGAACGACGGGCGTCCCGGCATCGGTGTGGTCAGCGAATTCGTCGAGAAGCCGAGCGCTGCAACGGCCCGCGCACTGATCGGGCGCGGCGGCGTGTGGAATTCGTTCATCTTTGCGGCGGGCGGTCAGGAGCTGCTGCGGGCGTTCGAAGCCCGCTGCCCGGATCTGCTCGATGAGATGCGTCACGCAGTGACTTCTGCGGAGTCGAGCAAGCGCCAGGCCCGCCTGGCACAGCTGTACGACCGGCTGCCAGAACTGGATTTCTCGCGCGACATTCTGCAGCGATCGCCGCAGTTGCTGCGAGTGATGACAGTTCCTGCGTGCGGCTGGAGCGATCTCGGAACACCCAGGCGGGTTGTAGAGACGGTGAAGCGGTTTGGAGCGCAGTCCGGGGCCGCTGGCGGGACGCAGGCGGCAACCTTCCTCAATCTTGCAGCTCAGTCCGCTCGCGCGACCGCCCGACTGAGCTTGGAGTCGCGCATATGAGGCACGCAGTCGTCGTCGGCATTACCTTGGCTCTGTTGAGCGCCTGCGCCGGTACCCGTGAGCGCCAGCCCGCACGGATGTCCGGCATGGAGATGTACGAGCAGTTGTGCTCGAGCTGTCACGGAGTGAGCGGACGCGGCGACGGGCCGGTTTCGTCACTGCTCAAGGTTGCTATTCCGGATCTCACGCGGATGGCGCAGCGTGACGGCGGTGAGTTCCCGGTCGAGGATGTCCGTCGCACGATCGATGGGCGCTGGGACCGCCGGGCGCACGGTGCGCGCGACATGCCGGTCTGGGGCTGGCAGCTCTATGACAGCTCCGCGACGA
>CADEEJ010000050.1:3696-10874 GCA_902826315.1 uncultured Steroidobacter sp.
TCCACGCGCTGGTGGACGCCTATCGCCAGGGAGCTGAGCAGGCGAAGCACGATGTGAGAGTCGTGCGGCTCGCCGATCTGACGTTTCCACTCCTGCGCTCACAAGGCGAGTATGAGCAGGGCGAACCGGTCGAGGCCGTGCGGCAGTGCCAGCATCTGATGCAGTGGGCAACCCATGTCGTCATTTTCTATCCGCTCTGGCTCGGCTCCATGCCGGCGATGCTCAAGGCCTTGCTCGAACAGATGCTGCGGCCCGGTTTCGCGTTCAGCACGCGCCAGCTGGGCCGGTGGCCGGTGAAGTTTCTCAGCGGTAAGACGGCGCGCATCGTCGTGACGATGGGCATGCCGGCGCTCATCTACCGCTGGTACTTTCGAGCTCACAGTCTGCGCAGTCTGCAGCGGAACATTCTCAAGTTCGTCGGCTTCCGCCGGGTCCGTTCGACGATCATTGGCGGCGCCGGCAACATGACCAGCGCTCGACGCCAGGAGTGGTTGAACGATGTCCGTAGCCTCGGCCAGGCAGCAGCCTAGCAGCGAACCCCTACAACTGATCTCAACGGAGAGCGTGTCATGAAGGTCGGAGAATATTGCAAGAAGGCAGTGGTAGCGATCGCCGCCAGCTCAGATGCGGCGGCAGCGGCGAAACTGATGCGCGAAGAGCACGTCGGCTTCCTGGTCGTGCATCAGGAAGGAGACCCGTTGCAGAAGCCTGTTGGCGTGCTGACGGATCGCGACCTGGTGCTTGGCGTAATGGCGCGCGAGGTTGACCCGCATTCGATCACCGTCGACGACATCATGAGCCGCCAGCCGCTCACGGCGAACGAGACCGACGAGCTCGGCGACATGCTTCAGGGCATGCGGGTCGTAGGGATCCGTCGCGTGCCGGTCGTGGACGCGCGCGGCGCCCTGACGGGTGTAATGGCCATCGACGACGCCATCGATGTCGTCACCGGATTGATGTGCGACATCGCCGGATCGATCAAGAGCGAACAGCGACAGGAGTGGCGCACCCGGGCAGGTTGAATTTGCGGCTAACATAGCGCCCTCCAGGTTGCCATGGTCTGCAAGTGATCGCTTTTCTCGAGGCCAGACGTGCCGGGCTGCTGAATCGCGCACATTGGTTGCGCAACGTCGTTGCCGGCGTGATCGTCGGCGTCGTCGCGTTGCCGCTGGCGATGGCGTTTGCAATCGCTTCCGGGGCGAAGCCGGAACAAGGCATCTACACGGCAATCGTCGCTGGCGTGCTCGTTTCGCTACTCGGTGGCAGTCGCGTGCAGATAGCAGGGCCCACCGGCGCGTTCGTCGTCATTCTCTCCGGCATAACGGCGCAATACGGCATTGACGGGCTGCAGATCGCAACGGTTCTTGCGGGGGTCATGCTGTTGCTGCTGGGGATCGCGCGGCTCGGCGCGATCATCAAGTTCATCCCCGATCCGGTGATCACGGGCTTCACCGCCGGGATTGCGGTGATCATCTGGATCGGGCAGTGGCAGTACTTCTTCGGCCTGCCCGCCGTCAGTGGCCAGCACTTCCACGAAAAGCTGTGGCACTCGCTGCAGGTGTTCCCGCAACTGCACCTCGCAACCACCGGGCTCGCCGCACTCACGTTGGCGATCCTCGTCGTCACGCCGCGTATCGCGATCATGAAGCGCGTGCCGGCGCCGCTGATCGGCCTGGTCGTTGCGACGGTGCTGCAAGCGACGCTGCAATTTCCCGATGTCGCAACGATCGGTACCGCCTTCGGCGGCATTCCCGCCGGTCTGCCGTCGTTCCAGTTGCCGGAAGTGACTGCAGCGCGTGTCATCGACTTGATCGGCCCCGCATTTGCAATCGCGATGCTGGGTGCGATCGAGTCATTGCTGTCGGCCGTCGTGGCGGACGGGATGGCGGGTACTCGCCACGATTCGAATCAGGAGCTCATCGGTCAGGGCATCGCCAATGTGGTGGCGCCGTTGTTCGGCGGCTTTGCTGCGACCGGAGCGATCGCCAGGACGGCAACGAACGTGCGCAACGGAGGCACGAGCCCGCTGGCGGGGATCGTGCACGCGGCCACGCTGGTGCTCATCATTCTGCTGCTCGCGCCGCTGGCGGTGCACGTGCCGCTCGCCGCGCTCGCCGCAGTTCTGTTCGTGGTGGCCTGGAACATGAGCGAAGCACGGCATTTCGTGCGGATGGTTCGCCGTGCGCCGCCGGCCGACGTGCTGATATTGCTGGTTACTTTCGCCCTGACCGTGTTCGTCGATCTGGTGGTCGCGGTCAATATCGGCGTGATCCTCGCGACGCTGCATTTCCTGCGTCGCATGGCGAGCAGCGTCGAAGTGCAGGAGCAGACGCAGCAGCAGCTGCACGAAGAATTCGGCCATCGTGGCCTGCAGGTTCCGCCGGGCGTGCTCGTCTACCGCGTCGAAGGCCCGTTCTTTTTCGGTGCAGTCGAGAACTTCGAGCGTGCGCTGGCGAGCACGCACACCGATCCGCAAGTTCTGATCATCCGTCTGCGCTGGGTCCCGTTCGTCGACATTACCGGCTTGCAGGCATTGGAGGAGGTGATCCGGGATCTGCACCGGCGCAACGTGCGCGTCATGCTCACGGGGGCGAACGAGCGGGTCACGGGCAAGCTGGAGAAGGCCGGGCTGCTGGATTTGCTGGGCCGCGAGAACTTTTGCAAGGACCTGCCGCATGCGCTGCAAGTCCTGAGCGGCACGGCGCAGGTCTCATGAGAGGTCGTGGGTGGTGGGAGGTTGCGACGTCAGCGCGTGCCGCGGCAGCTCTATCGTAAATACGCACCCTGAGCCGGGCACGTCGCGCACTTCGAGCACGCCATTGTTCGCCTCGACGCTGCGCCGGCAGATTGCGAGGCCCAGTCCCAGGCCCGAGCGATCTTCGCCGCTCTGCTTGAACGGCAGAAACACAGTCTCGGCAGCGCCGGGCGGCAGTCCGCCGCAATGATCCTCGACGTCGATCCGGATGTGTTCCGCGGCGGCGTAGGCGTTCAGCGAAACCTCGGTGTGGCGCTGCGTGAACTTGAAAGCATTCTGCAGCAAGTTTCCCACCGCCGAGAACAGCATGTCCCGATCGACATCGAGGGCAAGTCCGGCGTCGACGGCGCCGACCGTAAATTCACACTGCCTGGCGTGAGCCTCGAGTGAAGCGGCTATTTTTACGTCGGCGACGAAATCGGCGAGGGAGATCAGTCGGGCTCGTGGCGGCATCCCGGCGGTGACGCGCACGTCAGCGAGCGAGCGATCGATGAGATTGCGCATGCCGATCAACGACCGGTCCAGCAGAGCTCCGGTCACCCCGCTGGCCCCGACATTGCCTGCCTTGATCGCCAGGACGGCCAGCGTCGCCGTGTGAAGCAGATTCCGCAACTCATGCGCGAGAAATCCCAGCCGCTCATTCAGCGCCTGGGCGCTGCGGTTCTCCACCAGAGAATTGCGCTGAAAAGCGTGTTCCGTGACGGCATCGGCGATGGCATTGTCGAGACAGCGGTTGAGAGTTCGAAACTCGTCGATCTCGATCGGCACGCGCCGCTCGAATGCCAGGTCCGCTATCGCCTGGCACAGATCGCCATAGTCGTGCACGACCTGGTCAACCGTGAATCCCTCTTCCGACAGCTCGCGCCCATGCAGCGCGGCAGTAGCAGCGATCTCGGAGACCACTGTTCCGCCGCCCGCGGGTCCGGAAACTCTGCGGCTGCGCATGGGCTCGGACGTCTGTTCGACTTCCAGCGTCTTGATGAGCTGGTCAAGGAAGCTCGGAATTCCGTGGGACATTCCCTTACCGGCCACTTTCGGCGCAAGCCGCCTCGCCACCTTGATCCGGCAGCGCTCGATCAGCTCAACCTTGTTCGTCGTGAGGAATTTGTGTAGCACATTGAGAGCATATGCTTACAGCGGCTCCGGCTCTGTCTGGTAGCGCACATCTACATGGAAGCGGTCGTTTCGGGCACCCGAGGCGCGACCTTTACGTTGCGGCTGGCGCTCGCCGAGTAGCTAGAGTTTCACCATTTTCATGCCGCGCTCGGTGTAGCGCAGGCCGGCCGTCGCGCCCTTTGGCGCCGCTGCGTTCAGGGCAGCGATATCTGCATCGCTCAATGCTACGTCGGGCGCTGCAGCTGAGTCTCGCATCGTCGCGCGGCGCTTGACCCCAGGAATAGGCACGATGTCCTTGCCTTGCGCCAGCAGCCAGGCAAGTGCGATCTGCGCGTTGGATACGCGGTGCCGTTGCGCTACCGCCGTTATCGCAGCGACGACGCGCAAGTTCGTGGGCAGGTTTTCGGCCGCATAGCGCGGATCGTTGCGTCGCCAGTCGTTTGCCGGCAGATCCTCGAGGCTGCGAATGCCGCCCGCCAGGAAGCCGCGGCCGAGCGGGCTATACGGCACGAAGCCGATGTTCAGCTCGCGGCACGTCGGGAGAATTTCCTCTTCGACGTCGCGTTCCCAGATCGAATATTCCGTCTGCAATGCCGCGATCGGATGGACGCTTGCCGCTCGGCGCAGCGTCGCGGCGCCGGCCTCGGAAAGCCCGATGTGACGCACCTTGCCTTCCTTCACCAGCTGGGCCATGCCGCCGACGGTTTCCTCGATCGGCGTCTTGGGGTCGACCCGGTGCTGGTAGAACAGATCGATCGTCTCGATGCCGAGGCGCTTGAGCGAGCCTTCGCACGCGCGGCGCGCATTCGCCGGTGAGCCGTCAAGGCCAGCCATCTGGTCGCCGTTCCACTGCATCGCGAATTTGGTGGCGATGACCAGTCCGTCGCGCTTGCCCTTGATCGCCGCGCCCAACAGCTCTTCGTTGGTGAACGGACCGTACATCTCGGCGGTGTCGAAGAAAGTGATGCCCAGATCGATCGCTGCGTGGATCGTGGCGATGGATTCAGTGCGGTCGGCAACTCCGTAGTTGATGTTGCCGCCGCTGATCATCGGCATGCAGCCGATGCCGAGCGCGGATACCTCGAGGCTCGGCCCAAGCGTGCGATATTTCATCCGATGTCTCCAATAGGTGCGCGCCGGTTGCCCGGCTTCACCAGCAGCATCTGCACGTCGCCGATGACGCGCTGGTCGAAACCGCCCTCGCAGTAGCAGAAATAGTACTCCCACATGCGAATGAAAGCGTCGTCGTAGCCGAGTGCGCGGATCGCCGGCAGGTTGGCCAGCAGGTTGCGTCGCCATTCGTGCAGCGTGCGCGCGTAGTGCGGGCCAATATCTTCGAGGTGAAACACGCGCATGTCGCTGGCGCGTGCGATCGATGCGCTCAGCGCGCTGACCGAAGGCAGGCAGCTTCCCGGGAAGATATAACGCTGGATGAAATCGACCGAGCGCTTGGCGCTCTCGTAGCGTTGGTCCGCGATCGTGATCGCCTGCAGCAGCATGGCGCCCTGTGGTTTCAGCAGGCGGCTGCACTGGGCGAAGTAGGTGTCGAAGTACCGATGGCCGATCGCCTCGATCATCTCAATGGACACCAGCTTGTCATAGCTGCCGCAGAGATCGCGGTAGTCGCTGCAGATCACTTCGATGCGGCTGTCCAGCCCGGCCTGACTCACGCGCTCGCGAGCAAGGTTGTATTGCTCTTGCGAGATCGTGGTGGTCGTCACCTTGCATCCATAGTTCTGCGCGGCGTGCAGCGCGAAGCCGCCCCAGCCGGTGCCGATCTCGACGACATGCTCGCCCGGACGCAGGTCGAGCTTGCGGCAGATGCCGTCGAGCCGCGCCAGCTGCGCTTCGTGCAGCGACATCTCGGGACGCGTGAACGTCGCGGACGAGTACATCATCGTCTCGTCGAGGAACAGGCGAAAGAATTCGTTGCCGAGGTCGTAGTGCGCGGCGATGTTCTTGCGCGATCCTGCGCGAGTGTTGCGGCGGATGGCGTGCAGTGCCTTGCGCAGCGGCGCGGTCAGTCGCGCGAAGCCGCCTTCGAGAGAATCGAGGACATTCATGTTGAGCACCAGCAATCGAACCAGCTCGACCAGCTGTGCGGTGCTCCAGTGCCCCTGCATGTACGCTTCGCCCGCACCGACCGAGCCGCCGAGCGCCACGTCGCCATAGAAGCGCGCGTCGTGAACATGCACGACGATCGGCTCCGCGAGCTCTTCGCTGACCGCACCGAAGCGATAGCGCTCGCCGGCGTCGGCGATCACGAGCTGCCCGCCTTGCAGCTGCGTCAGCTTGCCGAGCACTGCGCGCTTGGCGAGCGAGTCGATCGAGCGAAAAGCGTCGCCGGCGACGCGTGACGGATCACGCGCGGAGGTCGCTTGTGTGGTCATGAGTTCTCTCTGGATGAGAATGGAACGGAATGCGTTTGAGCCACAGCCGCAATGCCTGCCAGTAGATCGCGACGACGACGCGCGCCGTCATGAAGGGAAAGGCGATCAGTGCCGTGGCGAGCGCAGCGCCGCTGATCTCGCGACGCTCCAGCGTGAGAGTGGCATCGAAGATCTTGCTGTCGTCCTGCAGATCCTCCATGTGCACCGAGAGACGCTCGCCGGGCTGGCTGAAGCGCCAGTCGTAGCGCAGATCCATCGGCAGGAACGGCGAGACGTGAAACTCCTTGCCCAGCCGGTAGCGCAGCACTTCAGCGGGTCCCACGTCCGGCAGCACGTAGGCGTGGCGCTCGTTCCACGGTGTGTTGGTGATTTCGGCCACGATGGATTGGACGCGGCGGTCTTCGCGATCGAAGCAGTAGTAGAACGTGACTGGATTGAAGCCGATGCCGAAATAGCGCAGGTGAGTCAGCATGCGAATCGGACCGTCGGGCCGCACGCCGGTCTCGGCAGCAACGCGGTCGCGCACGGCAGTGTCGAGCGAAACCGTCGGGTCGCCGAGATAATCGCGGCGGCGCAGCCAGGCGATTGCAGGTCGTGCGGCCGACCACAGCCAGCGCCCGCGGAACACTTCCTGCAGCTCGGCGAGGTCCACGTAGGCCATGAACAGCCGATAGCTGAACTCGTGCCGGCGCGGCGCGAACCGCCGATGCCTAAGCAGTCCGGTGTAGAGCGCGCTGTGCATGATGCTCGCGACGGAAGTGTTCGAGCGCATCGAGCGCGCTCACGACTCCATCCTCGTGGAAACCGAAACGCCAGTACGCGCCGCAGAAGTAAGCGCGATCGGCGCCGTTGATCTCAGCGTGCCGCGCCTGCGCGGCGATGGCTGCCGGCGTGTGGATCGGATGCTCGTACGAGAG
>CADEEJ010000050.1:10974-16110 GCA_902826315.1 uncultured Steroidobacter sp.
GCCGCGCCTGCGCGGCGATGGCTGCCGGCGTGTGGATCGGATGCTCGTACGAGAGCCGGCGGATGATCTGCGACGGGTCGATCCGGTCGGTCAGGTTCAACGTCACCAGGAGCGGCACCTGCGTTTGCAGACTCTGCAGCAGGTTCATGTTGTAGGTGACGGCGACGTGCTCCGACTCATGCTCGAGCCGATGATAATTCCACGCGGCCCACGCGAGCCGGCGCCGCGGCAGCAGGCTGGTGTCCGTGTGCAAGATCACGTCGTTGCGCTGATAGCGGATCGCACCCAGAACCTCCCGCTCTGCTTCGCTCGCATCGGTAAGGAGCCGCAGCGCCTGATCGCTGTGGCAGGCGAAGAACACGCGGTCATAGCGCTCGGGCTCGCAGCCCGCCGCCTTGACGACGACTCCAGCTGCGGTCCGATGCACCGCTGTGACGGGCGTGTTCAGGCGGATCCGATGACGGAAAGGCGCGACGAGCTTGTCGACATAGCGTGCCGAGCCGCCGCAAATCGTGCGCCACTGCGGGCGATCGTTCACGGACAACATGCCGTGGTTGTGGAAGAAGCGCACCAGGTAACTCGCGGGAAACTGCCGCAACGTAGCCGGGCTCGCACTCCAGATCGCCGCGCCCATCGGCACCACGTAGTGCTCGACGAATTGCCGCGAGTAACGCTGCTCGGCCAGGTAGTCGGCCAACGAGATCGGCCGATGCGCCGGGTCGAGCAAGGCGGGCGCTTCGCGATTGAAGCGCAGGATGTCGCGAATCATGCGCCAGAATGCCGGCCGCAGCAGGTTGGTACGCTGCGCGAACAGGCTGTTGAGCGTCGTGCCGTTGTACTCCAGCCCGGTGGCTGCGCACTGCACGGAAAAGGTCATCTCGCTCGGCTGGCTTGCAACGCCGAGCTCTTCGAGCAAGGCGAGGAAGTTGGGATAGGTGCGGTGGTTGAACACGATGAAGCCCGTGTCGACGGCAATCGATCGGCCCTCGTGCTCCACCTCGTGAGTGTGCGTGTGGCCGCCGACGTGCGCCGCGGCCTCGAACATCGTGATTTCGTGCTCGCGGTGCAGGTGATGTGCCGCGACGTTGCCTGCAATGCCGCTGCCGACGATGGCGATCTTCATCGGCGGGCATCCCGGAAGCGCGCCGGCACACTCTTCAGATCCCAGACCAACCCGCATGCCGCCATCGCGCGCAGCAGGTAGTACGTCAGGTCGATCTCCCACCAGTAGAACCCCTGGCGGACCGATCCGGGAAAGTGGTGGTGATTGTTGTGCCAGCCCTCGCCGAACGTCAGCAGCGCGATCCACCAGTTGTTACGGCTGTCGTCGCTGGTGGCGTAGCGCCGGCGGCCGAAACGGTGCGCCAGCGAGTTGACGGTGAACGTCACGTGATGGAGCAGCACCGTCGAGATGAAAAATCCCCAGATCAGCAACTGTGCGCCGCCGGCAAAGAACAACACTGCCGCCAGCGCAATGGGCGGCACGATGTCGAAGCGATCGAGTAAGCGCAGCTCCGGATAGCGCATCAGGTCCTGGATCAGCTCGCTGCGCGTCCGGAAGTTGGAACGGTTCATGAACCAGCCCACGTGGCTCCACCAGAAGCCGTGCTGCGATGGGGAGTGGCTGTCATTCTTTTCGTCCGCGTGGGCGTGATGGTGGCGATGATGAGCGGCCCACCACAGCGGCCCGCGCTGCACGGCCATCGTGCCGATCAGTGCGAACACGAACTGCAGTGCCCGCGAGGTGCGGAAGGTCCGGTGCGAAAAATAGCGGTGATAAAACGCTGTGATCGCGACCAATCGCAAAACATAGAGCGCGGCCGCTACGATCAGGGCAGTGCTGCTGACGCCTACCCAGATCACGCCGAAACACATCAGATGCATGCCGATGAAGGGCAACGTTCGCAGCCATTCGATACGGCGTTCGAACTGCTGCGAATCTGTCACCGTCGTGTTGTCGAACCACGTCAGCAATGATCGTTTACTGAGCATGGGTTTCGCTCTTCGGCTGTTGCGGCACCCGGCGCACCTTGCTGATGTCGTAGCCTGCGCGCTCGACCATCGCGAGCAACGCCTGATAATCGCTGTCCGCGATCAGCGGCGTGCGCGCCATGATCCACACGTAATCGCGCGCCTCCCGGCCGACGATCGTGTGCTCGTATTGTTCGCTGACGTACAGGATGCGGTAGTCGGCCTTGATCGGCCAGATGAACTGCATGCCCCAGACCGCGTTCGTCTCGGTGTCGCGCACGAAGCCGCGCGGAGTGTATTTCTTCGCTGGGCCGTCGAATGCGCCCTTGTTGAAGGTGAACGTCGTGTCGATCGTGCCGTCGCTGTCGAGCCGGTAGGACTCCACAGCGTTGTAGACGTCGCGCTCGATGAACGTGGGGATGTTGCCGATGACGTACCAGTCACCCATGAAGCGTTGCAGGTCGACACGCGGCGCGGTTGCGATCGGCGCCTGCGCGGACTGGCAGCCGCCCAGGGTCGAGATCATGATCGTGCCCAGCGCGGTTGCGGCTAATGACTTGGGTAGCGGCGCCGGTTGCAGGCGCATCGCAAGCAGCGATAGCACCAGCGTCGCGATTCCCCACGCAACGCCGATCAGCGGCAGCGCAGTCTGCAGCGATGGCAGGTGCAACGCGCCGAGCTTCGCGCCGGCGAGATATGCGAGCGGTCCGCCGATCGCGCCGAGCAGGGTAGCGACCAGGGGCCTGTGCATGACCCAGCGCAGCGAATGATTCAGCGTGGTGGCGAACGCGGCCCACAGGCTCAGCATCCAATAAGGCGCAAAGCCTTCGGGCCAGGTACCGGAGACAAACCGTAGCGCGCCGCTGCGTAACAGCGTGGAATCGACGACGAGGCCGACGACCAAGGCGACTACGATCAGCTTGCGCTCCGCGGGGCTCTTGTCGATCAAGGTAACGTGCGCGGCTACCACGGCGAGTGCAGTGGCGGCACCGATCCAAGGCACTCCGTATGCCGCAGTGAGCACGCAAGCGAACCAAGCGACCTGGTAGGCGACAATGTTGTAGAGGGTAAGCATCGCGCGGCGTCAGTTGGCCGCTCGCGGCGCGAACAGGTAATGACTGACGAACCACTCCCGGCCCTCATCGAAGCCCCAGAGCTCGGCACACGCCATGAAGAAGATGCGCCAGCGCTGCAACCAGATGTCCGCCTGGTCGAGGCCGTAGACCTGCGCCAGGATCGGACGGACGCGTGCCCGGCGCTCGTCGAGATTGGCGAGCCACGCGTTGGCCGTGCGCGCGTAGTGATTGCCGCTCCAGGCCCACTGCCGTTGCAAGGACAAGTGATCCTGGAAGTGCAGCGGCAGGCCGGCGCTCGGCATGATGCCGCCGGAGAAGAAGTGGCGGCTCATCCAGTCGTTGGCGTCGCGATCGACGAAGGAGTAGGGCACGCAACGGTGCACGAAGATGTGCAGGAAGAACTTTCCCTGCGGCGTCAGCCAGCGGTTCACGCTCGCGAACAGGCGCCGGTAGTTGCGCATGTGCTCGAACATCTCGACCGACACGACGCGGTCGAAGCGGCTGTCGATGTCGAAGTCGTTCATGTCGCGCGTCAGCACTTCGATGTTGCCGATTCCGCGCCGGCGCGCTTCGCCGAGGATGAACTCGCGCTGGGGCAGCGAGTTGGAGACCGCGACGATCGAGGCAGCCGGGTAGCGCGACGCCATATATAAGGTGAGGGAGCCCCAGCCGCATCCCAGCTCGAGGATGCGCTGACCGTCGGCCAGCTCGGCACGCTGGCAGGTTATGTCCAGCGCAGCCTCCTCGGCGGCGCCGAGCGATTCGACCCCGGCGTTCCAGCAGCACGCGCTGTACTTGCGATGCGGGCCGAGCACCTCGACGAAGAAGTCAGCGGGCAATTCGTAGTGCTGCTCGTTCGCCTTGTGCGGCAGGAGTGCGATCGGCGACCGATCCATCTCGGCGACGAAGCGTGCCGTCTCCTCGGCGACGTGCTCCGCATCGTCGGCCCGCAGCTCGGCGAGCCTGGCGCGCAGCAAGCGGCGGATCGCGCTGCGGACGACTCGGTCGGGCACCAGCCCTTGTTCGGTCCAGTTGATTGCCTGCCGCGTCGCGTAGCTCATGGTGCTCCCCTATACGCCGGCCAGGGCGCTGCGGATGCGTACGCGAGGCGCGACACTAACTTATACAAAATGTACACACAATCAGCACAGGGCTCCGTACGCGCGAGCGGAGCTATTTCTCGATCGGCACGTCTGCGCGCTGTCGCTCGATCTGGCGGGCCCTCGCCGACCAGTCGCGCGCCTTGTCCTCGCAGCGGTTCGCATTCGTAGCGCGCCCGGCCCGGCGTGTGGCTGATGCACGCTCGGCCCACAGCCGCGCCCGTTCCTCTGCGAGGGATTGATCGACACGCAGCCGCTCGCTCTCTTTCTGCCGACGTCGCCTGCTCATCCTTGTACAATTTCACCTGCTTGCATGGATTGGATCATAACGCTCAAATCCAGGCAAAAGGGCCGCCCGACCAAATCCGTGCACAAGATTTGAACATGTACAGCAACCGCCAGCAGACGTTTCCGATCCGCACCGTATGCGCCTTGACCGGCATGAATCCGATCACGCTGCGTGCGTGGGAGCGGCGCTATGGCTTCATCAAGCCTGTTCGCACGCCCGGCGGTCACCGGCTCTACACGCAGGCGAACGTGGATCAGATCAATCAGGCTGTCGCGATGCTGGAGCGCGGAGTCTCGATCGGGTCAGCCGCGCGAGCGTTGCGAGGCACGGCGGCACCGGCCAGTACTGACGTGTGGGCGGCGCTGCGCAACCAGGTCGTTGCAGCGATCGTGCGCTTCGACGAGGTGGCACTGGACGCGATCTATGAGTCGGCTCTGGCGTTGCAGCCCATCGAGGCCGTGACGCGCAAGTTGTTCGTCCCGGTGCTCGAAGAGTTGGGGCGACGCTGGAAGTCGACCGAGGGCAGCGTGGCCGAAGAGCACTTCTTCACTATTTACACGCGCAACAAGCTGGGCGCGCGTCTCCACCATCGCCGCCGGCTGGCGACGCCGAAAAGACTGGTCTGCGCTTGCGCGCCCGGTGAGTTCCATGAGCTCGGGCTGCTGCTGTTCGCACTGGCGGCGCATGACAACAATCTGGA
>CADEEJ010000050.1:16210-24143 GCA_902826315.1 uncultured Steroidobacter sp.
GTCAGAGCCCTATCGATTGAGCGGTAGCGAAGGTGGCCGTGACCGTGCGCGATCGATCCATCGTCAGGGTGCAGCGGTTCCCGCTGGTCACTTGATCGCAGCCCGTGAAGCCCAGGGCCTGGCTGCCGCCGGTGGCGTTGGCAGTCAGCGTGACGACCGCGCCTGCCTGGAAAGTGGCAATGCATATGAAGCCGCATTCGAGGCCGCCGGGGCTGCTCAGCACCACGCCGCTGCCGTCGCCATTCTTCTGCACCGACAGCAGGAAGATCGAGGGCGCGCCGGCAACGAAGGTTGCGGTGACGTTGCGAGAGCGGTTCATCGTCACGGTGCAGCGGTTGGCGGTGACGGAATCGCAGCCATTCCAGCTCGCGAACTCGCCGTCGGCTCTGAGCGTGACGACCTGGTCGGACGTCGTGAACACTTCGGAACAGTCGGTGCCGCAGGCAATTCCTGCGGGCGTGCTGATCACGCTGCCGGCTCCAGTTCCTGCGAGCGACACATTCAATGTGTGCGGCGGTGGCGCTGGTGGCGCGCCGTCGCCGAAGAACACATCGATCGTCTTGTCGGCATCGAGTCGCACGGAGCACGTGTCGCCGAACAGGCCGCTGGTCGTCTCGCAGCCCGATCCCCAAGCGGAGAACTCGTCGACCGAGCCGCGATCCACGCGCAACGTGACCAGCGAGTTGCGCGCAAACTCACCCGAGCAGACGCCGCCACCGAGCGTGCCGCAGACGATGCCGGACGGTACGCTGGTTACGACGCCAGTGAGTGAACCCGCCTGTCGCACGGTCAGTCGCGGCGCGTTGGCGTTCGGAGGATTGTTGTTGGCAGTGCCGGAACACTGACGTGCGACGACGACGTTCGCAGGTTGTTCGACGATGACATTCGTGGTCACCGCGGTAATCGGAGCCGGTCGTAGTTCGTCAGGCGTTCCGGCTGGCGTGTAGGCGATGCGTGCCAGCGCGATGTCTGCCGCAGTCAGAATGCTTTCACCCAGGTCAGCATTGCAGCCGTCAGCAATGCGCCCATCGGCGCCGACGCGCAGCATCCATGCCTCCGTGAATTCGCCCATCGAATCGGATTGGGCGCTGATCAGCAGGCCGCCGTCCGCAAGTGCCTCGAGGCCGTGCACCACTTCATCCTGCAATCCTCCGTGCAGACGTCCCCAGCGGACCGACCCCGGCCGCGCCGCGCTGTCACCCGCGATCTCCAGCGTCAGCACGTTGTTGCGGCCTGTCGCCGCTGGTGTTTCCTCGGCTTCCTCAGAGGCTCGGCGCACAACTGCAGTGGCAAGCGCCCAGCCGTTCGCGGTCGTAGCGACGCGTACGTTGCTGTTGGTGTCCGTTGGAGCGAGCGTCGAGTACTGTCGCGCTCGTCGCAAAGCTCCATCGGCATCGATCCGTACTGCGCCAATCGAGCCGAATCGCGTGACTCCCGCGAGCAGCGCGCCGCCGTCGGGAGTCACGCGCAGATCAGTCGCGAAAAAGCCAGGATCGAAGAACGACTGGCTATCGTATCGATGCTGCCACTGTACGGCGCCATTGCTGTCGAGGCGCGCTACCCACGAGCGAGCCAAGTCGGTGTCCAACTGTCCGCCGGCGACGATCACACCACCGTCGGGCGTCGTGCGAATTGCCCGCACTTCCCAGCCCGGTTCCGGCGATAGCGGTGGCGTGCTCCATTGAATCGCGCCGTTGGCGTCGACCTTGACCACGCGCCCCCAGCCGAGCGCGTAGCCACCGAGGAAAAACCCGCCGTCGCGAGCAGGCGCCAGCAGATCGACCGGGCCCGCGAAGGCGCGCGGGTCGAGCTGCGGATAGTTGAAGGAGAAGCCTTCGAGTCGTTGCTGCCAGAGAATCGCGCCGTCGAGAGTCAGGCGCAGGAGCAGAACCGAACGCTGCACCGGATCTTTGCCTGACAGCATCTCCGCGGCCGCGAGAAAGCCGATGTCCAGCGTGCCGGCGGCATTGCGTAGCGCCTGAATGGCGTAGGCGCTTTCGACGCGCGGATCGTCCGGGTCATTGATCGCAGCGGACAGCGTCGCGACTCCGCTGTTACTCAGCCGCAGCAGTCGTCGCGTGCCCCGGCTTTCGCCTGAGAGACCGAGGTAACCGGTGCCCGTATCGGCGACCAGCGATTCCGTCGGTGCGGCCAAGCTCGTCTCGCTGACGATTGGCAGCGACGGGGCCGCATCGAGTACTCGCAGGCGCAACTCGCTCGGATCCGGCTTCGTGAGCACCTGAAAGCGCACGAGGTTGGGCACCGCGCGGATATGCACCGCGGTTTCGTCGGGGAGCTCGTGCTCGGCGATCGTGCTGCCGTTGCCGATGTCGAGCCTGCGCACGAAGGATTGATCGCGTCGCTCGCCGTCGCTCAGCAGCGCTGCGTATGCGCACAAGACAGGGACGCAAGCCGCAGCGAGACCGATGACGCTTTCTCCCATGTCGCTGCGCCAGCGCTCGTCGCCGTCTTGAGCGTCGAGGAAGCGCACGACGCCCTGCCTGGGTTGTGCAAAGCTGTCGTCGACGTCCGTGATGCCTCCAACCAGCACGCCGTCGAGCACGCCGTTGCGATCGTCGTCGACGACCAGCAGGTCTTTCGGTACGTCGGAGTCGCCGAAGCGTACGCGCCAGCGGATCGACTGATTGCCCGGGTCGAGGCGCACGACGTCCATGCGTCCCGTGCGTATCGCTCGCTCCTCATCTGCGTCCGGCGTATCGATACCGTAGGCGAGAATGGCACCGCCGCCCGGCTCGGCACGGATCTGCACCGAGTGCGGGCCGTCGCCACGGTAGTAGCTGCGCTCGTAGCCATAGCCCAGCCTGCCATTGAAGCCGACGAACTCATCGGCACCGACGAATGTCGACCACTCCCGCTCGCCGGCGGCATTCACCTTCAGCACCCACACTGCGCGCGCGACTTCGCCCCGACCGTCGACGCGCACGAAAGCCTCCACCGCAGTGGCGACTACCGCACCGCCGTCGCTCGTGGGCCAGAGGTCGGTGCCGAGGTCGTCGACTGCTTCCGAGGTTTGCTGCTCGTCGCTGAAGAAGTAGGGGAATGACGGAAACGGACCGCTGTCGTAAGCAGTCGAGAATCGCACCTGGTCGGCGCCGTCGAGGCGCGTGATCAGCAGGTCGAACGGACGCTCGGTATAGGCGCTCTCGAAACTGTTGGCGGCAGCGACGCGACCGGCGAGCCATGTGCCGCCACCATCCAGCGCCGGACGCACAGCGAGATAAGCAGTCGCGGAGTCCGGCAGGCTGGCCGCACGCAAGCCATAACTCCGCTGCCATCTGACGTCGCCGAGCGAATCCAACGCGACGATCCATGCATCGCCGTCGGTGCCGCCTCCCTGAAAACCAAAGCTGCGGCCGCCGCCGAAGCCGCGGTTGTTGAAGATGCCGCCGAAAATGTAGCCGCCGTCGGCCAGTGCCGTTGCGGCCGTCGCCTGCTCGCGCGCCGGGCCGCCGAATGACTTCGCCCACGTAGCGGCACGCGCTACACCGCCTCCGGAGCCGCCGTCATCGCTGCCGCCGCCACTGGTTCCGCCGCCGCCGCTGCCGCATCCGCTGATCGCCAGCAGAATGAACAGCAGACCCGAAGTGACCGCGGGTCGCGGGGATCGATACCGAAGCACAACGGGCCGCTGCATGCGGGCGATCTTGAGAGCGGCCCGCGATCCCGACTAGTAGAACAGTTGTAGCAGTTCGATACGCGAGGGCACACTACGCCGATGAAACAGCACGGCGCTGCGACGTGCTTCAGGTACCCAACGTCACGAGCACCTTGCTTCGCCGGTACACGCCTTTGGCACTGCCGGGCGTTGCATCGATGGTGAGACCGTACGAAGAGGGCGCCAGAGTCTCGAGCTTCGCGCCCTGCACGTTTTCGATTTTCCACGGCGTGCGAAGCTCGAAGTGCACCGGCTCCCCGTTCGTGCGATCGATCTCCACCGTGTAAACGCGATCCCTCAGGCCGACACCGATGATCTTCGGCGCGTGGCTCGCCTCGCCAATGACCGGGCGCGGCGTGGCGAGAGCGATCGCGACGCCTCCGTCGTAGCCGATGCCCAGCACTGTCTCACCGCGAGGCACATCGAACTCGACGCGTGCGTGAGTGTCCTGCGTCTGCTGCGTGAGACTTGCTGCGATCTCCCTCGCGCCAAGATGGGCGTTGCGCACCTTGGCTCCGAGCGGCAGTTCGGGCTCGAACGACATCTTCACCGGCGCACCTTCGTTCCTGATACGTAGCGTCACTTCGCCGGCGCTGTGCGTGAGGTCGAGCGTCAGAGTGGACTCGCCCACACGGACACGCCGCAAAGAGACCGTATTCCATGCGACTGGAAGATGTGGAGCGAAGCGCAGCTGTCGCGCTCCACCATCGACGCGCAATCCCAGCAATCCCTCGACCGCCGCAGTCAGGAAGGATGCGGACGACCATGTCTGCTCCGGCACGGATTCCAACTCCTCGTGATAGAAATCGCCCGCGAGCACTTCGTGCATGTGTCCCGGCGAATCGAGCGAGCTCCACGGCACGAGCGCACTCCAGATCGGCAGCGCGGTGGCGGGCCGGTGCTCGGCCCAGAACGCGCTTGCCACGCCCGCGGTACCGAGCGCCCACACGCTGCCGCTCGAGTACAGGTTCGGGTCGTAGGTCGGATCGCTCGACGCCTTGCTGCGCGTGCCCCAGTCCGTCTGAAAGTCGGCTGATGCGATCTGATCGAGCGCGACAGCGCGCTGCTCGGCAGAGAACAACCCTTCTCGCACGACGCTCACGGGTCGGATATCTCTATCCATCACGGGCGCGCCGGTTCGCGTGTGCCCACTGATCCAGAAGTTCCGGCGCTCGTCCCAATACTTTGCACCTATGGCCTGACGTCCCCGCTTGCTTGCATCGAGAGCCGATCGTGCAGCGGCGCGCCGTTCAGTTGCGGTCGCGAGCGCGGCGTACGCCTCCGAAGCAGCCACCCAGCCCGCCGACAGCGTCAGCTCGTCGCTCAGCGCATCCTGCTCGTTGTTACCTTGCTTGTCGGCTGGAATGCGCGGCAGGCCATCCTTCGCATCGAGCACCGACCGGCAGTAGCGATATGCAGACTCGATCGCGGCCCAGTGCCGCTTCACGAACTGCAGATCTCCGGTGACCGAATAGTAGTCGGCAACCAGGTCGAGAAAGTCGAAGCTCAGCTCGACGTGCACGAACATGTAGGGATACTTGCTCCACTCGATCACGCGCGCACTCTGCGACAGCTCGTGCCAGATCATTCCGGTCTTGGGATCCTGGAATCGAAGAATGAATTCGAGCTCCTCGCGCGCGCGCTCGTAGCGCCCGGCGGCGAGCAACGCGCGCATTGCGACCATTCCGTCGCCGGCGAAGAACCAGTCGTACTGCGGACGGCGTGCCTTGCGCGAGGGTCCGTAGCCCGCGACTTGTCCGCAGCCCAGATCGGGATTGCAGACCCAAGCCTGCTCCAGGGCGAGCTGCGCCCACGTCAATGCGCGGTTCACTTCGGGATCGGGCGTTTCGATCTGCAATCCCTGCGTCAGCACGTTCTCGTAGTGCCGGACGGCTGCGCTTTCGAGCTCGCTGCGCGCGCTCAATAACTCTTTCGCCATCTTGACGGGGTCCTCTCCGGAAACCCCTGCAGCCACGACAACCACCGCCGTGCGATCGCTACGAGCACGAATCGTGAACGCCACACCGCGAGAATCGCTGACCGCTCGAGTCACATTCAGCGTCTCGTCGTGCGCGACGATGTCCGGCGATGCAACAAGGGCTGTGTAGCGGCGCAGAGGCTCGGTGAGCAAGTAGCCGGAAGCCGCGGCGTTCCAAGCAGTTTCCTGCCCGCCGATGCCGCCCGGCCACATGAGATTCAGCACGGGCGTGAAGCGGATCATGATGTCGACCGGACGCCGGCCTTCTACTTCGTAGCTCAGGATTGCGCCCGGTGTGTCCAGCGGCACGAACAGCTTTTCGCGTACGACGTAGTCGGGTCCGACGTAGATGCGAGTCACAGAGTCCGGTCGATAGTCGATGCGACGGAGCACACGTCGCCCGTCAGTCTCCGTCGTGGCGTGCTCCGGACGAAATGCGACGCTGAAAGAATCGACCAGCTGCAGCGGGTACGCCCAGACTTCCAGCCCGTTCTCCGAGTAACCGAAGATTGCCGAGCGGCGACCGTGGACTGCCACGAACCGCGCAGGTTGCGTGGACTCGACACTCCAGGTCAGCGGATCGGCCGCACGCGCAGGCGCCGCGCCAAGCAGCGCCAACACACAAAGACACGTAAAACGTACAGCGTGAGCGGCGCGTCGCATGCGTCAGCATAAGCGACGCCGACTACCCAATCGACTCTCAGTCATTGCGGGGTCCCTGTAGGAACCGTCCGCTCTTCAGCGGCGTTCTCTCGACAGTTCACAGAGGACTTATATATGTATCTCAAGACACTGTGCGCGCTCGCCGCCGCAGAAACATTAGTGACCGGTTGAAACACAGCCGAGACGCCCGCCGAAGTGGCGGGCGATGTAGAAAAGGCTCAAGCGGAAGGTCAGCGCGACGTTGCCGATGCGCAGGCCGACGCGCAGCAAGCCGGCGCAGACGCCGACAAGCAGGTCGCCGATGCGATCGCTGACCACGATACCGATGAAGTAGCCAAGCAGGCGCACGATGCCAACGAAGCCTACGACAAGGGCAAATCGAAGATCGTGATCGCGCAGGCCGAAGCGGACCACAAAGTCGCTGTCGAGAAGTGCGAGGCCCTCGAGGGTCAGGCGCAGCAGGACTGCAAGGATACTGCGGATAAAGCGCTCGACCAGACGAAGCAAACCGCGAAAGCGAACCGATAGGAGACTGCAACGTGACGCAACTTCTCACCAGAGCGCTGCTCGTAGCAGCAGCATTGGGTTCCAGTGTCATGGCCGGATGTGTCACGGACAGTGAGCGATCCACGCCTGCCCGCGAGCCAGCCGCAACTCGTCAGCCAGCGGCACCGGGCCAGCCGGCCGCGGCGAATCAGCAGACATCCGGAGAGGCAGTCGACGACGCGGTCGTGACGGCCAAAGTGAAGGCGCGGTTGGTCGATGACGAGGTCACCAAGGCCTATCAGATCAACGTGGAAACCTTCAAAGGGACGGTGCAGCTGAGCGGCTCCGTCGATTCGGAAGAGGCTCGCTCGCGGGCCACCGAGTTGGCCAAGAACGTGGGCGGCGTGAAGGACGTGAAGAACTCGCTGCAGGTCCGTAAGTCCGACGGCTGATCGAGTCCGACGCCCGATCAGGCGCATCCGCGAGAAACCGTTAGACCTCGCGGATGCCCTGACCTCGATCTCGCCAGCATCGAGTGGATCGAAAGCCAGGAAACTACCTGGCACTGATACGCAATAGTCACGACCACGACGCCGCGCTGTGCCAGCTTGTCGCCCCAGTACTGCGGTCGGCGGCGCCGGAGCCCTAGACCGGGGCGGCCCGGATTCGGCGCGCTTCGTCACAAAGGGATCCATTCGGCGCGCTCATCCGTGTTCCACGAAAGGAGCAACAAGAAAAAGCGCCGGCCTGGCGCCGCAGGTGGGGCTGAACGTGTCGAAGATCCCGGAAGCAAATCGCAACGGACATAACCTGCTCGCCGCAGTGCCGCCGGCGCGGTCCGGCTGGCCATGGGTCGAGCGTCGCAGGAACGACCGCCGCCAGTCGGATCGGCGGCTGCAGGATCGGGCCAGGCCGCCCACCGGCGAACTGAATACGCAGAACGTCGCACGTCTGTGCACTGCCCGGGAGCAGCAGGTCCTGGCGTTGTTGTTGCAGGGGATGACCAACAAGCAAATCGCGCAGGCTCTCGGCATCGCCGAGGACACGGTGAAGAAACACTTGCTGCACGCCTATCGCAAAGTCGGCGTGCATCGCCGCGCTCTGCTGATGGTCGAAGTTGCCGCGCACAC
>CADEEJ010000051.1:0-2205 GCA_902826315.1 uncultured Steroidobacter sp.
CGAATCAATGACTGCTTGGCCGCTGCTCGCCCTTCGCTCGCGCGGCGCGTTGCCGTGCGTGACCGCCTTCCTGGATCTCGTCGATGATCTTTGCGCAGAAGGCATCGAGGTCGCCGGGATCGCGGCTCGTGATGATGCCCATGTCGGTGACGACCTCGCGATCGATCCATCTGCCGCCCGCGTTGATCAAGTCGGTCTTGATCGACTTGTAGGACGTTACTTGCCGTCCGCGCACCGCACCGACTTCGATCAGCAGCCACGGCGCGTGACAGACCGCGGCAACGACTTTGCCCGCGTCGAGGAAATCTCGAATGAGCTGCAGCGCCTTGGCGTCGACACGCAGCAGATCGGGATTGATCTGGCCGCCGGGCAGGACGAGTGCGTCGTAATCGTCGGCGCGCACTTCGTCGAGCGACTTGTCGACCGGCACGCTGTCGCCCCAGTCCTTGTTCTTCCAGCCGCGGATCTCACCTTGCTCCGGCGATGCGACCACGACCTGTGCGCCCGCATCCCGCAGCTTCTGCAACGGTACTTGCAGCTCGGACTGCTCGAACCCGTGTGTCGCGAGAATGACCACCTTCGCGTTGCTGATTTCCGGCATCGCACACCTCCTTCTATCGAGACTGAAAGAAGGCGTGACCGGCGCAAGAGTTCCGCATCAGACGGCGACGAGATAGTCCGCGAGATTGTCGAGGATTTCGCCCTGCTCCTCGGGGATCGACTGCAGGCGGATATGAGTTTCCGCGACGCCGTCGAACGAGACGAACCACGACATGCCTGAGTGGTACGGCACGAACGAGGAGCGCAGAAACGTCCACTCCTCGCCTTCCGGATGAACGTCGCGATCGTGGTCCGTGAACGCCTTGATGACGCGATAGCGCGTGCCCGCTTCGAGCTCCATCTGCCTGAGCGACTCGGTCACACGCGTGCCGAAGTGCACGAACTCCAGCGGGGTGTCCTTCGGAGCACCGAGCCGCAGCAGCTCGCGCTTCAGAAACGGCAGACCGCGCACCCGATCCGTCAATTCCACTTTCACGCCCACGTCGCTGCTCATCGCATCGCCGAGATTTTCGCGCCGAAGCGCAGTGTCGAGAGGACTCGCGTACGTCTCCGGCACTTTCACGAAAACGGGAAAGCGAGGTGGCGGCGCCGCTGCGGCCGCACGCGCGCGTGCTGCTTTCGCGCGACGCTCGAGTACCGACACGACGATGAACACCGCGAGGATCGCAAATGCCAGCAGCAGCTCGAAATCTATCGCCACGTCCCGTTGCTCAGTGGTACTGCCCGTGCCAAGGCTTGCTGGCGTCGGGGAGGTAGGGCCAATCCTGTCGACGTGGCAGCGACTTCTGCGCGGCTTCCGCCTGCGCGGGCGTGAGGAACATGCCACCGAGGTCGTTGCCGCCATTGATGGCAAAGAACCGATACGGCGTCTTCGCCAACTGCCGATTCACTATGTCGAACAGCGCGAATGTCGCTCTGCCCCAGCTCTCGTCCTGGTCGCCCTTGTCGTAGATCGAATAGCGCTTGCCCAGGCAGCTCACGGAATAGCTGGGAACGTCGTTGTCGATGCGTTCGCTCACTGCGGCTGGCGATGCAACGTATTTCTTCAGTCGGGGCAGCAGCTGCTCATACGCCGGCTTGATTCCAGTTTCCGCAAGCGCCTCGGCGTCCAGAATAATCGTCTCGTCGTAGTCGAGCTCGGCGGCAAGCGCCGGTCTCGCAGTTGCGATCGACAGCGCACCGATCATCGCCATCACTATCGGAATGCCGGCCCTCATGTCCGCCCTCGCCGCTGGTGATAGGTCAGTGCCATGCCGATGCAGATCTTCAGCTCCGGCGCCGGCACGTGCTCGCTCTCGTCAAGGACGATGCAACGATTGCCTTCGAACTTGAAGGTCTTGGGGAACAGGCCCCGAAACGAGTCGACCAGCGTCGTCTGGCAGTGAAAATAGATCGCGTACTGCCCATCCTGCTTTTTGTGTCGGCTGATGCGGATCGTGCTGCCACTGCCGGTTTCGGCCGTGACGTAAGCCGGCTCGCCCCACTTCAGCGTTTCCTGCAGCTTGCCGACGCCTTCAGTCTGCTTCGCAACCTCGAAAATCATCTTCCGCACGGCAAGCAGCCGCTTGCGCAGCTTCGGCGGATAGGCGGCGAATACTCTGGCTACAGCGGGGTCCACGGCAGGCTACTTTATCAGTACAGGAA
>CADEEJ010000051.1:2305-8641 GCA_902826315.1 uncultured Steroidobacter sp.
GCCTGATCGATGCGCTGGGGACCTGGGGCCAGCGCTGGTCGGTGCGCGTCGATACGCAGAATCTCGATGCGGATTTTCTGATGTGGCAGCTGCATCACCGGCTCGATCGCGAGCGGATTCCCGAGCAGCACGTCGTCGTGCTGTTTTCGTTCAGCGGCGTGCCGCGCAAGCGCCGCGGGCCGCACAACTACTGGCTCGTGCTCGAGCGGCCGGAGGTCGAGCTGTGCGTCACGGATCCCGGCCAGGAGGTCGATCTGTGCGTCGAGGCCGATCTGCGCACTTTCACGCACGTGTGGCTGGGCGATGCTCCGCTTGCCTCGGCCGTGCGTGAACGGGCAATCAAACTTTCCGGGCCACGCAAGCTGGTGCAGGCGTTCCCAGGCTGGCTGCTGCTCAGCCGCTTCGCTGGAGTTCCTCGTCCTCAGCAGCAGTGAGGCTTTGACCTTGCGCGGCGTATACTGGCCCCGCCACGCGGTCATGGGGAAACAAGAATGTCGACAACGCGACGGGCGCTCCTGGGTGCACTCACGGCTTTGCCCGCGATCTACTCACGCGGCTGGGCGGATGACGCGACATCGCCTGCGCAGGTATTCCGTAAGGAGGCCGATCCCATCACCGCGGCGGATCAGGTGCTCAACGTCATGGAGTTCGAGCGGCTCGCGCGCAAGGCATTGCCGCCTGCTCACTTCGGCTACATCGCGACGGGTGCCGACGACGATCTCACGGTGGCACGCAATCACGACGCGTTCTCGCATTACGAGATTCGTGTGCGTCGCTTCAACGACGTCAGTCAGCTCGACACCACGACCACCGTGTTCGGAGCGAAATGGTCGAGCCCTCTATACCTCTCCGCTGTTTCGTCGCAGCGCGCGTTTCACACGGATGGCGAGATCGGAAGCGCTCGCGCGGCGAAGAGCCGTTCGCTGCAGATGATGCTGTCCACCGGCACGTCGGCGTCGCTCGAAGAAGTGCGTGATGCACGCGGCGGTCCCATCTGGCAGCAGCTCTATCCAACGAACGACTGGAAAGTCGCCACTGCAGTCGTGCGACGCGCCGAGAACGCTGGTTGCCCCGCCATCGCACTCACCGTGGATCTGCCGGGGGCTCGCAACAATGAAACGCTGACACGCGCGTTGCGCGTGGACAATCGGCCGTGCACCGGCTGCCACATCGACAACTCGCACGACATGTGGCGCCGCGGGCCGATGTTCAAAGGACTCGACGTGTCCAAGGTCGACACCCTGGCGCCCGCCGGCATCACGCCGAAGTATCTGGATCAGCTGCGCGCGATCGTGAAGGGGCGACTCATTATTAAAGGCGTCATGGAGGGCGCGGATGCCGCGCTTGCGGTCGAGCATGGCGCGGACGCGGTGGTCATTTCGAACCACGGCGGACGCAACGAAGAAACACTGCGCGCGACCGTGGACTGCCTGCCCGACGTGGTCGCCGCTGTGCGAGGCCGCGTACCCGTATTCATCGACGGCGGGATTCGGCGCGGCACGGACATCTTCAAAGCACTCGCACTCGGTGCAACGGGCGTTGGCATCGGCAGGCCGCAAGTGTGGGGTCTCGCGGCGTTCGGTCAATCGGGCGTCGAAGCAGTGATCGATATCCTGAATCGAGAGCTGACGATGATCATGCGTCAGGCTGGCACGCCGACGATTGCGAGCATCACGAGCGCGCAAGTGCTCCGGTCGGGCGCGTGATCGCATGCGAGTCCCAGCGGCCGGTCTGCTGCTGGTAGTCGCGGCGTCTGCGTCTGGCTATGCGCCACCGCGCCTGGAAGACGGACGACCGGACCTGCAAGGCAATTGGGTCGCCTACAACCGCACGCCGCTGATCAGGCCGGATGGGCTGACGGAATTGCATATCACTGTCGAGCAGGCGCGCGAGATCGAAGCCCGCGGCAATGCGCGAGAGCGCGACCTGACGATACCGAACGAGACGCCGGAGTTCTTCGACGAACGGCGCGTCGCGCGCATCGGCGGCACGCTGCGCAGCTCGATCATCGTCGACCCACCTGACGGCAAGATTCCCGGCACTGCGCCGTTGCGAGAAAAGATCGAAGCCTTCCGCGCGCAGAATCGCGACAACATGGATGGAGCGGAGCAGCGACCGCTGTGGGAGCGTTGTCTCGGCTCGCTCGCCGCGCATCCGCCGATGCTGGCGATCGGCTTCACGAACATGCATCAGATCGTGCAGACGCGCGAGGCCGTCGTGTTCCACTCCGAGTCGCTGCATGAGGCACGGATCTTTCGCCTCGCAGGCAGCCATCCGCCAGCCCCAGTGATATCGATACTCGGCAGCTCGATCGCGCGCTGGGAGGGCGACACGCTCGTCGTCGAGACGAAGAACTTCACGGCGGATCAGAATCGCTCCAGCGAGTTCCTGATCTCGTCGCAGACAGTAATCGTCGAAAGGTTCAAGCGCCTGTCGCGAGACGAGCTGAGCTACGTGTTTACGATCACCGATCCGACGTATTACACGCAGCCCTGGACGGGCGAGACGCACTACCTGCGCAGCGACGAGCAGATCTTCGAAGACGCGTGCCACGAGGGCAACTACTCGCTCAAGCACATCCTCGAAGGCGGCAGAGTGCGGGATGGAACGCTTCGCTAGGTCGTTAGTACCCCACCGCCTGCCCGTCTTTGCGATGATCCGAGCCCGCGCGATACACACCAGTGTCCGGTGCCACCATGATCGCCTGGAATCCGCCCATCGGCGTGCCGTTCATGGATCGAACTTCGTGGCCCATCGCTTGCAACTGCGCGCCGACCAACTCGGCCAGCTGTGACTCCAACATCAGCGTGTTCGGCACCTGCGTGTGACGAAAGCGCGCCATGTCCGATGCAGCCTGCAGATTCGCGCCGAGATCGAAAATGTCCACCAGCACCTGCGCGATGCCTTGAGCCTGCACGTCGCCGCCCATCAACGTCACCGCCATCAGCGGCTTGTCGTTGCGCATGACGAAGCCTGCCGAGAGCGTGTTGTACGGGCGCTTGTGCGGCTCGATCGCGTTGGGACTCTTCGGATCGAGCGTGAACAACGCGCCACGGTTGTGCAGCGAAAGTCCGTAGCCGGGGACTGTGAGACCTGAGCCGAAGCCGTCGTAGAGGCTGTTGACCCAGGCGACCATGTTGCCGAAGCGATCCGCCGTCGACAGCACGATCGTGTCGCCTTCGCTGTCCGCGTTGCCGCCGGGCTTGGTCGGCGTCGCGCGATTCGGATCGACCTTGCCACACAGCGACTGCGCGTGGGCCTTCGAGAGCAGCCGCTCCAACGGCACTTTCGTGAAGTTCGGATCGCCATTGAAGGCGTACAGATCGTTGAACGCGAGCTTCTTGGCTTCGACGAACAGATGCCAGTACTGCGGGTTCGCGGGACCGAGCGCTGCCAGCGTCTGGCCCGACGTCCACTGCGGCACGCAGACTTCGAGAATGTTGAGGATCTCGGGCGTGACCCACGTCTGCGCCGGCGGCGGCAGCGTGAAGACGTCGTAGCCGTGATAGTTGGTCGTCGCCGGCGTCGTCCATTCGCCGCTGTACGACGCCAGGTCTTGCAGCGTCATCGTCCCGCCGTGTCGGTTCGACTTGTCGATGATCGCCTGCGCGATCTCTCCTTTATAGAAGGCATCGCGGCCTTGCTGCTGCAGGATCTTGAAGGTCTTCGCGAGCCCGGGGTTGCGGTGAATCTGTCCGGCCACCGGCTGCTTGCCGTCGATGTACCACGTGGCAACCGCATCTGGATCGACTTGCGTGCAGCACTTGCGCGGATCGCTCGGCGTGTCCGCAAGACCTGGAAACAGCTCCCAGTCGTGCGCGATGCGCTCGGAAATCGGAAAGCCCTGCTCGGCATAGTCGATCGCCGGCTGCAGCGTTTCCTTGAACGTCAGCGCGCCGAAGCGCCGCTGCACCTCGTCCCAACCCCACACGGCACCGGGCACCGTCACCGTCAGAATGCCGCCTTCGGGCATGCCCGAACCGGGCCCCCAATTTTTCGGATTCCACACATAGCCGAGCTTTTTCATGCGCGCGACCGTCGCGCCGGTCGGCGCCTTGCCGCTCGCGTTCAACGCATACAGTTTGTTCTCTTTCGCGATGTAGACGATCGCGAACATGTCGCCGGCGGGACCGACGTTCATCGGCTCGACGACGCTCAGCATCGCCGCCGTCGCGACGGCTGCATCGATTGCATTACCGCCCTTCTTCAGGATGTCGAGACCTGCTTGCGCAGCCAGTGGCTGACTGGTCGCGACGATGCCGTTGCGCGCCATCACTTCGGAGCGATGTTGAGTCAGCCACCCTTGCGACCGATCGCCGGAGACAGCGTTACAGAACGGCGGCTTCGACGCCGAATTGCACGATTGAACCGGCGACTGCGCCCACGCTGCGCCGATGAAGAGCAGAGAGGCCGCCGCGGCAACGTGTTTTTTGTTCATGCCGCATTGTATAGCCGGCGGCGAGCTTGTCAGCTGTCACGGCCCGAGCTTGCGAGTTCCTGTATCGAGAGGATCCTCCCACCGCAGATCGATGCGGCAGCCCTGGCGCGATTGGATCAAACCGATGCCGTTCAAGTGAGCGCCGGCGAAAAAAGCCTGCTTTTGCGTGAGCGTGACAGGTGGCGGAATGAGACTTGGTGGTATAGGCGCGTGCGAAGTCTTGACCGGCACCTGCCGCGTCACGAACAGCGCGACGAGCTCAGCCATCACCAGCTCGATCAGATCGCAGCTGCCGCGCTGGAAATTGCAGCCGGTGAAGGGACTGATGTAGTCGAAATGTAAACCCGGGAAGAACGCGGCCCACTTCGGGCCGGGCACCGCTTGCCAGAGCCCGCCGTTGTCCATGCTTTCGGCCACCGGTCCCGAGAGCGTCGCCCAGCTGAAGAATGCGGGCACCTGGATCGATTGCAGCAGCGGAATCGGATCGCTCACTTCCGTCCAACCGCCGCTCAAGCCGAAGAACGCGCCGATGGTCGGACGCGCTTGGCGGATGCGCGCGGCGATCATCGCTCCGAAGGAATGTCCGCCGACGGTCGTGGCCGTGGCATCCGAATCCACCCAATTCCTGTGCTCCCAGCCGGTGCGCACGAAGTCGAGTGCGTGGAGCCCTGTAGTAATGCTCGGCGATCCCGGCTCCGGGTTCTGTGCGCCGTGCTTCGGCATCACGACGACATAGCCGCTGCGTGCGAGCACCATGCCGAGGATGTGCCAGCGTTTGAAGTAATTCGGATCGGGACACGGCGGCTGACCGTGCATGAAGAGCACCACCGGATAGCGGATCAAGCAGAGCTTGAGGATCGGCGCGTTTTGCGGCGTGCCTTCGTAGGTCGGGTAATAGATACGCAGCGGTCCCGGCGCACCGTTCGCGACGTCGAGATCCTGAAAGCCCCAGAACATCGGGTGGAGGATGTCCGGCGTCCAATCGACGCCCGCGGATTCGGCGGGATCGTCGGGACAAACCTGTGTGCTGCTGCAGCCGGCGAGCGACCACAGCGCGGGCGATAGGGCACCGGCGGCGAGCATCGCGCGGAGGTACTGGCGTCGATTCATCGAGATCTCCAACTGCATGATCCGTTGAGGCGATCCTAGGCCGTTTGTGCTACGCGCGATGTTGTCCGAAGGCGCTAGCGCGGACCTATACTTCGTTGCATGAACAAACGTCATAGGGTGTGGATCGGCGCGACTGTCGTCGTCGTTGTCGTCGTTGCCATCGGCTTGCGCGTGCTCTCACGGCCGCCGGATTCCAACACTGCGACAGTGCCGGCGATCGCAGAGGACGAGATCGCTGCCACGCTCGCGGCGCTCAAGCCGCCGAAACGGAAGCGGCCGCTGATTGCGGTCATCGGCATCAACGACGCGACCGAGACGACCGACTACGTGATGCCGACGGGAATTCTTCGACGCGCGGATGTCGCCGATGTACTGCTGGTCGCGACCGGGCCAGGTCCGGTGAAGTTGTATCCGGCGTTGACTGTCGAGCCGGATACGACGGTCGCTGACTTCGATACACGTCATCCCGATGGCGCCGACTACGTGATCGTGCCTGCGATGATTCGCGACGATGATCCCGCGGCACTGCAGTGGATCAAGAGTCAGTCTGCCAAGGGTGCGACGGTGATCGGCGTCTGCGTGGGTGCAACCGTCGTTGCGGCGGCGGGACTGCTCGACAACAGGCGCGGCACGACGCACTGGTATTCCGTGAAGGAGCTGCGCGAGAAGCATCCGTCGATGGAGTACGTGCCGAACAGGCGAATCGTAGTCGATCGAGGCGTCGCGACGACCACCGGCATCAGCGCGTCGATGCCGATGTCGCTCACGCTGATCGAAGCCATCGCGGG
>CADEEJ010000051.1:8741-15477 GCA_902826315.1 uncultured Steroidobacter sp.
AATCGTCCGACGTGATCGAGACGCGCAGCGGGATTCGCATCGTTCCGGACCAGACGAGCGGTGATGCGGCGAAAGACGATCGTGTCGAAGTGTTCGGCGATCTCCCGCCGGCAAAGGCCCTGGACGCAACGTTGTCCAGCATCGCGACGCGCTACGGCCCGCGCACGCGCTACGTCGTCGCCATGCAGCTGGAGTATCCGAAGCTATGATCCCCTCCACGCTCGCGGGGGAGGGCTAGGGAGGGGGCGGCGCCTGCAGCCGTGATCTCGCCGTCGGCTCGAGACGCAACTTCTCGATTCGATGATGTGTCCACGCGCTCAATTGCACGGCCGCTTCGCGCCATTGCATCGACTGCGCAAGTGCACGCTGGTGCTTATCCGCCGCTGCCTGGTCTTTGAACAGCGAGAACCAGACGAACACATTCTCTCGTTCACGCACTGGCAGAGTCGTATATGTGTTGGGACTGTGCTCGCTCACCATCTGCGCGATCACCGAAGCGCCCGCCTCTTCCCAACGCGGCCTCAGCGCTTTCTGGAAAAACTCACCGAACTCGCTCGGCGTGTTGCGCTCGACGTAGACGATGCTCGCAACGAGCACTCCTTTGCCTGCGCCGCGCGTACCGGGCGGCGGCAACTTGCCTGGCGACGGTGCGAACGCGGTGTCTGGATGCAAAGGTCGCAGCAGCAGAACGTTATCCGAGTCCACCATCGTGCCCGCCGCCACACGCCCGTGCGCCTTCCAGATCGGACCGGTATAGAACTTCGTCAGCGCAACCTTCCTCGCTTCCATGTCCGCGAAACTGCGCAGCCACACGAAGCGATCGGGATCGTCGAGGTCGCGGTACTGCCCGATGATCCGCATGCCCTCCGCCTCCTGCCCTTCGACGAAGTTGTCGTCGAACACATCGACGAGAATGTCGCGCTGACCTGGATGCAGCGTGTACTGGCGCAGTTCGAAGATGGTATCGGCGTTTGCAGTTGCAGACGCCGCAGCGATGCCGAGCGCGGCGAGCATGAGCTTCATCGATCGAGAATGCTCGTGCGACGCTTAGCGCGGAAGGGCCATATAGGGTGGCCCGGCTAGGCCACTGTCAAGCGAGATCTAGTCGAAAACCACCGGCTCCGATTCGGACGGGCCGATGCGTCCGAGCAGTGGGAGCTTGATGGACAAGCTGCGGGGGTCCAGGCCGAAGGTCAGGCCGAGCAGGTTGAGCTCGACGCCCTCTTCCCACCCTGCAGCGATGCCGGCGACGCCGAGCACGCTCAGTTGTCCGCCGGTGCCGCTCGGCGTCAGCGCCACCGGCATGATGCCGAGATAGTCCTTGCCGATCGCAGTGGGCGGCAGATCGACGCGCAGCTCCGGAACTTCGCGCAGCACGAACGCCGTGAATGTGTTCGAGTTCGGACCTGGCCACACGCGATAGCTCTTCGCATACGGATAGCGATGCACTGCCGTCTCGATTCGAGTGATGAGCGCATCGACGCCTGGTCCGCGCACGTCTCTCAGCAGTTCAGGGTACGCGCCGAACCAACGTGCATCGGGCGCGCGAACGCGCGAAACCACAACGGTGCCCGCGCGGCGCAAGCGATAGCCGATGACTTCGTGAATCGTGTAGTCATCGGCATTGCTCGGCTTCACGGCGATCCACGTGTGCACGCCGAAGTAGCCGCGCCAGCTGATCGTGCGAGCCGCGTAGACCTGCACGATTGCTTCGGGTGTCGACGCCGGATCCGGCGCGAGCCCGACCGGTTCACGGCTTGCCGTGCGCCAGTCCGATCCGCCCAGTTGTCCCGATTGACCGATGTATGTGGTCGAGCAGGCTGTGTACAGCGGTAGCAGCAGGATCCAGAACAGGCGGGTCTTCGAAATCATCGATGAGCGCTCTCGTCCTTCAGGCGCTTGTCGAGTCGTCCTTTACCTGCAGCAGCGTAGCCCTTGCATGAATCTGAATCGATCAGCTTCGCCCGATCACCCTGGCCGCGCTCGTCGATGATCGACCACAGCCCGTTCAGCTCCGGGTGCGGCGCTATGAGGATGTCGCAGGGTGCAGCCGCAAGCGCCGCGATGCTCGATTCCATATCGGCGCGTGCATTCGGATAGCGCTTGTCACCGCCGTATTTGAACGAGTCGTCGGAGACTGCATTCAAGCTGTCGCCATAGACGACGTTCAAGCAACGGTCCGCCTCGCACGACTTCCATGACCACGAGGTTCCGCCAGGCGTATGGCCGGGAGTGTGAATCACCTGCAGCTGCAACTTGCCGACATTGACTGACGTGCGCGTGCCGAGCCCCTCGACATTGCTCACGGCGGGATACGACTTGATGATCTCGAACTGCGGATCGTTGGCTTCGACTTTGCCGGTTCGCAGCACCCGCGCGGCGATGTCGCTGGCGATGACTTTCGCGCCGCTCATCTTCTGCAGATCCGCCAGGCCGCCGGCGTGGTCGTAGTGCACGTGCGAGTTCAGGATGACTTTCACGTCATGGATGTCGAAGCCCAGCTGCTTCATATGCTGGGCAATCAGCGCAGCTGACTGCGGCAAAGCCCCGTCGATCAGCACGTGTCCCTCGGCAGACGTGATGAGAACCGAGCTCAGCCCGTGCACGCCGACGTAGTAGGTATCACCGAAGATTCGAAACGGCGCTTGCTCGCGGTTCCACTCTTCGCATCGCTCGCAGTCGATGGAAGCTGCGAGCACGTTGATCGACCAGACGAGGCACGCAGCCCCGACACTCAACGCACCACGCATCGCGGATCTACTTCGCCTCGCCGTGATGCGCGTAGACCGAGGTACTGCCATCGCGCGCGACCAGGAACACGTCGTACGGATCCACCCGGCCGGACGCTACTTCCATGCCGGGAGATCCCGCTGGCATTCCTGGGACCGCGATGCCCTTCGCGTCGGGCTTTTCGCGCAGCAGGCGCTTGATGTCTTCGATCGGCACGTGCCCTTCGACGAAGTAGCCGTTGACTTCCGCGGTGTGGCACGAGCCCATGCCGTACGGCAATCCGACTTTCTGTTTCACGGTGTTCAGGTTGTCCACGTCGTTCACTTCGACCTGGAAACCCGCGCTGCGCAGACGCTCGACCCATACTTTGCAGCACCCGCAGGTCGCACTCTTGGTGACCTTGACGAGCGGCAGCGAAGTCTCCGCGGTCGTCGGCGAACAACCGGCGAGCACGACGGCGAGCAGGGAGGCAGAAATCAGGGCGCTGATATTCATGTGGCAGGCTCTTGGGAAAGCTGCCCGTAAACTACAGTCTGCGGCGCGTATCGTCTAGCATTCCGCCATGATCAGCACGCTCGCCGTCGCCAACTATCGGTCGCTGCGAAATATCGTCGCGCCGCTGGGTGCGCTGAACCTCGTCAGCGGCGAGAACGGCTCGGGCAAGTCGAGCCTCTATCGCGCGCTGCGGTTGCTCGCGGAGACGGCACAAGGCGGCGTAGTCGCATCCATCGCGCGCGAAGGCGGCCTCCCGTCCACCTTGTGGGCCGGCCCCGAAAGAATCAGCCGCGCGATGCGTAAAGGCGAGCATCCGGTGCAGGGTGGCCCGCGACGCGAGCCTGTCAACTTACGCCTCGGCTTCGCGAGCGATGAGCTCAGCTACTGCATCGACCTCGGGCTGCCGACGCCGGGCGGCGGGTCGCGCGATGAGCCGTCTGCATTTCAGCTGGATCCCGAGATCAAGCGCGAGTGCATCTGGGCAGGCATGAAGTTTCGACCGGCGTCATTGCTCGTCGACAGGCGCGGTCCGGCAGTAAGCGTGCGTAATGCCGATGGAGATTGGTCGGTCGCAAGCAGCAAGATGCCGACATTCGACAGCATGCTGGCACGCATGGCTGACCCGCAACGCGCGCCGGAGGTGCTGACGATTCGCGAGACGATTCGTGCGTGGCGCTTCTACGATCACTTCCGCGTCGACGCGGAGGCGCCGATCCGCAGCCCTCAACTCGGCACGCGAACACCGACGCTCGCGAACGACGGCCGGGATCTCGGACCGGCGCTGCAAACGATCATCGAGATCGGCGATCGCGACGCGCTGGAGCGCACGATTCAAGATGCATTTCCGGGATCAGCGCTTGCGATCGAGCACAGCGAAGGTCGATTCTCGGTTGGCTTGAAGCAGCCTGGAATGCTGCGTGCTCTGGGCGCTGCGGAGCTCTCGGACGGCACGCTTCGATTCCTGCTGTGGTCGGCAGCGCTGCTGACACCGCGACCGCCGCCGTTGATGGTGCTCAACGAACCGGAGACGAGCCTGCATCCCGATCTGCTGCCGGCGCTCGGTCGGCTCATCGTTCAGGCGTCGAAACAGTCGCAGCTGTGGGTCGTCTCGCATTCGTCGCGATTGATCGCGGCGCTCGAAGAGACCGGAGCGTGCAACTCACTGCGTCTCACCAAGGAGCTCGGTGAGACGCAGATCGTCGGACAGGAATTGATCGACGCGCCGTCGTGGCAGTGGCCGGCGCGGTGAGCCTCGCTCAGCTCCCGCACTGACCCAGCGGGTACACGGCGTGGAACCAGTTGCTGACGTCGTAGTTGAACGTCCCGACGTTGCGAACCTTGTTGCTCACGAGCATCCCGTTCACCGGCACCGGGAATCCCGGCGGAGTATTCGCGGCCGAAAACAGTTTCGTCACGACGTCGCCGTTGATGACCAACTCTCCTCGCTCGTACCGCTCGCCCGAGTCGAACAGGCTGAGCAGCGGTAACCGCGTCTTGATTGCATAGACCCCATCCATGCAACCGGCCTCGGCAGCAGCATTGCGCGTCACGTTGATCCTGCCATCGATCGTCAGCTGATTCGTCCGGGCGTCGTAGTCGGTGATGTAATGGACCCGGAAATCGTTGAAGGAGTAGGCATCGGTCCACGTCCCCGCCGGCTGACTGTTGAGAAACGTCACGGAGCCGCGCTCGAACAGCGTGTCATCGTCATTCAGGGTGAAGGTCTCGTTGCTCGCTCTCACTCGGGCAACCGACAGGCGGTCCGTCGTCGTCTTGAAGTCGAGAAAGTATGGCGGTGCGCCGCGCGGGGATTCGACCGAGCTGCGCTGGTCGTAGTACCCGGTCATCACGAATGCGGATGTGTTGGACGCCGCATACCACATCGCGATATCGCCGCGCAGGACCATCCGGAACGCATAAAGGGTTTCGCTCTTCTGGTCCGGAAAATCGAAGCTCGTCCGTTCGAAGAACTCCGCGGAGTCATTACCGAGACGAACGGCCAGCAAGTGCTCGGGCTCGAGCGAGTCCTCCGGCAAGGTGATGACGATGGGGCCGCTGAGGAAGCGCTCCATGCCGAACCAGAGCGTCGTGCAGTCGTGGAAATCGACGCGCAGCTTTCGCGGCAGCTCAGCGCTCATTTTCGCCTTTAAGGTCCCTGAGATGGAGCAGTTGCCCGTGATGCCGCCTGGCGTTGCCAGCAGCGCGGCCGGTGTCGTCACGGCGCTGACCGCGCGAAAGGTCGTGTCCACGTAGTCGACGATGGCATCGACAGCTCCGGTCGTGGACCGTGGGACCTGTGACTTGAACAAGGCAGTGACCAGGCCGGCCGCGGCCTTCTGCTCGGTATCGAGAACGACGGGGCTCGCTGTAACGGCCGCAGTTGACAAGAGGAGACCCGCGCCGATGAATGCGCGGCGGAGAGAGATGCTCATGGGACGCTCCGTGCGAAGTTAGTTGTACTTGGCCCGCTGAGACGGGTGTTGGATCGTATCGCGGACGTCATGTCGGCTCCAGTCGAACTCGATCGTCCTTGATGCGTTATGCAATGACCAGGAGCGTTCCAATGCATCCCACCATCACCGCCTTTGAAACGTCGCCCGATCGCGGCCGCGGACTGGCGCGCGACATGCGTGTGCGCTGGGCGTTCGAGGAAGTGGGCCAGCCTTACGACGTTCAGCTCGTCTCGTTCAAGGAGATGAAGGAATCGGCGCACCGCTCGCGACATCCCTTCGGTCAGATTCCGACCTACGAAGCAGGCGATCTCACGCTGTTCGAGTCGGGGGCGATCATTCTCCACATCGCGGAACGCCATGCGGGGCTGCTGCCGGCCGATGCACATGCCCGGGCGCGTGCGATCGCGTGGATGTTTGCCGCGCTCAACACGGTCGAGCCGCCCATCGTCGAGCGCTCGATGGCGCTGATCCTGGAGAAGGACAAGAGCTGGTATGAGGAGCGCATGCCCATGCTCGACGACCGCGTCCGCGTGCGGCTTGGCGAGCTTTCCAACCGGCTTGGCAAAGCGGATTGGCTCGACGGTGCGTTCAGCGCTGGCGACCTGCTGATGGTGACCGTGTTACGCAGGCTGGACGGATCGGGCCACGTCGAGAAGTTTCCGAACCTTGCCGCCTATGTCGCCCGCGGCGCAGCCCGGCCCGCCTACCAGCGCGCTTTCGCGGCGCAGCTGGCAGTTTTCAAAAACTCAAAAGCTAGCTAGCTATCGGCGGATGCAGCTCATCCGCCTGTGGCTCACGCGGCAACCTGGCGAAGCCCATGGACGCGAGCAGCACGCTGATGACGAAAAAGATGCTGAGCGCGAACGGTTCCCATCGCTCCAGATCCAGCATCCTGAGCGAGAAGTTGAACGACACGTACACGACGACCACGATGCACGAATAGACGCTGCTCTTCACTGTCAGGCCTATCGTGTGCAAGCGACCGGCCTGCGTCTCGAGCGGATTTCTCCTTCGGCCATAGAGCACCATGTACACGACGAATGCATTGAGCGCGTAGA
>CADEEJ010000051.1:15577-18661 GCA_902826315.1 uncultured Steroidobacter sp.
GCCGAGCACTGCGATGACCGTGACCAGCGCGCGGTACTGACTTAGAAAGCGCGCTTGCGCACGACCGATGTCGACACCCGGGTACAGCTGCGCGAGGCGTTCGGCGGGCAAGCGCGTCGCCTGCACTCGAACGTACCGCATGAACCAGGCCGGATACAGGACTGACACTGTCAGGATCTGTAACGTGAACGCCGCAAGAAACGCATAGGCCTCGATCATGACGGCACCTCATTTTCCCGGCGGTGGCCGGCTGATGGCGCCGGCGAACGCATTGCGGATTTCCGAATCGGTCACGCCTGCCTCGCGCAACTCGGCGATCGTTTCGCTGAGCTGGCGCAGCGTCCACTCCTGCAGGTTGAACTTGCAGTTCGCTTTCGCTTTGGGGTGGACATAGGTACCGCGGTAGCCCTTCGCTTCGATGATCGAATCCCGCTCCAGCAGCTTGTAAGCCTTCGCGACGGTCTTGCTGTTGAGATCGAGATCGCTGGCGAGCTGGCGGATCGAGGGCAGCGCGTCGCCCGCCTTCAGAGCGCCAGCAGTGACTGCAGCCTTGATCTGCTCGATGAGCTGCTCGAACTGAGGGACCGGGTCATCGATGTCGATGGTGATTTCCATCGCGGGGGCGCAGCTCCACATGTACCACTTGTGCCCATGGTACACATGGCTGACGACGGTTACAACCGCAACGCTGTCATTGCGGCCTTTCGTGGCGAGGCTGGTAAAGACCCAGCGTCCCGCCTCCCGGCAACGAAATGCGCGTCGACCGCCCCCAACGCTGCTGGGAAACGTCATCGCACTTGACGCCTGCTTTTTGCAACGCCCTGATTTCCAGATCGAGGTCGTCGGTCATCAGGTAGAGCTCGTGCATGTCGTTCTCGTCGGACGGATGTACGGCGAGCTCGCTGGGCGGCAGCTTGAAGATCAGCCAGCCGTTGTTCACGTCCACGTATTTGAACTTCAGCACATCCTTGATGAACGCCCGGTCGGCGTCGGCATTGGTCGAGTAGACAATGATGTGTGCGCCATTGATCATCGGCCGGCTCCGTTGCAGTTGTACGATCGAGTAGAGCAAGCGACGGTTTGCGCTGTCAAAAGTGTTAGTCGGGCGTGACACATCGAAATGGCGAAATCCCACTCCGAGGCGGCACAGCTCAGGCAGCTGCTGCGTCTGTTCGCGCTGTTCGGCCATCCGGTCCGCGTAGTCATTTTTCAGCGCCTGGCGCGTGCGCCCGGTTCCGCGGGCGAGCTCGCGAGCCGTCTGCCGATTTCGCGCACGGCCGTCGTTCAGCACCTGAAGCGCCTGGAGGCTGCCGGGCTGGTGGCAGCAGGAGTTCAGGGCCGAAGGCGAATTTATTGCGTCCGGCGCGAGGGGCTGGCGCCGCTCGCCCGGTGGCTCGCCAAACATTCGGGATGACTGCCTTTGGCCAGTAGCGGACCTCGCCCGCGCGGGCCACAATCCCTCACCCGCTCACTCAACTGACGCATGACGGCCACGCCCCAATTCTGGCGCGATGACGCCCTGGACTTCATCGAAGCCCGCTCGATAGAGGACGGCAGCAGCGTCCACTACGACAGACACTCGCACGAGACCTTCTCGATCGGGGCGATCACTGCCGGGTCTTGTATTTATTTGAACGGCAGCACGCGTCAACGGATCAGCGCGGGATCGGTCGTGTTGATGAACCCCGGCGACGCGCACGCCTGCAACCCGATCGGCGATGAGCGCTGGTCCTACCGGATGCTCCACATCGATGTTCCCTGGCTGGCGACCATTCAGCAGGACGTGGGCATCACTCGCGATCGATTCCTGCCGTTTCTGACAGCTGCCACCACGCAGCCGGCCCTGTACGCCGGCCTCAATCGCCTCCATGACGTACTCATGGATGAGAACGCTGAAGTGCTGGAGAAGCATGAGGCGGCGCTGACGTTCATGACCGCGGCACAGCTCGCGCTGGTCTCGCGTCAGGAGCCTGAGACCTGCACGTCTCGAGGCATCGCCCGCGCTGCCGAATTCATCAGAGAGAATTTCAAGCGTCCGCTCAGCCTCCGTGAGATCTGTGCGGCGGCCGACCTGTCCTCCTCCTACCTGGTGCGCGCCTTCAAGCGTGAGTACGCCATGACGCCTCACGCGTACGTCGTCAATTGTCGAATCGAGTTCAGCAAGGCGCAGCTGCGGAAAGGCCTGCCGATCGCGGCCGTGGCGCACGACGCGGGATTCGCCGACCAGGCGCATCTACAGCGAACGTTCAAGCGGATCGTTGCAGCAACGCCAGCTCAATACCGCGCCTGAGTAGCCAGGGCAATTTTCTTCAATACGCCCGAACGCCTGTCACGTTAGCTTCCGCTTCGTGACGTTGCCTACTCCATCACTGATGGCTGCCGCTGCGGAGCAGCTGCGCAAGCTGGCGCTCAACGAAGAGGTCAAAGCCCGATTCTGCAGCGATCCACTGCTGCGTCCCCTCATGCATCGCGTTTCCGCCCGTTATGTGGCCGGGCAATCCGTCGACGACGTGTTACGGCGCGTGCAGCAGATCAATGACCGCGGACACGCCGCCTCCGCTGAATTCATGGGCGAGAGCTGCCGCGATGAGAGCAAAGCGAACACCGAAACCGAAGTGTTCCTGACGTTGATACAGGGCGTGGCCCAGCGGAATCTGAATTGTTCGATATCGTTCGACCTCTCACACATTGGCTCTGTCGTCGATCCAGACCTCGGCTATCACAACGCAAATCGCATAGCCGCCGCCGCCGCGGCGGCCGGACGCGAGGTAATGATCTCGATGGAGGCCGAAGACCGGACGGACCATATCTACGCGACGTACGAGCGCCTTCACACCGAAGCGAAGCGAACCAATGTCGGCATCACCGTGCCCGTCAGGCTGCACCGAACTGATGCCGATCTGCCCAGGCTCATGGCGTATCCCGGACGTATTCGCTTGGTAAAGGGCGCTTACCCTTATCCCGAAGATGTTGCTTACAGCCGCAACAGTCCCGAAGTGCCCGCGCGCTTTCGGCGGTTTGCAACTGAGCTGCTGATCGGTGGGCGCAAGTGCTCCATCGCGACCCACGACCAGTCCATTCAGA
>CADEEJ010000051.1:18761-23759 GCA_902826315.1 uncultured Steroidobacter sp.
GGCGCCGAGCAGCTCGATGAGCTGCGTCGACGCGGTTTCCCGACCCGCGAGTACGCCGTGTTCGGCGAGGAGCACTTTCTATACGTCCTGAACCGGATTGCCGAAGAGCCGCTCCGCGTCTACCAGGCGCTCGTCGACCTGCTGGACACCTAGCGGAGCACGAAGCTGCTACTTGGGATTCCCCCAAGCCTCCATATCTTCCATCGAGAACAGCGGACGAATGTCGACGTCGGAATCCGTGTACATCGGATTCGGGCACTTCTTCACCCATTCGACGGCTTCTTCGAGCGATTTCACCTCCCACAGCCAGAACCCTGCGACCAATTCCTTGGTCTCGGCAAATGGACCGTCGATCACCGTGCGGTTCTTGCCTGCGAAATGCACGCGCTTGGCAAAGCGGGTCGGCTTGAGTCCGCCGAGAATCGGGTCCTTCAGGATGCCGGCGGCGATGAGGGCCTCATTGTACTCGTGCATGGCCTTCAACAGCTCCGCAGTCGGCGGCACCATGTTTTCACTGTCGGTGGTCGCTTTCACAAAAACCATGACCTTCATTGCACATCTCCTGGTCGAGTTGGGTTCCGCTGCAAGGACGCTCGGGAGATCTCCCTGGCGACAACGGCAAGGAAAAGATTTGCATCCTGTCGTTCCGGAGCGTAACCCGTCGTCCTTGACAGCAGATGCAAGATCCAGCGCACATCGATGTAGCGATTTCAGGGGCCCGGCCGAAGGCCATGGCAGCTCTGCTGCGCTACTTCCGTGACTTGGACACGGCGGAGGAAGCTTTTCAGGAAGCCTGCCTTCGGGCTCTGCAAACCTGGCCCCACAAAGGCCCGCCCCGAGACCCCACCGCGTGGCTCATCATGGTCGGGCGCAATGCGGCGCTGGACGCCAAGCGCCGTGTTCGCTCCATCGGACCGTTGTCGGACGCTGATGGCATCTCGGACGCCGGCGACGACCTGACTGCGGAACGTCTCGACGAGAGTCACTATGGAGACGACATCCTGCGGCTGTTGTTCATGTGCGGGCATCCGACCTTGCCCGCGACCCAACAGGTTGCTCTCGCACTGCGCATCGTGTCCGGGCTCACGGCCGAACAGATTGCCAAGGCATTCCTGGTGTCTCCCGCTGCGATGAAACAGCGGATAACCCGCGCTAAGCAGGCGATAGCGGAGATTGGCGTCGAATTCGACACACCCGGCGCTGCCGAGCGGCGCACGCGACTCGCGGCAGTTTCGACGATGATCTATCTCATCTTCAATGAGGGTTACGGGAGCACTCCGGATGTCGCGGCGGCGCGCGAAGCGCTTGCGGACGAAGCCATTCGTTTGGGCCGACTGCTGTTGAGCCTCTTCCCTACCGATCCAGAGGTCTTCGGGCTTCTGGCTTTGATGCTGCTGCATCATTCCCGCGCGCCGGCACGCTTCGACGCGAATGGCGAGATCGTATTGCTCGACGAGCAGGATCGGAGCCGTTGGAATCGGAAGCTGATCGATGAAGGGCGGCTGTTACTGGAAAGAGCTGCCTTCTACCAAAGCCCAGGACCTTACCAACTGCAGGCAGCCATTGCTGCGCTCCACGCGCGCGCGTCCCGACCCGAAGACACGAGGTGGAAAGAGATCGACTCGCTGTATCAGGCGCTCGAAGCGATGCAGCCATCGCCCGTGGTGACGCTCAATCGAGCCGTTGCAGTTTGGAAGCTGCACGGTGCGGAGGTCGCACTGGAGATGATCGACCCGTTGCGAAGCGAGCTGGACGCTTACTTCTACTTGCATGGGTTGCGTGGCGCGTTGCTCAAGGAACTGCACAGGCCCGATGAAGCTCGCGACGCGCTCAACCGTGCGATCGCACTTGCGAACTCCGTGGCGGAAGCAAAACTCATTCGACGCGAACTGGATAGTCTCGCGATACCAGTACCTTCGTAGGATCGCACCCACTCCCCGCACCTGCTAGCGTCCTTGCATCGACAAGGAGCAAATCCATGAGTGCAGTTCTGCAGTCGAAGGCCAGCGATACCGCAGCCATCCGTCCGTTTGCAGTGAACGTTCCGGAAGCTGAGCTCGTCGAGATGCGCAAGCGCATCAATGCGACCCGGTGGCCCGAAAAGGAAACGGTCGCGGATCACTCGCACGGTGTGCCGCTCGCGACCATGCAGAAGCTCGCGCGCTATTGGGCGACGGAGTACGACTGGCGCAAGGTCGAAGCGCGGCTGCAGGCCCTGCCGCAGTTCATCACCGAAATCGACGGCCTCGACATTCATTTCATCCATGTCCGCTCGAAGCATGAGAATGCGCTGCCGGTCATCGTCACGCATGGCTGGCCCGGCTCGATCATCGAGCAGCTGAAGATCGTCGACCCGCTCGTCAATCCCACCGCGCATGGCGGCAAGGTATCCGACGCATTCGACGTGGTGATTCCGTCGATGCCTGGCTACGGATTTTCCGGGAAGCCGACAACGACCGGCTGGGACCAGGCGCGGATCGCACGTGCCTGGGCGGTGCTGATGAAGCGCCTTGGGTACACGCGATATGTGGCGCAAGGCGGAGATTGGGGCGCGATCATCAACGACGTGATGGCCACGCAGGGACATCCCGAATTTGTGGGTCTCCACACGAACCTGCCCAATGCGATACCACCCGAAATCAACAAAGCGGCCGCGGCCGGCGCCGCGCCGCCGCCGGGTCTCTCGGCCGAGGAAAAGCGCGCCTATGAAACGGTTGTCGCTTTGTACAAGACCATTCCAACGCAGTTTTTCATGGCTACGCACCCGCAATCGCTGTACGGCATCGCGGATTCACCGGTCGGCGTGGCAGCCTGGCTGCTGGACCACGACCCGATCAGCTTGCGGCTCATCGCGCGTGCTTTCGACGGAGAGAAGACGGACCTTACCCGGGACGATGTGCTCGACAACGCCACGCTGTTCTGGTTGACGAACACGACGATCTCTGCAGCGCGTCTGTATCGCGAGGGGTTCGCCAAAACGGACTTGGGACCGAAGAACATCACGATCCCGGTCGCCCTGAGCGTCTTTCCTGACGAGGTCTACCATACGCCGCGAACTTGGGCGGAGCGGGCCTATCCCAACCTGGTCCACTACAACCAGCTCGAAAAGGGCGGGCACTTCGCGGCGTGGGAGCAGCCGAAGCTGCTGGTGGAGGAGATGCGCGCAGGATTGAAGTCGCTGCGGTAGTTCGCGTCGCAGCTCTTAGTCGGCGAGCTTGCTCTGAATCGTCTGCGCCTGTTTCAGATGATCCTGCAACGTCGGCAGGATCCTCTTTGCGTAGGCACGCAGGTCGAGATCGAATTTCTCATCGTCCGCTGCGGCCTCGAATAGTTCGACGGCGGCCTTGTGGTCCTCGACCATCTGCTCCATGTATTCGCGGTCGAAATTCTTGCCTGCATCCTGCTGTCGGAACTTCTCCACCATGCTCTTGTGCATGGCGGTCTGTGAAGACGGCACTTGCACGCCCTTGCCCTTGATGGCGGTCAGCAGCTCCTGGTTCGCCTTGGTGTGGTCTGCGACCATCCGCTTGGCAAATGCTTCGACCTGGCCGTTCTTCGCCTTCTTGGCGCCAAGCTCGCCCATTTCGATCTCGGCCTGACCGCTCGTTCCGGCCTTCTCTACGAACTCTTGCACGGAAGCACTCGACTGCGCGCTCGTGGCGGCGTCTTGCGCCATCGATGCGCTACCGATCACACACGACAATGCTGCGGCCAAGATAAGTGATTTGTTCATGAGAACAGAACGCGCGGCCTACATGTGCTTGTTCCGTGCACTGTGAATCTCCACCGATGATTGCTGCGGACCGACGAGGCGAAGCTCGTAGTCTGTTTCCTTGCGCGCAACGAGTCGGTCAGTTCCCGCTGAGCGCACGCGGCAGCGTGTGCAGGAACCGGTCGACCTCCTGATGCAGTCCGATCGTGACACGCGCCCAGGTGTCATAGCCGTCGAAATGGCGACCGACCTTGATGCCCTCGGCGAGCATTCGATCCTGGAACCGTTTCAAAGGACCGCCGGTATCGAAGAACACGAAGTTGCCCTGCGCATCGGCTCGATGCAGACCCATGCGATCGAGCGTTGCGTGCACTTTCGCGCGGTCGCCGGTCAGTGCGGCGCGCGTCGCCTTTAGATAAGAGTGATCGTTGAAGCTCGCGATTGCAGCCGCAAGTCCCGTGCTGTTCGGCCAGGTAAGTGAAAGCGCGGTGAGGCGTTGCGCGAGTTCGGCCGGAGCGATTGCGTAACCGATGCGAAGTCCTGCAAGACCGTGCAGCTTCGAGAACGTTCGCAAGACGACAACATTGGGAACCTGGTTGACGAGCGCTGCAACTGTTGCGACCCCCGATTGATCGGCGAGATCCACGTAAGCCTCGTCGACGATGATGGTGCAACTGACCGGAACCGACCGGATGAACGTCTCGAGCGCATCGCGCGTGACCGCGGTCCCGGTCGGGTTGTTCGGGTTGCAAACGTAGACCAGATGCGTGAGCGGCGTGATGGCTGCGCGCATGGCCGAAAGATCGTGCCGATGGTCGGTGTCCGGTGCGACCCACTGCACTTTGAGGCCAAGCGCCTGGGCGAACACCGGCAGTTCTTCATAAGTGGGTCGTGAGGCAACCACTTCGGCGCCGGAGAGTGACGTCACCGCCAGGATGCCGGCCATCTTGAGCAGCTCACCGGAGCCCGCGCCGATTACAATCTGCGAAGGCGCGACACCCTCGCGCGCGGCGAGCTGATTCGTCAATGACGCGATCGTTTCGTCCGCATAACGCGGCGCCTCGCCGACGCTCGCGAGGATCGCCTGCCGCGCGGCTGGGGACGGGCCATAGGGATTCTCGTTCCCGTCCAGCTTGAGCAGGCTCGTCTTGCCTGAGGGATTCGGTGCGCCGAGCAGGATGTTCGGAGCGAGCGGGGCCAGGAGCGCGGTCGCTCCGATCAGTGCAGCACGACGCGTTAGAAGATCTGCGCTCATAGGCGTCTCCTCGGGACTGCCCGCGACGCTA
>CADEEJ010000052.1:0-6651 GCA_902826315.1 uncultured Steroidobacter sp.
CGGCCGTAGCCGGGCTTCACCTTGACGCGGTCGCCGATGTTGCCGAGGTTGGCGACCTTCTGCAGAAGAATGATTTCCATCAGAGCACCTGTCGAGTCACGAATACAGTCTACATGTCGAGTCTAGAGGCTGGCCGGCCGGCGCGGCCGCAGCCAATTGTCAGCGAAACCCCAGGCCGCGAGCACCAGCATCGTCAGCATCATCGACAGCGGCACGACCAGCAACACGTAGATGGCCGCGAGCCATCCCCGGTTGAGCCGCCCGCCCGCCCGGCTGCGATGCGCCGCTGCGAGTCCCTGAAACGCGAGTGCCACGAACGCAACCCACGCGAGCGCCGAGATCAGCGCGCTGTCCGTCACCAGCGCCAGCACGAACACGACGGTGATCGTCACGCCGAGCGCGATGCCGAGCCGCAGATTCCGGTATTCGGCGCCGAACGCTCCCGGAGCGCGCAGCAACGTATCCCACCAGCGACCCAACAGCATCGAGCCGAAGACAGTCGCCAAAGCAAATGCACCGAGCGCGCCCCACATCGACTGCGCCCAGCGAGCGACCACGGCCTGCCGGTCGCCTTCGATCGTGAAGCCGGCGGCCTGCATCGAATCCAGCAGCTGGTTGAGCACCGGCGTCCACACAGCGACCGGATCTGCCAGCATGACGTGTACCACCGCCAGCAACGCTCCGGTAGCGAGCACGGCCATCTGGAACGACAGATTCAGCGAGCCGGTGCGCTTCAGCAGCAGGCCCAGAGCGAGCGGCCCGAAGAACATCAGCGCGATACCCGCGAACGTGCCCGGCATCACTGTCGGCGCCAGCGCGTGCACGATCCACGACGCCGACGTTGCGCCGATCGCCGCGACCAGCACGCCGACCCTCGCATCGAAGCGCAGCGCGCTCAGCACCGGAATCGCGCCCGCGAGCAGCGTGAACGGCGGCAGCAGCTGCGACAACGCGCCGCAGAACGCGATCGCCACGGCGGCGCGCCACGGACGCTCTGTCAGCCAGGCGGCAATTGCACGATGCATGGTCACGCGCGCCGCGCACGACACGCGGCACGCACCTCGCTACGTCAGCTCAGTGCTGATCGGTGTACGGCAATAGCGCCAGGTAACGCGCGCGTTTGACGGCGACGGCGAGCTGGCGCTGGTAGTGCGACTTGGTCCCGGTGATCCGGCTTGGAACGATCTTGCCGGTCTCCGTGATGTAGCTCTTCAGGATGCCGAGATCCTTGTAGTCGATCTGCTCGATGCCTTCGGCAGTGAAGCGGCAGAACTTGCGGCGGCGGAAAAAGCGGGCCATGTGAGGTCTCCGGATGAGTGAGCGGGCGGATCAGGCGTCGGCGCGCGGCGAATCGTCGTCGCCGTCGTCCGCGAAGCGCTCGTCGCGCGTCTCGTCATCGCCCTTGGCCATCGGCGAAGGCTCGGTGACCGCGGCGTCCATCTTGATCACGAGGTGACGCAGCACCGCGTCGCTGAACCGGAACGCGCCGGTCAGCTCGCTCAGCGTCTTGCTGTCGCACTCGATGTTCATCAGGACGTAGTGGGCCTTGTGGACCTTCGCGATCGGGAACGCCAGCTGGCGCCGGCCCCAATCCTCGAGGCGATGCACGACGCCGCTGCCGGTCGCGATCATGCCCTTGTAGCGCTCCAGCATCGCTGGAACCTGCTCACTCTGGTCCGGATGGACCAGGAAAACGATCTCGTAATGGCGCATTGCTGCTCCTCGTGGATATGCCTCCCGTCAGCGAGAATCTGCGGTGAGGCAAGGAGTTACCGCCGGGCACGTGCTCAGCGGGGGCGCGCATAGTAGCGGAAGAAGAAAGCAGTGACTAGGGATGCCCCCACCCCAACCCTCCCCCGCACGCGGGGGAGGGCAGGGAGCGGGCAAAGCTATGTCCGGCGCTGCCGCGCGGCCTCGAACAGCAGCACGCCGGCCGCCACTGAGACATTCAGGCTTTCCACGGTACCGGCCATCGGGATGCCGACCAGCAAATCGCAATTCTCGCGGGTCAGCCGGCGCAGGCCCGCCCCTTCGGCGCCGAGCACCAGGGCAAGCGGACCGGTCAGCTTCGTCTCGAACACCGACTTCGGTGCCTGGTCGTCGGCGCCGACCACCCAGATCTCGCGCTCCTTCAGCCAGCGCAGCGTGCGCGCCAGGTTCACGACCTGGATCAGCGGCAGCGTTTCGGCGGCGCCGGAAGCGACCTTGCGAACCGTCGGCGTGAGGCCGGCGGCTCGATCACGCGGCACGATGACCGCGCTCGCGCCAGCCGCATCGGCCGTGCGCAGGCAGGCACCGAGGTTGTGTGGATCCTGCACGCCGTCGAGCACGAGGAGCAGCGGCGGCGCCGTTGCCTTGTCCAGCAATTCGTCCAGCGCGCCTTCGCCGAGCGGACCGAGCGCGCGAATCTGCAGGCAGGCGCCTTGGTGATTCTCGTTGCCCGCGAGGCGATCCAGCTCCTGAGCGTCGCACCATTCGATGCGCACGCCCGCCGCCTGCGCGATGCGCTGCAACTCGGCCGAGCGCGCGTCCTCCCTACCCTTCAGCAATGTCAGCAGCGAGGCACGCTCGGGGCTCCGTTGCAGGAGAGCGCGTACTGAATGCAGCCCGAATACGACTGTCGTCTCGCTCATCGCCGACCTTTGCCTCGCCGCTGCCACGGTCCGCGGACCGCGCGCGCGCCGCCGCTCTCCGCGAGCTCGAAGTCGATCTTGCGCTCGTCGATGACGACGTTGATGAGCCGCACGCGCAGGTGATCGCCGAGCCGGAACACCCGCCCGCTGCGAGCACCGACCATGCGGAAGCCGGAGCTGTCGCGAGCGAAGTAGTCGGTACCGAGCGCACTGACGTGCACCAGTCCGTCGATCTGCACGCCCTTGACCTGCACGAACAATCCGAAGTCGACGACCGCGGTGACGAGCGCATCGAACTCTTCGCCGAGCTTGTCGCTCATGTACTCGCACTTCAACCACGACATCGCGTCGCGCGTCGCTTCGTCGGCGCGCCGCTCCTTGAAGGAGCACTGTTGTCCGAGCCCGGCCACTACGCCCGGCGACCAGGGGAACGTCTCGGCGGTGCCGCCGCGCAGGATGTGGCGGATACCGCGGTGGACCATGAGATCGGGATAGCGGCGGATCGGCGACGTGAAGTGCGCGTACTCCGGCAACGCGAGACCGAAGTGACCGATGTTCTCCGGCTGATAGACCGCCTGCGGCATCGAGCGCACGACCACTGTCTGAATCAGGTGCGCTTCCTCGCCGGCCATCCCTTGCTGTAAGACCGTGCTGAGGTCTTGTGGCGTCAGCTCGCGATCGGTCGGCAGCTGGATGCCGAAGCCTTGCAGGAATTTACGCAGCGTTTCGAGTCGCTCGTCCTCGGGCGAGCCGTGCACGCGGTACAGCGTCGGCATGCGGTGCTTCTTCAAGAAGCGCGCCGCCTCGACGTTCGCGGCGATCATGCATTCTTCGATCAGCCGGTGGGCGTCGTTGCGCGTGGATTCGACCAGCGCCGCGATCTTCCCGTCCGCGTCGAAGCGCACTTTCAGCTCGGGCGCATCGAAGTCGAGCGCACCGCGCTGGGACCGTGCGCCAAGCAGCGCTTTGAACACAGCGTGCAGCTGCATCAGCTGCGGACCGACCGCGACGACTTCCGGCTCGTGCCGCGCCGTTGGATTGGCAAGATACGCCGCGACCTTCGTGTACGTCAGCCGCGCCGCCGAGCACATCACGCCTTCGAAGAATTGCGCGCGCGTCACTTTGCCCTGCGGGTTGACGCGCATCTCGCACACCATGCAGAGGCGGTCGACTTTCGGATTCAGCGAGCACAACCCGTTCGACAGCGCTTCCGGCAACATCGGCAGGACGCGATTCGGAAAGTAGACTGACGTGCCGCGGTTCTGCGCTTCCTTGTCGAGCGCAGTGTCTTGATCGACGTACGACGCGACATCGGCGATCGCCACGACGAGCCGCCAGCCGCCGCGAACTTCTTCGCAATACACCGCGTCGTCGAAATCTCGGGCGTCCTCACCGTCGATCGTCACCAGCGGCAGCTCACGCAGATCCTCACGCCCGCGCTTCGCCGCTGCGGATACGGTGCGACCGAAGGCCTCGGCCTCGGCAACTGCTTCGCGCGGAAACTCGAACGGCAGACCGTGCGAATGAATCGCGATCTCGGTCTCCATGCCTGGCGCAGCATGCTCACCGAGCACCCGCGTTACGTGGCCCAGCGCCTGCGCTGTGCGCGACGGCTGCTCGACGAGCTTGACCAGCACGACCTGGCCGGCGCGCGCTGCACCGAGATGACCGCGCGGCACGAGCACGCGATGACCGATACGCGGATTATCAGGCACGACGAAGCTGATACCGGACTCGTCATACAGGCGGCCCACGATCTCGCGCGTGTTGCGCTCGATCACTTCGACGATTGCGCCTTGCGGCCGGCCGCGATTGTCCTGACCGCTGACGCGCACGGCGACCCGATCGCCATGCATCGTTTCCTGCATCTGGCGCGGCGGCAGAAACACCGGCCCGGAGCGATCGTCGGGCAATACGAAACCGTGACCGTCGCGATGACCGCTCACCGTGCCGACGACGAGCTGCGGCACGCGCTCGCGCAGCATGTACTCGCCGCGCCGATTGGCGATGATTTCTGCTGAGTGCTGCAGCTCGTCGAGTTGCGAATGCAGACGGCGCCGCGCGGCCTTGCCGTCGCGGCCGATGCGCTCGGCCAGCTCGTCGAAAGTAAGGGGCCGGCCCGCTTCGCGCAGCGTCGTCAGGACGCGTGCCGCGGCGGCCGGCGATTGCGAGTGCGCCGTCTGCGCGCCCGCGGAATGTTTGGATTTCTTCGTTTTCTTGGTTGATTTCATCTCTACTTGCCGTTTGTTGACACCCCGGAACACCACCGGTAGATTGCGCGCCTCGCCCGGGACCCCCGGGCGAATTCCCATCCTTGCCCAGGTGGCGGAATTGGTAGACGCGCTGGTTTCAGGTACCAGTGGAGCGATCCGTGGAGGTTCGAGTCCTCTCCTGGGCACCAGCTTCCTGCTGTTCGATCCCCTCCGGCGCGGCGCGCAGTATGCCCGTCCGCCCGGTCTTCACCAATCTAGGTAAGCTAGCCCCATAAATTGGGTAGCCCTTCCGATTCGGCGCATTGTCCCGCGCTGGCACGATGCCTCCCGCTCGGATTGCCCGGGCGACCCTGGAGACACGCTCAAATGCCTCGCTACCTTGTCGAACGAGAGTTCCCCGACGGCCTCGAGATTCCCATGAACGAAGCCGGCGCGGACGTCTGCCGCAAGGTCGTCGAGCGCAATGCCGAATACGGGGTCACCTGGATCCACTCCTATGCGACACCCGATCGCAAGCGCACGTTCTGTATTTACGACGCGCCCACGCCCGAGGCGATCCGCCGCGCCGCAGCCTGTAACAAGCTGCCGGTGACGCAGATTACCGAGGTGCGAGTGCTCGACCCGTATTTCTACTTCGTGTGAGGCGCGAGCGGAGATCCAATCGTGACTTACCGGAGATGATGATGAAGAAGCTGATTTCAATCCCGCTGGCGATGATTGCCTGCATGCTGTGCGCCGGCGCATTCGCGGCGGAGCCTGCCAAGACGGCGAACGCCACGCAGCCGGCGCAGAAGACGCACCGCTACCTGATCGAGCGCACCTTCCCGACCGGCGCGCTCGAAGGCCTGGATGCCGCGACCAAGGCGAAGGTCAACAGCAACAACGCGTCGCTCGGCGTGCGCTGGGTGCAGTCGTATGCCAACGCCGAGAAGACCAAGACGTTCTGCGTCTACGAAGGTCCGAGCGAAGCAGCGGTGCGCAAGGCCGCCGAGCTGAACGGCCTGCCGGTCGACAGCGTCATGGAAGTGCCGGTGACCCTGCTGCCGAAGTAATACGGATGTCAGGCTGAAGCCTGACCCACAGGCACGTGGGTCGGGCTCTCGGCTTGCGGGCAGGGTTCAGCCCGACTCCGCCGGCTTCTTGCTCGCGAGCGCAATCGCCTCCGCGCGCGACGACACACCGAGCTTCGTGAAGATCGACGAGACGTGATGGTCGACCGTCTTCGTCGTGACGAACAGCCGCTTCGCGATCGCTGAGTTCCTCAGCCCTTGCGCCAGCAACTCGAAGATCTCCGCCTCGCGCTTGGTCAGCCCGTGCGTATTGGTACGCGTGGAAGTACGTGACCCGCGCGGGATACGACGCATTCCCTGTTCGCGCATCCGGCGCCGCAACGCGCTCGCGGCAGCTGTCGCACCGAGACGCTCCAGGATCGTCAGCGCTTCGAGCTGTTCCTGCTCGCCGCCCGACGCCAGCGCATTGGCTTGCTCGTACGGACAGCCGAGCGCCTGCCACGCCTTGGCTGCGCCGCGCCAGTCACCGGAAATCTCCAGTGCATACGGCTCGGCGATATCGGTCGGCGGCTGAGCGAATGCGCCAGCGCGCCACAACCACAGCGCGAGCTCGCCTTTCATCCACAGATCGCGACGCCCGTGTGCCAGGTCGTAGACCGGCTGAACTTCCTGCGCGATACGCTGCCGATCGCCCAGGATCCACGCCTCGTCGGCCGCAGCCAAGGCGACGCCGCTGAGGCGCTGCATCTCCATCGTGCGAGCAGCGAGCTCGCGCGCCTCCGCGAACGGTGTCGC
>CADEEJ010000052.1:6751-7911 GCA_902826315.1 uncultured Steroidobacter sp.
GCGATGAGCCGCGCGGTACCGAGATTGTTGAGAGCGTGGCAGGAGATCTCGGCATAGCCGGCTTGTTCCGCCAATTGCAGCGTGCGCTGCGCCCACTGCACTGCCGTGTCCGCATCCGCGGCCAACATATCGAGCTGCGCGCGATTGCTGTACGCCATCGCGAGCTCCGGACCGGGCGGCAGCAACTCCAACGCCGCGACAGCTGCAGCACCGTACTCGTCGGCTTCGGCGCGGCGGCCTTCGAGCCAGCTCAAGCGCGACAGCCAGCGCAGTGCGTCGCCTTCCTGCCGGCGCGCGCCCTGAGCGCGCCAGATCTCCAACGCTTCGCGTCGCGAGTCGATCGCGCGCTCGACTTGGTCAGTCAAATAGCACTCGTAAGACAGCTGTTCGAGCAGTTGCGCACGTTCTGCAGGCGGAATGTTGTCCGCGTAGCGCAGCGCTGCGAGATAGTGCGACACGGACTCGCGATGCGCGCCCACCACCCCCGCATGCGCCGCAGCCGCGGGTGCGAAACGCAGCACTTCCACCGCATTCCTCGCGCCATCGGCATGATGCGCGAGCCGCGCCGGCGGAATGCCCGGCCGCGTACGAAGAATTTCCAGCACCTTGGCGTGCAGGCTCTGCTGCTGTGCCTGCGACAGCGAATCTTCCAGTGCGCGCCGTGCGAGATCGTGACGGAACGCGAGTGAGCCCGAGTCGTCACGGACCATTCCGATGCTCAGGCAGCTCTCGATACCTGCTTCATCGTGCACGCCCGCTTGTTCCAGCAACCATGCCTCGGCTTTGCCAGGCACGATGCTCACGAGCTCGGCAATTGCACGCGCGCTCGGCGGCAGCTTCGCGAGCCGCGCGAGCACGACGTCGCGCGCATTCGAAGGGATCGACTCGGCGCCGGTCGCGAGCACTTCAGTGACGAAGAACGGATTGCCGCCGGTCGTTTTGTACAGTTCTTGCGAGGAACGTCCCACCTGCTTCGCCAGCTTCGCGACTGCGACCTCCGACAGCGGCTGCAGCGGCAGGCGGCGCACGATCGAGCACGGCAGGTCGCCGATCACGAAACGGCACGGATGGCGGGAGCCGACCTCGTCGGTGCGATACGTCATCACCAGCATCGAGCGCGTGCGCTGCATGCGGCGACCGAGGAACTTGAGCAGGTCGAA
>CADEEJ010000052.1:8011-18845 GCA_902826315.1 uncultured Steroidobacter sp.
CAGCCGCCCTGCTCGACCGAGCTCGTCAGCCAATCGTTCAGATCGGCGAAACACTGTTCGCGTTCGAGCAGCTCCACACACGCACCCGGGGACAAAGCAGACCGGTGAGTTGTAGACGATTCCGCGACGCGGCGGAAGAGCCTGTTTGGACACTCGACGCCGGCGTCCGGGCATATCCGCAAGCGCCGCCAGACTGCACGCGGCTGCGTGGGGCGTTTCTTGACATATGGGGGAACCGACGCCGTCCGGCGCGTAGAATCCGCCGGCAACCCCGCAGGAGACCCGCATGCCGTACGTCGATGGCTTCGTTGTGCCCGTGCCGAAGCGCAAGCTCCAAACCTATCGTCGCCTTGCCGCCAAGGCCGGCAAGATCTGGCGCGAGCACGGCGCGGTGGACTACTGGGAATGCGTCGCCGACGACGTCAAAGTCGGCACGCTCACTTCGTTCCCGCGCAGCGTCAAGCTCAAGTCGGGCGAGACCGTGCTGTTCTCGTGGATCGTGTTCAAGTCGCGCGCGCATCGCGATCAGGTCAATGCCAAGGTGATGGCCGACCCGCGTCTCTCCGCACTGATGGACGGCAAAACCGCGCCGTTCGACGTCAAGCGCATGATCTACGGCGGCTTCAAGTCGCTGGTCCGCTTGTCATGACAGACCGCCGCCTGACAGTCACCGACGACATCCATCGCTACCTGGTCGAGCACTCGGTGCGCGAGCCCGAAGTGCTGACGCGGCTGCGCGCCGCGACTGCAGCGCTGCCGCAAGCGCAGATGCAGATCGGTCCGGAGCAAGGACAACTGATGGCGCTGCTGGCGAAGCTCGTCGGCGCCACGCGCTGCATCGAAGTCGGCGTGTTCACCGGTTATTCGAGTCTGGCGGTTGCTCTGGCACTGCCGGACGACGGCCGCATCCTCGCTTGCGACGTGAGCGAAGAGTGGACGGCAATCGCGCGGCGCTTCTGGCGCGAGGCGGGAGTCGAGCACAAGATCGAGCTGAAGCTGCAGCCTGCCACGCGCACGCTGGAACAGTTGCTGGCCGCGGGCGAAGCAGGCCGTTACGATTTCGCGTTCGTCGATGCGGACAAGCCGGCGTACGACACGTATTACGAGTTGCTGTTGCAGCTGCTGCGACCGGGCGGGCTGATCGCCATCGACAATACCCTGTGGTCGGGCGCGGTCGCCAATCCGCAAGAACGCGACCCGAACACCGTCGCGCTGCGTGCCCTCAACGACAAGCTGCATCGTGACGAGCGCATCGACCTGAGCCTGCTGCCCGTGGGCGACGGCCTGACGCTGGCGAGAAAACGCTAGTCGAACGGATGGTGCAGGATGATCGTCTCGTTCCGGTCGGGCCCGGTCGAGATGATGGCGATCGGCGCACCCACCAGCACTTCGAGGCGACGCAGGTAGGTCTGCGCGTTCTTCGGCAGATCGTCGAACGACTTCACGCCCTCGGTGCTTTCCTGCCAGCCCGGCAGCTCTTCGTAGATGGGCGCGCAGATCGACAACGCGTCGGCGCCGACCGGCAACAGGTCGCGCCGCTCGCCGCGCACCTTGTAGCCGACCGAGACGCGCACCGTATCGAGTCCGTCGAGCACGTCGAGCTTGGTGATGCACAAACCCGTGATGCCGTTGATCTCGACGACGCGGCGCAAACCCGCCGCATCGAACCAGCCGCAACGGCGCGGGCGGCCGGTCACTGAGCCGTATTCGTTGCCGCGCACGCGCAACCGCTCGCCGACTTCGTCATCCAGCTCGGTCGGGAACGGGCCGCTGCCGACGCGCGTCGCGTACGCCTTCGCGACGCCGAGCACGTAGTGGAGTTGCTGCGGACCGACGCCCGCACCCGCAGATGCCTGCCCGGCCACGCAGTTGCTCGAGGTCACGAACGGATACGTGCCGTGATCGATGTCGAGCAGCGCGGCCTGGGCGCCTTCGAACAGCAGCCGCTTGCCCGCACGGATCAACGCATTCACTTCTGCGGAAACGTCCGCCACCATCGGCCGCAACTTCTCGGCAAGCTGCAACGCTTCGTCGAGCGTCTCCTGGAAGTCGACGGTCGGCGCCTTGAAATAATGGCGCAGCACGAAGTTGTGATAGTCGAGCACTTCGCCGAGCTTGGCCGCGAAGCGCTCGCGCGCGAACAGGTCCTGCACGCGGATCGCGCGACGCGCGACCTTGTCCTCATACGCCGGGCCGATGCCGCGGCCGGTAGTGCCGATCTTCGCCTCGCCCATCGCAGCCTCGCGCGCACGGTCGAGCGCGATGTGATGCGGCAGGATCAGCGGGCATGCCTCCGAGATGCGCAGCCGGCGCGGCACTTCGATACCGGCGCGTTCCAGCTCGCCCATCTCCTCGAACAGCGCCTTCGGCGACAGCACGACGCCGTTGCCGATGAAGCAGGTCACTTCTGGGTGGAGGATGCCGGACGGAATCAGGCGCAGCACGGTCTTCTTGCCGTTGATCACCAGTGTGTGACCGGCGTTGTGCCCGCCCTGGAAGCGCACGACGCCGGCGACGCGATCGGTCAGCAGGTCGACGATCTTGCCTTTGCCTTCGTCGCCCCACTGGGCGCCGATCACGACCACGTTGCGAATCATCGCCCGACTCTCATGAATGCTTCAGCCTCGCACGAAATACAGCAGCAGCGCGCCGGCCAGCATGCTCGCCAGCCCCCACAATCGCAGCTGCCGGTCAGGGAAAGTCGCCATCGTCGCCAGCACGCGCTTCATCGCCTGCGGATTGAGAAACGGCAGAACGCCTTCCAGCACCAGATACAGCGCCACCGCCGCCAACAGGTCCGACCACCTCACACCCGAGCGCTCAACGGCGCTCGGGACGCTTCAGGTATTTGAAGAACTCGCTGTCGGGCCCGATCACCAGCACGTCGCTGTCGGTGCCGATCGATTTGTCGTACGCCTGCAGGCTGCGGTAGAACGAATAGAACTCCGCGTTGCGCTGGTAGGCGCGCGCGTAGATCTCCGCCGACCTGGCATCGCCGTCGCCCTTGATGATCTCCGACTCGCGATAGGCGCTCGACAGGATCTCGGTGCGCTGGCGGTCGGCCTCGGCGCGCAGCTTCTCGGCGTTCTCGTCGCCCTCGGCGCGCAGCTGCTTCGCCTGCCGGTCGAAGTCCTGGCGCATGCGCAGGAACACCGATTCGCTCACTTCCTCGGGCAGGTCGATCTTCTTGACGCGCACGTCGACCAGCTGCAGGCCAAGCTCGCTGACCTTGGACTCGGCGGACTTGAGGATCTCGCCGGTGAACTCGGTGCGCTCGGCCGCGACGACCTGCTGGATCGTGCGGCGCGCGATCACGCCCTTGATGCCGTCCTTGACGATGGAGCCGAGGCGCACCGCCGCGATCTCCTCGCTGCCGCCGGTCGCGGTGTAGTAGCTGGGCACATCGACGATCCGCCACTTGATGTAGAAGTCGATGCGCAGGATCTTGCCTTCGCTCGTCAGGAACTGTTCGGAAGGATAGTTGCGCGTGGTGATGCGCCGCTCGAATTTGCGCACCTCGTGGTAGAACGGCGCCTTGAAGTGCAGGCCCGGATCGTAGTGCGGCTGCACGATTTCGCCGAAGCGCAGCTTCATCGCCAGCTCGGTCTCGCGCACCGAGAACGTCGAGGACGCCACGATCAGCAGGCCGACGATCAGCGCGGCGATCGACATGAGTGCACGGTTGGGCATTAGCGTGTCCCCCGCGAGCGGCGCTCGACGCTGGCGTCCGAGGACGAAGTGGTGGTCGTACCTTCGATCGTCACGGTCGCCTCCGGCTCCGTGCGCTGCGTGCGCCGGCCCTGCTCGAGCAACTTGTCGATGGGCAGGTACACGAGATTGCTGCCGTCCCCCTTCGTATCCAGGAGTACCTTGCGGCTGGACTTCATCACGCGCTCCAGCGTCTCGATATACAGGCGCTCGCGCGTCACGCCGGGCGCGCGCTCATACTCGGCCAACAACTTCGAGAAGCGCTCGGCCTCGCCCTCGGCGTTGGCGACCAGCCTCGACTTGTAGGCTTGCGCGTCCTGCACCTGTCGCACGGCATTGCCGCGCGCACGCGGAATGAGATCGTTCGCATAGCCCTGCGCTGCCAGCGACTTGCCCTCGCGATCTTCGCGCGCCTTGATGGCGTCCGCCTGCGCCGGCGCGACCTCGTTCGGCACGCGCACGTCCTGCAGGTTGACTGCAGTCACCTCCAGACCCGACTTATACGCATCGAGCGTGCGCTGGATCAGTTCCTGGGTACGCGTCACGATGTCCAGGCGGCCCGACTCGAGCACGCTGTCGAGCCTGCTGCGGCCGATCACCTCGCGGATGGCGCTCTCGCTCACTTCCTTGAGCGTGTCCTCCGGCTTGAAGACGTTGAAGGCGTAGTCGAGCGCGTTGGCGCGCCGGTACTGCACCTCCAGGTTGATGTCGACGAGGTTCTCGTCGGAAGTCAGCATGCGCGTCTGCTCGGTGAAGCTGTCGATCGACGCGATGTTGACGATCTGCTTGACCTCGATCGGCCACGGCATGTGCCAGTGCAGGCCCGGTAGCGTCGTGTCCACGTGCCGGCCGAAGCGCAGGATGATGCCGCGTTCCGCCGCGTCCACGCGGTACAGGCCGGTAAACGCCCAGATCGTCGCGAGTGCGAGCATGATCGTGCCGACGCCGAAGCCACGGCCGGGCGAGCTGCCGCCGGTGCTGCGTCCGCCGGTGCCGCCGCCGAATAGCGCGCTCAGGCGACGCTGCAGGTTGCGGATCACCTCGTCCAGGTCGGGCGGGCCCTGATCCGGCTTGTTACTGCCCCAGGGGTTGCGCTTGCCGGGATTACCGCCGGGTTCATTCCACGCCATGTCGGGTCGGTCGCTCTCTTGGAGGAAGTGGCACTAGGAGAAGTGGCTCGCGGGCCCACGCCCGCTTCAGCTCAGGACGCCAGCGACGCGGGGCCGCGGGATTTTAGGAATGGCTCAGGATGGGCACAAGTTTTCGCGGCGGATGGCTCCAGGCCAGGGGTCAGACCCTCGTTGCGGCACAGGTCTTCGAACGCCTGCCGCGGCATCGAGACCTCCAGATCGACGCCGCCGCCGGGCAGCGCCTGCTCTGCGAGCACCGCGCCTGCGGCGAAGAACCGCGCCCGCGCCCGCCCCTCTTCCGGCTTGAGCTCGATGTGACGGTGCACGAGCTCCGGCCCGAGGAATTCGCCGATGGCATCGACCAGCGCCTGCGTGCCCTGCCCGGTCTGCGCGGACAGCCACACGCGCCGTACATTGCCCAGCTCGCCGGTCTCGACGCGCGGCGGCTCGCCGACGAGGTCGGTCTTGTTGAACACCTCGATCTGCGGCAGCGAGCCCGCACCGACTTCGCTGAGCACGCTGTTGACCTGCGCGATGCGCTCGTTGCGATTTGGATCCGCAGCATCGATGACGTGGAGCAGCACACTCGCTTCGCGCGCTTCCTGCAACGTTGAGCGGAACGCCGCGACCAGCTCGTGCGGCAGATCGCGCACGAAGCCGACAGTGTCGGCGAGCAGCGCGAAGCGCGCATCGGGCAATGTCACCCGTCGCACGGTTGGATCGAGCGTTGCGAACAGCTGATCGGCAGCGTAGGCGCCGGCGCCAGTAAGGCGATTGAACAGCGTGGATTTGCCCGCGTTCGTGTAACCGACGAGCGCGACGGTCGGAATCTCCGCACGCTTGCGCTCGCGGCGCGTCGTCTCGCGCTGCGTGACGACTTTGTCGAGGCGCGCGTTGAGTGTCTTGATACGTCCGGCCAGCAAGCGGCGGTCCGTTTCGAGCTGCGTTTCGCCGGGACCACGCAGGCCGATGCCGCCCTTTTGCCGCTCGAGGTGCGTCCAGCCGCGGACCAGCCGCGTCGCGAGGTGCTTGAGTTGCGCGAGCTCGACCTGCAGCTGACCTTCGAAGCTCCGCGCGCGCTGCGCGAAAATGTCGAGGATGAGACCGGTGCGATCGAGCACGCGGCACTTGAACAGTGCTTCCAGATTGCGCTCCTGGCTCGGCGAGAGCGCGTGATCGAACAGCACCAGGTCGGCGCCGGTCGCGGCGACGAGTCCGCGGATCTCCTCAGCCTTGCCGCTGCCGATGAACAACCGAGGATCCGGCGCGCGTCGCGTCCCGGTTACGAGGCGCAGCACGTCCGCACCAGCCGAACGTGCCAGTGCCTCGAACTCGCTCAGCTCATCCTGCTCGGGAGGACCTCCCAGTCCGATGCGCACGAGGAGAGCACGTTCACCGCTGCGGGGACGCTCAAACAATGCGGGCCGATCCGGTCATGCCAACAACACCGTGGAGTGGCCGTCGATCATTCTGTGGTGACGACCGACTCCGCACCCTCTTCTTCGCCCGTCGGCAGCCGAATCGCGCGTGCCGGAACGACCGTCGAAATCGCGTGCTTGTAGACCATCTGGCTGACGCTGTTTTTCAGCAGCACCACGAACTGGTCGAACGAGTCGATCTGGCCCTGCAGCTTGATGCCGTTCACCAAGTAAATGGAGACAGGTACACGCTCCTTGCGCAGCGTATTCAAGAACGGGTCCTGTAATGATTGCCCTCTGGCCATCATTTATCTCCTTGTTATCACTTTGAATTCTTTGTTTAGGCGCCGCCGGCTCGCTGCTTCCATGCGCACCGGCAAAAGCGGACGGCGCCGCTCCGGCGCCTCGTTGCAGTGCCGCAGTCTAACACAGCGATGTCTCGGTCGAAGCCGCCTTTCGTCTAATACGGAGCCGCATGTCTTTACTGCAGTTGCGTTATCGCGTGGTCCATGTGGGCGCCCGCGTCTGAATCAAGTGCGTCGAGCCATTCGATGTCGCGCTCGGCGCGCAACCAGATCAGCTGCCGCCGAGCCAGATGCCGCGTCGCGAAAATTGCCCGCTGTACCGCAGAATCCAAAGTGTCTCGGCCGCTCAAATGTTCCCACAGCTGACGGTAGCCCACGGAGCGGATCGCCGGCAGGTCTGCGTGCAGATCGCCGCGCGCGAGCAGCGTGCGAACTTCTTCCAGCAGGCCCGCGCGCATCATTGCCTGGAACCGCTCTTCGATCGCAGCGTACAGCCGCTCGCGATCGCTCGGTACCCATGCGTAGGCGGCGAAACTGAGATCGTCATTGACCGGTTGCACCGCATACAGCTCGCTCAATGTTTTGCCCGTCAGGCGATGAACTTCGAGCGCACGTTGAATACGTTGGGCATCGTTCGGTTGGATGCGCCGTGCAGACTGCGGATCGAGCGCTGCGAGCTCGGAGTGCAGCGCCGGCCAGCCGCGCAGCGCCGCTTCGGCGTCGATTACCGCTCGCACGCGCGGGTCCGCCGCCGGCATATCGGCAAGTCCACGGCGCAATGCACGGAAATAGAGCATCGTGCCGCCGACCAGCAGCGGCAGCTTGCCGCGCCCGAGGATGTCGTCGATCGCACGTCGTGCGTCGCGCACGAACTGTCCCGCCGAATAGGGCTGCAGCGGATCGAGAATATCGACCAGGTGATGCGGATGCCGGCGCAGCACGTCGTGCGACGGCTTGCCCGTGCCGATGTCCATCCCGCGATAGACCATCGCGGAGTCGACGCTGACGATCTCGAGGTTGTGGCGCTCGGCCAGGCGCAGCGCGAGATCCGTCTTGCCAGCGCCGGTCGGCCCCAGGATCAGCGGAATCGCCGGCGTGCGCGTGTCGGTGCCGCTCATCGTCCGCGCAGGAACATCCGGTCGAGATCGCCGAGGCTCACGTACGTCCACGTCGGACGGCCGTGAACGCACTGATCGCTGCGCACGGTGCGTTCCATTTCGCGTAACAGAGCGTTCATTTCCGGCAGCGTGAGATTGCGATGCGCGCGCACAGCGCCATGACATGCCATCGTGCCGAGCACTTCGTTCAGCGCTTCTTCGATGCCGCGCGTTGAGCCATCGGCGGACAGATCGGCGCCGATTCTGCGGACCAGCTCGTCGAGATCCATCGGCGCGAGGAACGCGGGCACCGCCCGCACCTGCACGCTTGCGGGACCCGAGCGCACGACATCGAGTCCGGCGCGCGACAACGTGGCCGCATGCTCTTCGAACAGATCGGCCTCCGCAGACGTCACTGCAATCGCAACGGGCACGAGCAGCGGCTGGCTGGGAACCGGACCGTCGCCGAGCGCCGCCTTCATCCGCTCATAGGTCGTGCGCTCGTGCGCGGCGTGCATGTCCACGAGGATCAAACCGTCCGGCGCCGACGACAGGATGTAGATCCCGTGAAGCTGCGCGAGCGCAAACCCGAGCGGCGGCGCCTGCGTATCCACTTGCGTCGACACTGAAGCCGCTGCCTCACGCGCAACTGCGGTGTGCATGTACGTCGGCGGCGAGGATTCGGCAACACGAAGCCCGAACGACGCATGCCCCCTCGCGGGCCACATGGGCAGCGACGCGGGCGGCGGCAACAATGAATCGGCATCGGTCGGCGGCGGCGCCGCACCGGGTGCGCCGGCATACGTTTCCCGCAATGCGCGCTCGACGGAGCGAAACAGGAAGTCGTGCACGTGCCGACCGTCGCGGAAGCGCACTTCGAGTTTCGCGGGATGCGCATTCACGTCGACCTGTGTCGGGTCGAGCTCCATGAACAGCACGAACGCCGGATGGCGGCCATGGAACATGACGTCGCGATAGCCGAGTCGAATCGCGCTCGCAACGAGCCGGTCACGCAGCATGCGACCGTTGAGATAGAAGTGCTGGATGTCGGGTTGCGCCCGCGCGTACGTCGGCTGGCACAACCAACCGGTCAGCCGGCAGCCTGCCGCTTCGTGCTCGACGTAGAGTGCGTTTTCGATGAAGTCGTCGCCGACGACCTGAGCGACACGGCGCTCACGCTCGACACGCGACGTGGCCGCCGGATAGTCGGCGAGCGAACGGCGCCCTGCCGTCAGCGAAACCGCGACCTCGAAGCGGGAAAGAGCGAGCCGCTCGACCATCCGCGCGATGTGTTGAGTCTCGGTGCGCTCGGCCCGCAGGAATTTGCGACGCGCCGGCACGTTGAAGAACAGGTCGCGAACCTCGACGGTCGTCCCCACCGGATGCGCCGCAGGCTCCGGTGAAGTCACCACACCATTGTCTGCGTCGATCGCATACGCCAGCGGTGCACTCGCGCTGCGCGACACCAGTCGCATGCGCGACACCGAAGCGATGCTCGGCAGAGCTTCGCCGCGAAAACCGAGCGTGCCGACGCGCTCCAGATCGTCGATGGTCGTGATCTTGCTGGTCGCATGCCGCGCCAAGGCGAGCACGAGCTCTTCGCGATCGATGCCGCCGCCGTCATCGCGCACGCGGCACAAACGCACACCGCCCTCTTCGACCTCGACTTCGATGCGACGCGCGCCGGCGTCGATGCTGTTCTCGATCAGCTCCTTCAGCACGGAAGCCGGGCGCTCGATGACCTCGCCCGCAGCGATCTGATGAATGAGTTGTTCCGGCAGGACGCGGATCGGCATTGGGCGCGGCGGGGAGGCGAAAAAGCCGCGCGAAGAATATCAGAGCGGGGAGCGCTTATTGGACCGAGCTGGAACCGCCGCCCTCGCCCTTGGCGCTCGCGACCACGGTCGGGTCGCGGGGCTGCCCGCGCAGCCGGGCGATGAGCGTGCCCGGCGGCGGATTCTCATAGAAGTAGCCGCGCACGCCCTGGTAGATCGCCTCCGCCAGGCGCTGCTGATGCCGCGCGCTGCCGAGGCGCGATTCTTCGGTCGGATTCGAAATGAACGCGGTCTCGACCAGGATCGACGGGATGTCCGGCGACTTCAGCACCAGGAAGCCGGCGGCCTTCACGCCGCGGCGCGTAACGTTGCCCATGCGGTCCAGCTCGTCCATGACTTTCTGCGCGGCATCGAGGCTCGCACTCATGCTTGCGCCTTGCGAAAGATCGAGCAGCACCGACGCCAGCACGCTGTCCTTGTCATCGAGCGAAACGCCGCCGACGAGGTCGGCCGCGTTCTCGCGATCCGCCAGCCAGCGCGCGGACTCGTCGCTCGCGCCGCGCGCCGAGAGCACGTACACGGACGAGCCGACGACAGAACGGTCGCGGTAGGAATCGGCGTGCACGGACACGAACATGTCGGCTTGCTGCCGACGGGCACGAGCGATGCGCTCGCGATGCTCGACGAAATTGTCGGTGTCGCGCGTGAGCACCGCGCGCATGCCGGGCTCGCGGTCGATGCGCTCTTTCAAGCGCCGCGCGATCGCCAGCGTGACGTTCTTCTCGCGCGTACCGGATTTGCCGATCGAGCCGGGGTCGACGCCGCCATGGCCCGCGTCGATCGCGACGATCACGTCGCGGCCGTGCGCCTGATCGGCGGTCTTCACCGCGACCGGCGGCGTGGTCGACGCGATGGGACTGAGATCGACGACCAGGCGGTGGCCGTAGCTGCCGTTCGGCGCAACGCTGAAACTGTTCGGCGACGCCGGCGAAGAGAGATCGATGACGAAGCGCACGTCGCTGCGGCCTTGCGGGCCGACGCGCAACTGCTTCACGAAGCCCTGCCCGTCGGGCAGCACGCGCGCGGCATCGACGCGAGCGTTCTCGATATCGATGACGATGCGATCCGGATCCTGCAGCGTCATGACGTTGTGCTCGACCGGCGCGGAGAGATCGAACACGAGCCGCGTCCCGTCCGGACCGGCCCAGAGCCGCACGTCTTTCACGGTGACTGCAGGTGCGGCGTGAGCGAAAGCTGCGAGCAACAGAGCGCCGCAGCCGAAGGCCAGAGTGAGGGCGCGTGTCCACAGCCGCTGCATGGTGGCCGGTAATCTACCGCGGCCGGGTGGAAGTTTTCAATTAAATTATGAGGATAGCGACCTTTATTCGGAGGTCGCTGCAA
>CADEEJ010000052.1:18945-23576 GCA_902826315.1 uncultured Steroidobacter sp.
GGAAGTTTTCAATTAAATTATGAGGATAGCGACCTTTATTCGGAGGTCGCTGCAAGGATTTGCTCCAGCAGTTTGTCCCCTGCCGAGGAATGCGCCTGCGCTCGGAGCAATCGGTGCTGCGCTCCGCTGCCCTGATATTCGATGGAGATGCTCAGATCCTCAGTCGGCAAGGCGCCGGCGCCGCGCGACGGCCATTCGATCAACAACACGGCGCGTGCATCGAGCAAATCGCGGATTCCCAGCGCTTCGACGTCGCGCGAGCTGCTCAGCCGGTAGAGATCGATGTGATAGAGCTGCAGGCCAGCCGCGTCGTACGGCTCGATCAGTGTGTAGGTCGGGCTGCGGATGGCGCCCGTCACGCCGAGGCCGGCGAGAACTCCTTGCACCAGCGTGGTCTTGCCTGCGCCGAGCTCGCCTTCGATGCCGATCACGAGCGCGCCTTCACTCGCTGTGCGCAACGCACCGCCCAGCGCGCGTCCGAGTGCGCGCATGTCGTCGGCGGTCGCGACGTTCACGAGCGCTGAGATGGATTGACGCACGTGGGCAAGTACGGAAGCAGATCGGTCGCAAGCAAGCCGCGCTCGCCGCGACGCGCGGCCATGTCGCCGGCCAACGCGTGAACGAGAACACCGACGCGCGCAGCGGCAGCCAGATCCGCGCCTTGCGCGACGACTCCGGCGACGATGCCCGTCAGCACGTCACCCATTCCGGCCGAAGCCATGCCAGGGTTGCCGCGGTCGCAGATCGCAGGCAATCCCTCCTGGCTCACGACCAGTGAGCCCGCACCCTTGAGCACTACGGTGCACCCGTAGCGTGCCGCGATTGCCCGAGCAGCACCGAGACGATCGCGCTGCACTTCGGCAGCGGACTTACCGAGCAGGCGCCCGGCTTCGCCAGGGTGCGGCGTGAGGATCCAATCCGTATTCGCGCGCGGCGCTTGCGCCAGCAGATTCAGAGCATCTGCATCGATCACCGTGCGCCGCTGCGCGCCGAGCGCGGCATCGAACATCGCCTGCGCCCAGACGTCCTGCCCGAGGCCCGGGCCGATCGCGAGCACGTCAGCGTGCGCGATGAGTGCGGTCAGCTCCTGCGCCGTATCGATTCCGCGGCACAGGAGTTCCGGCCGCGCGCCGACGATTGCGGCGACATTCTCTTTGCGGGTTGCAACGGTCACCAGGCCCGCGCCCGCGCGCAGGGCTGCTTCGCCGGCCATGCGCGCCGCGCCCGCCATTCCAGTGTTGCCGCCAATCACGAGCACACTGCCCTGCTGGCCCTTGTGAGTCGTGCGTCGACGCGGCGGCAGCAGCTCCGCGACAGCGGCCTCGTCGATGAGTACGGCGGTGGACGCAACATGCGCCAGTGCCTGCGCAGGCAATTCGAGGCCGTCGAACATTACTACGCCTACACAGTTCGGTCCCTCGCCGAGATAGAACCCGAGCTTCAGACCGAGGAACGTCAGCGTTCGCGCGGCATGCACCGCGTCGCCAAGAATCTCGCCGGTATCGGCGTGCAGGCCGCTGGGAATGTCCAGCGCGAACACGTGCGCATCGCAGGCGTTGATCGCTGCAATGGCTTCGGCCGCGACGCCGGCAACCGGTCGCGACAAGCCCACGCCGAAGATCGCATCGACGACGACATCGACGCCGCGCAGGCAGTTCGCACGCCAGGCGCCGACCGTGCCGCCCGCGGCAACGAAGTCGTCGTGCGCGCGGCGTGCATCGCCTTGCAATCGTCCAGGCTCGTGCAAACCGATAGCGGCGACTTCCAGGCGCTGCTCGCGGGCGAGTCGCGCCAGCACGTAGCCATCGCCGCCGTTGTTGCCCGGACCGCAAACGACCGCGACGCGTTGTGCCGAAGGCCAGCAGCCCCGCAACGTAGCGAGCGCAGCTTCCCCGGCGCGCGTCATCAGCGTGTAGGAAGGGATCGTCAGATCGTCGCTCGCGTGCCGATCCAGCGCGCGCACCTGGGCTGCGGTGTGAACGGCGACGGGCAAAGTGCTCATGGCCGAAGCCTACCAAAACGTATACTCCGCGCGCATGAGCCACGAGACGCCCGACCCGCCCCTCGAGGAGCTCGCGGGCTCGATCCGCGAGTGGGGTCGCGAGCTCGGCTTCCAGCAGGTCGGCATTGCAGGAATCGACGTCGCGGCTGACGAAGAGCGCCTGATGCGCTGGCTCGAACAAGGCCGGCACGGCGCGATGGACTACATGCAACGCCACGGCCGGCGCCGCGCGCGGCCTCACGAACTGATTCCCGGAACATTGCGCGTCATCGCGGCGCGCATGGACTACCTGCCGCCACAGGCGCGAGACGCGGACGAAGTACTGGCCGATGCCGAGCGCGGCTACGTCTCGCGCTACGCACTCGGCCGCGACTACCACAAAGTCCTGCGCGGACGTCTCGCGCAACTGGCCGAGAAGATTCGTGCCCACAGCGCTTCACAGTCGCATCGCGTCTTCGTCGACAGCGGTCCGATCCTGGAGAAGGCCTTCGCGCGCAACGCGGGGCTCGGCTGGATCGGCAAGCACACGAATCTGCTCCATCGTCACGCCGGCTCGTGGTTCTTTCTCGGCGAGATCCTCACCGACCTGCCGCTACCGGTCGATCAGCCGTCCACGAATCACTGCGGCACGTGCCAGGCGTGCATCGACGTCTGTCCGACCGGCGCGATCGTCGCGCCGTACGAGCTCGATGCGACGCGCTGCATTTCGTATCTGACGATCGAGCTGCGCACGGCGATTCCGACTGAGTTTCGCAAGGCGCTGGGCAATCGCATCTACGGCTGCGATGACTGTCAGCTCGTGTGCCCGTGGAACAAGTTCGCGCAATTCGCCGCCGAGCGCGACTTCACGCCGCGGCACAGCCTGGACGACGCGAGACTGGTGGAGCTGTTCGCGTGGAGCGAAGCGGAATTTCTCGCGCGCACCGAGGGCAGCGCGATTCGCCGCATCGGTTATGAGTGCTGGCTGAGGAACATTGCAGTAGCGCTCGGCAATGCGCCGCGGACTGAAGAAGTCGTGCGAGCGTTGGAGTCTCGGCGCGAGGATCCGTCCGCGCTGGTGCGCGAACACGTGCAGTGGGCGCTGGAGCAGCACCTGTAGACGGGGCTACAGTTTTCTTCTCGCCCTTACGTTGTCGATCAGGCGCGCGCGACCGATTCGCGCCGCAGTCAGTACTACCAGCTCTCGCGACTGCTCGCCCGCTTCCTCCAGCGTCGCGGCGTCGCGAATCTCGAAGTAGTCCGGCCGAAATCCCGCCTGACGCAGCCCTTCCGCGCCACGCGCTGCGATCGACGCGAAATCGCTCGACCCCGCCTCGATCGCCACACGCGCCCGCTCCAGCTCCGCGTAGATTGCAGGCGCCACCGCGCGCTGCTCGGGCGACAGATATCGATTGCGCGAGCTCATCGCGAGACCATCGGGCTCGCGCGCCGTCGTTACGCCGACGATCTCTATCGGCATGCACAGATCGAGCGCGGCGCGCCGGATGATCAGCAGCTGCTGATAATCCTTCTCACCGAACACCGCAACGTCGGGCTGCACGATGTTCAGCAGCTTCGTGACGACGGTCGCGACGCCCATGAAGTGCCCGGGCCGGAACGCGCCGCACAGGATGTCCTCGATGACCGGCACGTGCACGCGCGCCGTCGACTCCTGGCCACGCGGATAAATGTCCGCGACTTCCGGAGCGAACAGCAGATCGACGTTCAGCGACTCCAGCACGCGCCGATCGTCTTCGGGCGTGCGCGGATACGCGGCGAAGTCCTCGTTCGGACCGAACTGCAGCGGGTTGACGAAGATGCTGACGATGACGCGATCCGCCAGCTCCGCAGCGCGACCGACGAGCGTGCCGTGCCCCGCGTGCAGATTGCCCATCGTCGGGACGAAGGCAATGCGCTCGCCGCCGCGCCGCCAAGCGGCCACGCGCGCGCGCAGTTCACTCGGTCTCGCTACAGATTCCATGCTTAAAAGCAGTGCTCCGCAGCGGGATACTCGCGCGACTTCACGGCCTGGGTGTACGCCTTGACGGCCTCGAGCGCGCTGTCGTGGCCGGCCAGGAAGTTCTTCGAGAACTTCGGCTTGCGCCCGGCGGTGATGTCGAGCACGTCGTAGAGCACGAGGATCTGGCCGTCGGTATCCGGTCCCGCGCCGATGCCGATGACCGGCACGCGCAATTCCTTGGTGATCGATGCGCCGAGCGCTGCCGGAATGCATTCGAGCAGCACGATATCCGCACCGGCGTTCTGGAGCGCGACGGCGTCACGCGTCATCTGCTCGGCCGCGGCCTCCTCGCGCCCCTGCACGCGAAAGCCACCGACCTTGTGGACCGACTGCGGTTTCAACCCGAGGTGCGCGCACACCGCGATGTCGTGCCCCGCCAGGAATTCGACGATCTCGACCTGACTGCCGCCGCCTTCGAGCTTGACCATCTTCGCGCCGCCTTCCTGCATCAGGCGCACGGCGTTGTCGAGCGCCTGCTCGCGCGAGTGGTACGTCATGAACGGCATGTCGGCCATGAGGAACGGGCGATACAGCCCCTTCGCGACCGCGCGGCAGTGATAGATGACGTCCGGCAGCGTGACCGGCACGGTCGTGTCGTGTCCCTGGATCACCATGCCGAGCGAATCGCCG
>CADEEJ010000053.1:0-8115 GCA_902826315.1 uncultured Steroidobacter sp.
AACGAGCAGGTGATCGACGGCCGCGGCTGGCGCACCGGCGCGCTGGTCGAGAAGCGCGAGATCCCGATGTACTACTTGCGTATTACGCAATACGCGCAGGACCTGCTCGACGAGCTGGAGCACATGACCGAGTGGCCCGAGCGCGTGCGCACGATGCAGGGCAACTGGATCGGCCGTAGCGAAGGCGTGCGGATCGGCTTCCCTTACGAGCTCGATGGCCAGCGGCACGTGTTGAGCGTGTTCACGACTCGGGCGGACACGTTGATGGGCGCGACCTTCTGTGCGGTCGCGGCCGAGCATCCGCTCGCGACTCACGCTGCACGCACCAATCCGGCGCTCGCCGAATTCGTCGAGGAGTGCAAGCGCGGCTCCGCCCAGGAAGCGGAAATCGCCGTGATGGAAAAGCGCGGCATGGCGACGGGCTTGTTCGTCACGCATCCGTTGTCCGGCAAGAAGATCCCGGTGTGGGTCGGCAACTATGTGCTGATGACCTACGGCGAAGGCGCGGTCATGGGCGTGCCCGGCCACGACGAGCGCGACTTCAACTTCGCAGTGAAGTACGGCCTGCCGATCGAGTTCGTGATCGCACCGGCCGGGATGGACGCTGCGGCGTTCTCCATGACCCAATGGCGCGAGGAGTTTGCGGCCTACGGCGTCTGCATCAACTCCGGCAAGTACGACGGGCTCGACTACCAGGGAGCAGTCGATGCGATCGCGGCCGACCTGCAGAAGCAAGGGCTCGGCGAGAAGCAGGTGCAATGGCGTCTGCGCGACTGGGGCATCTCGCGGCAGCGCTACTGGGGTTGCCCGATCCCGCTCATCCTGTGTCCGAAGTGCGGCGACGTGCCGGTGCCGGACGAGGATTTGCCGGTCGTGCTGCCTGAAAACCTGGTGCCGGATGGCAGCGGCAATCCGCTCAACAAGACGCCGTCGTTCTACGAGTGCAAGTGCCCGAAGTGCGGCGGCGACGCGCGGCGCGAGACGGACACGATGGATACGTTCGTCGATTCGTCGTGGTACTTCCTGCGCTTCGCGTGCACCGACAACGGACGCGCGATGGTCGATGAGCGCGCGAACTACTGGATGGCGGTCGATCAGTACATCGGCGGCATCGAGCACGCGATCCTGCACCTGCTGTACTCGCGCTTCTGGATGCGCGTGATGCGCGACATGGACCTGATCAAGGTGAAGGAACCGTTCGCGCGCTTGCTGACGCAGGGCATGGTGCTCAACAACATCTATTCGCGTCACAGCGGCGAAGGCCGGGTCGAGTACTTCCATCCGGACGACGTGGACGTACAGCTCGACGCAAACGGCGCACAGGTCGGTGCGAAGCTGCGCAGCGACGGGCAGCCGGTGCAGTGGGAAGGCATGCGCACGATGTCGAAGTCGAAGAACAACGGCGTCGACCCCACCGATCTGGTCGCGCGTCACGGCGCGGATGCCATCCGCGTGTTCATGATGTTCAAGGCGCCGCCAGAGGACACGCTCGAATGGTCCGACGACGGGGTCGAAGGTTCTGCGCGGTTTCTGCGCAGACTGTGGCGCATGGTGTGGGAGCATGTGGAGAGGGGACCGCCGGCCAAAGGGCCGCGCCAGGATCTCGTCGCTCTTTCACCCGCACAACGCGAGATGCGGCGCTTGGCGCATGCGACGCTGGTCAAGGTGACTGACGACTACGGTCGGCGTCGCGTGTTCAACACAGCGATCGCGGCCGTGATGGAGCTGATGAATGCGCTCCAGAAGTTCGACGACACGAGCGAGCAGGGTTGCGCCGTGCGTCACGAGGCGATCGAGCTGATCGTCCAGTTGCTGGCGCCGATCGCTCCGCACATCTGCCACGAGCTATGGCGGCAGCTGGGTCACACGGATTCGCTTATCGACCATCCGTGGCCGCAGCCCGATCCGCAGGCGCTGATTCAGGAGCGCGTCGAAGTCGTCGTGCAGGTGAACGGCAAACTGCGGGCGAAGGTGGAGGTCGGTGCGAGCGCAAGCAAAGACGAGATCAGCGCCGCGGCCCTCGCCGATGCCACGATCCAGAAGTGGATCGAAGGCAAGCCGGTGCGCAAGGTGATCGTCCCGCCCGGGGGCAAGCTCGTCAACGTGGTCGTGTGAGCAAGCTCGCGAATCCAGTTCGCGTCGTGCTGTTCGATGTCGGCGGCGTGCTCGTGCAATTGAGCGGCGTCTCGACCGTGCTCGGCTGGGTCGAGGACCGCTGGACGCCTGCCGAGCTCTGGGGCAGGTGGCTGCACTCGCCGGCCGTGCGCGCTTTCGAAACCGGCCGCTGCGACGCCGACACATTTGCGAGCGAGTTGGTCGCCGAACTGGAGCTGGGTGTCGCCCCGGAATTGTTCCTCGAATCGTTCGCGGGGTGGCCGACCGGCCTTTATCCCGGCGTGCACGAGCTGGTTGCGCGCATCCCGAGCGACGTCACGCGTGCGCTGCTCTCGAACAGCAACTCACTCCATTGGTCCCGCGTCGAAGACGAGTTCGGGCTCCGCGCGCTGTTCGAGCACCGCTTCGTCTCGCACCTGACCGGCCGGATCAAGCCGGACCGCGACGCCTTCGAGCACGTCGTCGAATCTCTGGGCTGCGACGCCGCCAGCGTCTTTTTCCTGGACGACAACCTCATGAACGTCGAAGCTGCGCACGCCGTGGGCATGCAGGGCGCCGTCGTCCGCGGTATCGACGAAGCCGAGCAGGCGCTGCTCAAGGCCGGGCTCATCCGCTGAGGATCACTGCGTGACTAGGGAACAGGTCGACCAGCTGCTGAACTCCGAGTACCAGGGTCTGCTGCGCTTGCTTCGACGCAAGGCGCGGGACCCGCAGCTCGCTGCGGATCTGCTCAACGATGCGGTGGTGGTGACGCTGAAGCATTTGCAGAGCGGCCGGCTCAGCGATCCGGCGCGGCTCGCCGGTTATGTGTTCGAGGTGGCGATGAACCTCCTGCGCAATCACTGGCGCAAGCACTCCGAGCGTTCCGACAAGCGTGCCGATGTCGATGGCCTGGCCGATGCGGCTGAAGCGGAGCCGGTCGAGAACGAGTGGGGCAAGCGCGTGCGCCAGCTGCTGCTCGAGCTTCCCGTCGAGCGGGACCGCCAGCTGCTCAAGCGTTTCTACCTGGACGAGGAGGACAAGGAAGTGATATGCCGCGAGCTCGGCGTGGCGCCGTTGCATTTCGACAAGATCATCTTCCGCGCCAAGCGGCGCATGCAGTCGCTGCTGGAGTCGCAGGGACTCAGGAAGCAGGATTTTTTCTCGGTCTTGCTCTGCGGCCTGGCCGCGTAGATGCTGACGAGCAACCCGCCAGCCCGGACGGATGGCCATGGACCGCAAGTACCTCGACGACCACCACATCGTGGCGCGCTATCTCGCGGATAAGCTTTCGGACGCAGACAGGACGGCGTTCGAGGCGTATCGCGAGCAGCATCCGGAGATCGTCGCGGAGCTGGAGGCGACTGCGCGGTTCAAGGTCGGTTTAGCAGCCTTGAACGCGAAGCAGGAGCTTGCGCCGCTGCTCGAACCGTCGCAGACGCGACGCTCAGTGCCGCTGCGCTACGGCGCTGCATTCGCTGGTCTCGCTGCGGCGGGCATCGTTATCGTCGCGGGATTCAATCTGCTCAAAGTTCCGGTCGTGGGGCTGACGCCGGCGGCGGTGAGTGGGCGCCTGAGCGCCGAGCTGCCGGCCGGTGGCCGATACGATGTGATTCGAATGCGTGGCGCATCGCCTTTCGATGCGCAGCTGACGCTGCCCACGCAACCGGCGGCCATCATGTTGCGTGTGCTACCTGAGGATGAAAGTGCAGCGAGCTATCGAGCAGAGTTGCGTGAGGTTGCAGCTTCGGGGGCGAAGTCGATCGCGGCGGTCGGCGGACTGGTCCCGGGCGACGACCACTTCGTCGTGCTCTACGTCAACTCGTCGCGGCTCGTGCGGGGGGACTATCGGCTCATCGTGACATCGCAGGACGCCGAGGGTCGTACCTACGCCAGCGTGTTCATGATCAATGTCATCGCGGCGACTGGCTAATCCTCCCTCGCGCAGGGTTATCAGCCAGGTCTCGGCTCAGCCTTTTCGGGGTAGATAATCGGGTAGCGCATCGAGGGGCGCGGGCCGCCGACCACGATGCCGCCGGTGGCAGGTGCGCCGCGGCCCATGATCAGGAAGCGAAGCTCGAGCTGATCTCGATCGAGATTGTTTGGGTGCGGGCGCACCGTGACGAGAATGCACAGCGACTTGTACGCGCCGGCCAGGTTCGGGGGTGTCGACCTGTTGCGTGCGGCGGCGACACAAGCGGCCTCGGTAGTATCGGGAAAAGTGGTCCATGGCAGCGTTGCTGAAAGCTCCAGTTCCGCGGCGTTCGCCTGCTTGTAGTCCTCGACAGACTCGTAGGGAGTCCGCGTCGGCGGCGGGGCCAGGGTGGGGTTTACGAGCGTAAGCCGGACCCGCTTGCCGTTTTCGAAGCTGAGGCCTTCCGAGGTGAGTGAGACACGCGAGTTCTTGTCGATGTTCGCGCCTAGTGGCGCTTGCGAATCGTCGTAGACGAGCCAAGGGCCGTCGTGCCGGGCGATGCGTTGCTGCACGTTCCGGTCGTTGAAGTTGACCCACTCGACGAGTGCACAGCCTTCGAGCGCCAGTACCACGCCCATGGCCGCTGTTGCCGCGGCTCGCGTCTTGCGATTCATGACGTCTTCTCCCTCAACTCCCGATCAGCAGATACGGGCCCCAGTAGCGGGGGCGATTCCAACGCGCGTCCTTCAGCAGCGACAGCTGTGCGGACTGCAATGCTTCGGCGACGGGTCGCCTCTCGACGATCATCTGTTCATACAGCTTCACCACGAGCTGGGCGCTTGCAGCGTCGGCAACGGGCCAAAGAGCGGAGATGACGTTGCGGCTGCCGCCAGCGAGCATAGCGAACGACAGACCTAGAGTGCCTTCGCCGCTGAAGGTGCGGCCCGATGCAGTGGAGCAGCCGCTCAGTACGACCAGCTCGGCGTTGAGACGTCGCGCGAACAGATCGCGGGCGCGCAGCTCGGCCTGGACACGTCGGCCACGCTCGTCGAACGCCGCTAGATGGATCGCTGAGCGCAAGGGCAGGCTAGCGTCCGCCGTGGCATGGGTCGCAAAGTGAATGTAGCGATAGTCTTCGAGTTGCTTGCCGAGTACGTTGCTGCGAGTGGCGGCGCAGCCGACGAGCGCGTCCGTGCTGCTGTGGGCTTTCAAGAACAGCGAGGCGATCTGCTCCACCTCGCGACCCGATCCGCGGATGCGGCGCAAGCTTTGAGAGTCGGTTGCGGGGGTAGCCGACTCGATTCTCGTTCCGCACCGAGCCTGCGCGTCGTCCGCTTCATACGCCGCGTCGCCGACCAACAGAGCGCGTGACAAGGACGGCTGCCGACTCTCCAGTGCACGCGTCGCCGCGAAATGCAGCGAGGGCGAATAGCGGAGCGCATGCATCTCGATCAGGTACTTGTCCTGTTGTGGATCCCACAACGCGGCGAACGGGATCTCGTTGAGGATATCGTCCGCAACTATTGTCAGCTGAGTGTCCGAGGCGGGCAGTCCAAGTGGCGCTACTATCAACGAATGCAATCGAGAGGAGGCATCGCGCAGCGTCGCGACTGCAGCGTCCGTCGCAAGCAGCTCCCGAAGGTTTGCTGCCGCTGCGCGAATTGTGACTGCAGGCCCCAGATCGATTCGCTTCAGAGAGTTGCGACGCACGAGCCACGCGTAGCTGGCCTGCTCGCCAAGCATGAACTCGACTACGCAGGTGCGGTCCGGCAGGCTGGCCTGCCATGCGCGCAACGCATCGGCAGCCTTTCTCTGGGCCGCCGCGTCGAAAGCCTCCACGGCGCCGACGCTGTGGCGCAGCTCTTCCAGTTTCTTGAAAGCGTCGGGTGATTCTGCAGGGCTCGGCTCCGTTCCCCAAGCGTTCAGCAGTTCCGTGTTCTGCTCGGAGATTGCAAACTGCATGCGCGCAGCCTGCGTCGCCTGGTCGACCTGGTATTGATTCAGCAGGTCCGCGAGCACGCGCTGGCGACTGCGCTCCGAGATGATTAGCGAGTCCATATCGCTGCGCCGGGAATCAGCCGGTGTGCCTGCGCCGTCGGCGAGACCACGTAGCCAGTTCTCGTACAGCCCTCTGCGGGACGCCAAAAGCGTCGCGCGATAGATCGGATCTGCACTGCCGATACGTAGCTGCTCCAGCGCTCCATCCGCCTGCGCGAAGTAGTCGGCGGCAGTTGCCGGGTCGCCGGCCAGCAACTTGACCTCGGCGAGATTCCCCAAGGTCTCGAATTGCGCTTCCAGTTGCTTCGAGGCTGTGTATGCCGCTGCAGCTTGACGGAAAGTCTCGTGCGCGCGCGCGAGATCCCCGGCGGCGCGTTGCAGTTGGGCAGACACGTCGAGAGTTCGTGGCTGATACCAGCTGGAAGCTTCCTTGGCCACGGGCTCGAGCGCCGCGAAACGCTCTCGTGCCGAATTGCTATCGCCCGCATCCAGAACGTCGACGACGGCTTCGAGCCGGGCCGTGAAGCGCGAGTTGACCGTGGGTGCAAGCCGGAGCGCCAGATCATGGCACGCCAACGCTGTCTGGGGTTTTCCCTGTGACCGGGCCAGAGTGCCGAGATCCCACGCGATCCACGAAGCAATCATCAGCTCGTCGCGGTCGCGTTGCGCTGTCGGCGTACTGGCTTGGCACATCTGCTCGATGGAGAGTGCGGCCGTGGCAGAGGCTTTGGCGACGCTCGCCGCGTCAGCTGCGATACCCGTGCGGCAACTGGCCTGTCGCGCGAGCTGGTAGAACCGCGTCGCCTGTTCTATGTCCCCGACACCGAGCAAGGAGTGCCCGATGCCATACAGCGAGCGCAAGGCGCCGCTGCACTCGCCGTCACGTGCAAACGCCTGTAAGGCGCGCCGATGGTGGTACATCGCAGCGTCGAACTCACCGATCGATTGCAGCGCGAACGCGAGGTTGTCGCTCGCGCCGGCGAACAGGATCGGATCGGAGCCGTCCTGCGCCACGCTGACCGCGCGATACAGATATTCGACCGCGAGGTTCGTCTGTCTCTCATCGCGATAGTAAACGCCGAGATTGGTCGCCGCTCGCGCCTCGCACAGCGTCTCGTGCACTGCGCCGCATTGGTCGGCCGCGGTCTTCCAGTCGGCAAGGATCAGCGGGTAGTCGACTGCTGCATTGCCGATGAGGCCGTATCGAGCAACACCGCGATACAAGCGCACTTCGGCGCCACCAACTTGCGAGTCCACGCTTGCGTATAGCTCGATGGCGCGCGTGAAATTCTTCTCGATGACGCTCCTGTCGGCATTCGGCGCCGCAGCCTGCGCGGCCCCCAGCAAGGTCAGTGCCGCCGCCAGCAGCTTCGGCTCGTTCGTCTTCTCGAAGGCAGCGACCGCTTGCTCGCTCAGGCGCACCCAGCGCTGTGCGTCGGAAACTCGGTTCATCGTGACGGTCGCGCCGGCGAGCGCCGCCAGCCCGGCGTCGCGCCAGCGTCCCGCCTTGTCGAACTGCGTAGAGGCGTCTTCGAGCTCACCGATGCGATCGACAGGCGGCGCATCGCTTGCGACGTTCGAAGCGCTGGAATAGAGCCGATCGGCAGCGGTGAGCGGGCCGTTCGCTTTGATTGTGAGTTTGAAAGTAGCCCTGAGCTTCGGCAATTGATCGGTGCCGACGATGACGGCGTACTTTCCGGAGCGCGGCAGCGTGACTATGGCGGTGTCTTCGCCGTCGCGGCCGGTATTGGATTCGAAGCGACCGAGCCTGGTTTGCTGCGAGTCGACGATCTCGAGCTCCAGATCCAGGCCGGTCTGTTGCAGCACGACCCACAGCACTTCGCCCTGGCTGCCGGTGATATGGAACGTCTGGTGCGACTGGCCCGAAATGGTGCCCGAGTAGTCCAACAGGCTGCGCTCGGCGAACGTCTGCCCGCGGCATGCAGCCAAACCAAGGAGCAACAGGCCGAGCACGCACCGCATCCAGTGCTCGACTTCGAGTGCTTCCCATCGGCTCGACGAGGCAGACACGCGGACTCCTTGTTGACGGGTCTCTTGCTTCTCGTATCCGTGTCGTGGCGCGAACAGATATCACATCTGGATCGTCG
>CADEEJ010000053.1:8215-12357 GCA_902826315.1 uncultured Steroidobacter sp.
GGCCGGGGCCGGCTTGTTCCGGCGGGGCGGGCGCCGTACGCTTCGTCCGATCCCTACCGGTTTGGCCGATCGCCACAGGTGATTTATGCAAATGCGAGTCGTCGACAGCGCGCTCAGCAACGTTCGCAACCAGGTCAGCGCGGAGGAGTGGGCGACGCGCGTCGATCTCGCTTGCTGCTATCGGCTGGTGGCGCACTTCGGTTGGGACGATCTCGTGTTCACGCACATCTCGGCGCGCGTGCCGGGCACGCACGACTTCCTGATCAATCCGTACGGCTTCATGTTCGAGGAGATCACCGCATCGAGCCTGGTGCGGATCGACCTCGAAGGGAAGAAGACATTCGACAGTCCGTACGACATCAATCCCGCCGGCTTCACCATTCATAGCGCGATCCATGCCGCTCGCGACGACGCGGGTTGTGTGCTCCATCTGCACACGATGGCAGGTGTGGCGGTGTCCGCGCAGAAGGGTGGGCTGCTGCCGATCTCGCAACAGTCGACGCTGGTGCTGCTCAGCCTCTCGTATCACGACTATGAAGGTCTCGCGCTCAATCCGGACGAGAAGGGCAGGCTGCAAGCGGATCTCGGCGACACGCGCGCGTTGATCCTGCGCAATCATGGTCTGCTGACAGTTGGCCGCACTGTGTCCGACGCGTTCATGACGATGTTCACGCTGCAGCGGGCCTGCGAGATCCAGCTGCTTGCGCAGGGAAACGGAGCCGAGCTGATCGACGTGCCGCAGTCGGTGCTCGACACGGTGCCGGAATTCTCACGGATGGTGACCAAAGGCGCGGGCAGCGCGCTGGTCTGGCCGGCCTTGTTACGCAAGATGGACCGACTCGACACGAGTTTCAGGAACTGACCCTCACAGGCGAGTCACTTGTGCAATGCGACTGACGCGCCCCGAGCCACGGGCTAGGGGATTACCTGACGTGCGGGCGCCGGCCTGACTGATACTCACCGCAGTGCACTCTACTGCAAACTCCGCGCCGCGATTTCGTAGGAACGACGAACGCGGAAGGAGTGTTCGGATGAAGGCGGATGCAATCGCGACCCGGATGTCGGTCCTGGGCCGTGCGCTGCCATCGCGTGTGCTGTTGGTCGACGATGACGATCTCGAACTCGAGCTGATGGCCGACCGGCTGGAAGCCGCAGGGTTCGAAGTCGCGTGCGCCGCCAACGGCGAAGCAGCTCTCCAGCTCATCGAGCAGCAGTGGTATCCACTCGTCATCACCGATTGGCTGATGCCGGTGATGGATGGCATCGTCTTCACGGAAGCGCTGCGGGCCCGCGGTGCTACCGACACCTACATCATCATGCTGACGATGCGCGAAGCCAGCGTCGACTACGAGCGCGGCTACGTCGCCGGCGTCGACGACTATCTTTCCAAGCGCGTGCCGGATGCGGAGCTGTTCGCGCGTATCACGGCCGCCTTCAACACACTCGCGCTGCGTCGCTCATTGAAAGAAGCGCAGGCTGCGCTGGAGCAGGCCGCCGCAATCGACACCGACTCCGGAGCATTTGCATTGCGCGAGCTGTTCACCAGGTTGCATGGGGAGATCAAGCGCGCCCAGCGTTACGCGCGCAAACTGACGGTGCTGACACTGGACGTGTCGGTAGCGGAGCGCGCGACGGCGGTGGATGTCGCGCTGTCGCCGGAGATGCTGCGCGGGATCGTGCAGACGATCGAAAGCGTCGTGCGGATGCAGATCGACTGGACCGGTCGGCTTGCCAGCGAACGCGGTGCTGCGTTCGCTGTGGTCCTGCCGGAATCCAGCATCAGCGAGGCGCCCAGGATCAAAGAGCGGTTGCTAGGTGCTTTGCGCCGGTATGCGGACAGCTTCGAAGATCTGCAGCTGACGTTCGCATTCGGTGTCGGTGCGCTCGAGGACGCGGGCCAGCAGAGCCCGGCCATCGACACCGCTGAGATGTTGGAAGTCGCCGGACTGTGTCGCAGCTGTCCAGGGCGCACTGGCCCGGAGCAACTCGGTGCGGTTCAGCGCAGCGTGGGTTGCCACGTCGCGATCGTCTGCCGGCACGGGTACGTCGTCGACAACGAGTGCAGTCTGAAGTCGCGCGCGTCCGCGCGCCGGGCGGACGAGGAGCAGGCGCTGGCAGGGTGAAAGCGGCTCGCAGGCCGCGCTGTTGACCGCCCGTCATTGCGCCGCGAACATGGCGGCCCGTTTCCCGAGGGTCTGCCGTGCGTTACGCCATGCCGAGTCGTTCCGTAGTCGTCGTATTGCTGTGTGCTGCGTTGTCCCTCACGGCATGCGGCTGGAGGCTGCAGGGAACGACGAAGCTGTCGCAGACGATGACGACGACCTACGTCGACGCCACCGATCGCTACACCGACTTCAATCGTGCGTTGCGCGACCGGTTGCGCGCCTCGGGCGCGAAGATCACGGACCGTGCCGGCGATGCAACGGCAGTGGTGAAGATCATCAAGGACGAGAGCGGCCAGCGGGTGCTCTCGGTTTCGGCGCGCAATACGCCCGAGGAATACGAAGTGTTCTATGCAGTCGAGTACTCCGTCGCGAGCGGCGGCACCGAGCTGATACCGCCGCAGCGTCTGGAGCTGACGCGCGATTACAGCTACGACACGACCGCGGTGCTGGCGAAGCAGCGTGAGCAGGCAGTGCTGCGCGAGGCTCTCGCGCAGGATCTGGCCGGGCTCGTGTTGAGGAGACTCGCGTCTCTGTGAGAGTGCTATGGCTGACGGCTGGTGCCGTGTTGCTGCTGGTCGCCGTCGCAGCGGCAGCACTCATGCGCCGCCTGCGGGCCGGGCGCGCCGCGCAGGAAACCTTGTCGCTGTTGCGCTCGACGCTGGAGAACGTGAGCCAGGGCGTCGTGGTCTTCGATCGGAAGCAGCGGCTGACGGCATGGAACGGACGCTACGTCGAGCTGCGCGGGTTGAATCCGCAGCAGCTGCATGCCGGCATGTCGTGGACGGACATCCTGGGCATCGGTGCAAAGCTCGTCGTCTCGGATCAGACCGGCGTCCTCGACGCTGCCAAAGTGCCGGCCATCATGGCGGCCGGTGGCAACATCGAAGTCGAGGGTGCCCGCGCCGACGGCGCGGTTCTGCAGGTGCGCGGCCAGCGCATGCAGGATGGCAACTACATCGTCACGTACACCGACGTGACTGCGCTGAAGCTCTCCGAGACGGCCTATCGCGACCAGGCAACACGACTGTCGTCGATCCTCGATGGCGTCGTCGATGCGATCGTGACCATCAACGAGAGCGGCAGCATCGAATCCTGGAGCCGCAGCGCCGAACGGCTGTTCGGCTATTCGGCCGTCGAGATCCTGAGGCGCAACGTGCGGGTGCTGATGCCCGAGCCGCATTCGTCAGCGCACGACAGCTACATCCGCCGCTACATGCAGACCGGCGAAGGCCGCAACATGGGCCAGCGCCGTGAAGTCGAGGCGTTGCACAAGGACGGCCGCCGCTTCCCGGTCGAGGTCGGTCTGAGCGAGATGCAGATCGGCTCGCGTCGACTGTTCATCGGCATCATCCGCGACCTGTCCTCGCGCCAGGAGATCGAGCGGCTGAAGACGGGCTTCGTGTCGACGGTGAGTCACGAGCTGCGCACGCCGCTGACGTCGATCTCAGGCTCGCTCGGCCTGCTCGCCGGCGGCATTGCCGGCGCGCTGCCCGCCAAAGCGGGGCGGCTCATCGACATCGCCAAGTTGAACTGCGAGCGACTGGTGCGCTTGATCAACGACATCCTCGACCTGGAGCGTGCGAAGTCCGGCCGACTGGAGCTGCGGCTGGCCGCGCAACGTCTGAAGCCGATCGTGCGGCAGGCGATCGATGCGAATCGCGCCTACGCGCAGACGTTCGGCGCCTCGATCGAGCTGGCTGCCGACAGCGACGATGCCAGCGTGCTCGTCGACCGCGACCGCCTGATCCAGGTGTTGACGAACATCCTGTCGAATGCAGCGAAGTTCTCGCCGCGTGGCGCTGCTGTAGGCGTGGCGATCCGCGTGCAAGCAGACAGCGTGCGTGTCAGCGTGCGCGATCGCGGGCCGGGCATCGCGCCCGAGTTTCAATCGCGCATCTTTCAGCGCTTTGCGCAGGCGGACAGCTCCGACTCGCGCGCCAAGGGTGGCACCGGCCTGGGCTTGTCGATCGCGAAGAC
>CADEEJ010000053.1:12457-15323 GCA_902826315.1 uncultured Steroidobacter sp.
CCGGTGATCGTCATGACCGCCCGGGCGCGCACCAGTGCCGACTCCGAGCGCCTCAGCACGCTGCAGCTTGCGGACTGGTTGCAGAAGCCGATCGATCCGAGCAGGCTGCTCGATGCCATCCACAACGTGTTGCTGGAAGTGCGTGGCCGGCGCGCGCGCATCCTGCACGTCGAGGACGACGAATCGTTGACGGAGCTGGTCGAGGAATTGCTGTCCGACGAGGCGGAAGTGGTCCGCGCTCATTCGCTCGCGGAGGCGCTCATGCACGTGGAAGCCGGGCGATTCGACCTGGTGATTCTGGATGCGGCGTTGGGCGACGGCTCCGGCCTCGACCTGCTGCCGACGCTGCACGCAGCGGCCGACGGCGCGCCGCCCGTCATTCTGTACAGCGCGACCGAGCCTAGCCGTGAGCTTTCGGAACGCGTACAAGCCGCGCTGGTGAAGTCGCGAGATTCGGTCGAGCATCTGCTCGATACTGTGCGCCGGCTGGCCAGCCGCCCGCGAGCAGAGGAGGCTTCGCAATGACGCCGGCAACGAACCGCCCGCAGCTGAAGGCGGTGCTCTATGTCGACGACGAGCCGGACATCCGCGAGATCGTGCAGCTCTCGCTGGGCCTGGTCGCGGGCCTCAACGTGGAGGTGTGCGACTCGGGCGAGCGGGCGCTGCAGCGGCTGCCTGACATAACGCCGGACCTGGTGCTGCTCGACGTGATGATGCCGGGGACCGACGGTCCGACCACGCTGCAGCGTATGCGTGCGGATCCGCGCTTCGCGAACATCCCGGTAGTATTCGTGACAGCGAAGGCCATGCCCGCCGAAGTGGCCCGCTTCCGCGAGCTGGGCGCCGTCGCGGTGATTGCCAAGCCCTTCGATCCGATGCAACTCGGCCAGCAGATCCAGGTGATCTGGGAGGGACTCGATCATGGACGAGCGTGACGAACTGCAGCAGAAGATCGCCGATATCGCCGGCCGTTACATCCAGCGCACAGCGGGCGAGCTCGCCGGCCTGCGCGAGCTGATCGCGAAGGTCAGCGGCGGCAACACGACGGCGGTGAAAGACATCGAGCAGCTTGCGCACAAGATCTATGGCAGCGGCTCCATGTTCGGTTTCGACGCGGTCAGCGAGCAGGCGCGCGAGCTGGAGCTGGCGGCGCGGGGCACGCCCGACATGCAGATGATCGAGAACCTCCAGCGGCACGCCGATGCGTTGGAGTCACAGGTGCAGGCGGCCTTGCGTGCACGAGGCGTGCGGTGACAAGAGTCGAGCGGCACCTGAGTGCCGTGCTGCAATTGCTGGCGCGCTATCGCCTCGAACCGATCACTGTCCTGCCCGGCGACACGATTCCAGGATCCTACTGGGGCGAGAGCGAAGCCGGTCTCATCGGCAATCGCATCTACTTCCGACCGGATACGCCGCTGCACTCGGTGTTGCACGAGGCGTGTCACTTCATCTGCATGGACGACGCGCGCCGCACGCAGCTCGAACGCGATGCGGGCGGCGACTACGACGAGGAGAATGCGGTCTGCTATCTGCAGATCCTGTTGGCCGGCGAGCTCGCGGAGATGGATTCGCAGCAGATGTGCCGCGACATGGACGCGTGGGGCTATACGTTCCGCCTCGGCTCAGCCAGCGCCTGGTTCGAGCGCGATGCGCAGGACGCGCGCCAGTGGTTGCTGGCGCACCGGATCATCGACGAGAGCGGCCGCTCTACCGGAACCTGTCGGTCGCGCTGATCAGCTCGTGCGTGTTGCCGGTTTCGAATGCCGAGTGTCCGGCGTCCGGCACGATGCGCAGGTCGGCCTCCGGCCACGCACGATGCAAGGCCCACGCGGTCTGCATCGGGCACACCACGTCGTAACGACCCTGCACGATCACGGCGGGGATCTTGCGGATCTTCGTCACGTTGCGCAGCAGCTGATCCTCCGACTCGAGGAACCCGCCATTGACGAAGTAGTGGCACTCGATGCGGGCGACCGCGATCGCGAACTCCTCTTCGCCCCACTTGTGCAGCTGTTCCTCGTTGACGTGCAGGTAGCTGGTCGCCGCTTCCCAGATCGACCACGCGCGCGCCGCTGCCACTCGCGTCGCGCGATCCTCGCTCGTGAGGCGCTTGTAAAACGACTTGATCAGGTCGCCGCGCTCCGCCGGCGGAATCGCGGCGAGGTAGTTCTCCCAGTGATCGGCAAAGATCGCGCTCGCGCCTTCCTGGTAGAACCAGCGCAGCTCGAACTGCGACAGCATGAAGATGCCGCGCAGGACCATTTCGGTCACGCGTTGCGGGTGCGTTTGCGCGTACGCGAGGGCCAGCGTCGAGCCCCACGAGCCGCCGAACAGCAGCCAGCGGTCGATGCCGAGGTGCGCGCGCAACTGCTCCATGTCCGCGACTAGATGCCAGGTCGTGTTGTCGACGAGACTGGCATGCGGGCGGCTGCGCCCGCAGCCGCGCTGATCGAACAGCACGATGCGATACGCGTCCGGATCGAAAAAGCAGCGAGCGCGATTGTCGCAGCCGGCGCCCGGACCGCCGTGGACGAAGAGCGCGGGCTTGCCGTTGGGATTGCCGCACTCCTCGTAGTAGATCTCGTGCACGGGCGAGACTCGGAGCATGCCGCTGTTGTACGGCAGGATCGCGGGATACAACGTGCGCCTTCCGGCAGCAGCCTTGGCCGGCCGCTTGCGCTTGGCGAGCACCGCGTGGCGTGCACGGCCACGTTGCTTGTTCGGCGTCGACTTACGGACGCTGCGACGGGGAGTTTTTCGCTTGCTCGCCATTCAAAACGCTCCGACCAGAGAACTAGCCGGCAAGAGTCACGCCTCTTGACGGCGTTGTCGAAAGGGCCTCGGCCGCTTTCGACCAGAGAACTAG
>CADEEJ010000053.1:15423-21810 GCA_902826315.1 uncultured Steroidobacter sp.
CGCCTCTTGACGGCGTTGTCGAAAGGGCCTCGGCCGCTTTCGACCAGAGAACTAGCCGGCAAGAGTCACGCCTCTTGACGGCGTTGTCGAAAGGGCCTCGGCCGCTTTCGACCAGAGAACTAGTAAAGCGGCGCGAATCGTACTTTACAATGCCGCCTTTCGGAAACTCGCGCGGAACACGATGAAGTCTCACCTGGGCTCGATCCTCATGCTGCTGGTCACGATGGTGATCTGGGGCAGCACGTTCGTCGTCACCAAGGGTGTCAACGACCAGGTGCCGCCGTTCACGCTCGCGTTCGTCCGCGTCGCGATCGGAGCGCTCGTGCTGTTCGCCTTTGCGCTGGTCCGGCGGGCGCGCGGCGGCAGCCATACGCCCTGGTCCGCGCTGCCGTGGGGCACGATCGTTACGATGGGCATGGTCGGCGTCGCGCTGTATTACGCGGTGTTCAACTACTCGCTGGTGTACACGTCGGCGTCGCAAGGAGCGCTGGTCCAGAGCTGCATTCCTGCGATGACCGCGCTGGTTGCGGTCGTGTGGCTGCGCGAGCATGCCTCGCCGCTGCGCTGGGCGGGCATCGCGCTGTCGATGATCGGTGTGTTGATCGTTTTCTCGGGCTCCGGCGCGCAGTCGGGTGGCAGCGCGACGTTGCTGGGCAACGTGCTGATGTTCATCTCGGCGGTGCTCTGGGGCGTGTACACGTCGATGGCGAAGCGGGTCGCGACACACGACGCGATGCAGGTCACTGCCGGCATCATCGGCGCCGGCGCGGTGCTGTTGCTGCCGTTAGCGGCATTCGAGGTCGCGGCCGAAGGAATTCCGAGCGTCAACCTGCGAGGCTGGCTCGGAATGGCCTATCTCGGCGCGGGCGCATCCGGCATCGGCTACATGCTGTACAGCTCGGCCCTGAAACATGTAGACGCGAGCGAGGCGGGTGTCTACACCAACCTGATTCCGATCGTCGGCGTGATCACGGGCGTGCTGCTCGGCGACCCGCTGTCGGCGCGCGCGATCGTCGGCGGTGGCGTGGTGCTCTTCGGCGTCTGGCTCACGAGCCGCCAGCCGGCTGCGACACCTTCTTCCCTGCGACATACGTCGCAAGCACCTTGATGTCGTCGATCTCGCTCGCGGGGATCTTGAAGTAGTCGCGGTCGACCAGGATGAAGTCGGCCCACTTGCCGGGCTCCAGCGATCCCGTCGCGTGCTCCATGTGCGCGGCGTACGCGGCATCGAGCGTGAACAGACGTAGCGCTTCCTCGCGCGTCAGTTTCTCCTGCGGATACCAGCCGCCCGGCGGCTTGCCGTCCCGATCCTGACGCGTGACGGCTGCGTACAGGCCGTAGAACGGATTCGGCAGCTCGACCGGAAAATCGCTGCCGCCCGCCAAACGCACGCCGGCGTCGATGAGCTTGCGCCACGCGTAGGCACCCTGGATGCGCTTCGGCCCAACGCGGTCTTCCGCCATGTTCATGTCGGACGTCGCATGCGTCGGCTGGATCGACGCGATCACTTCGAGTCGTGCAAATCTGCGGATGTCGTCGAGCGCGATGACCTGTGCGTGCTCGATCCGCGGGCGCAGCGCGTGACGCTGCTCCTTCGTAAGTAGCGTCTCGAACGTGTCGAGCACGAGGCGATTGCCCGCGTCGCCGATCGCATGAACGTTCAGCTGCCAGCCTTTCGCGGCCGTCAGCGTCGCGAGCTCCTGCATCTGCTCGCGCGTGTACATCATCAGGCCGCGGTGATGTGCCTGATCGGTGTAGTCCTGCATCATCGCCGCGCCACGGCTGCCGAGCGCGCCATCGGCCCACGCTTTCACCGCACGCATCTGCAAGCGATCGTCGAATTCGGGCATGCGCGGGCCCGATTGCATGACGCGCCGATTTTCCGGACTGTCGCGCAACATCGCGTAGATGCGGACCGGCAACTTCCCGGCCATGCCCAGCTCGCGATAGAGATCGTATGTGTGCGGATTGATGCCGGCATCGTGCACGCCGGTCATGCCGAGCGACGCAGCTTCGTTCATCGCAGCCAGCAGCTGCTGCTTCACTTCCGCGTCGGTCGCGTCAGGGATGTGCTTCTCGATCAGCTCTTCGGCCGTATCGACCAGCACGCCCGTCGCTTGACCCGACGCATCGCGCACGATCTGTCCGCCTTGCGGGTCCTTGGTCGACGCGGTGATGCCTGCGACCTTCAGCCCCGCGGTGTTGACCCACGTGGCATGGCCGTCGACACGGGTCATGACTGCAGGCCGATCGCCCACGACCGCATCGAGCTCACGCGCAGTCGGGAACCGGCGTTCTTTCCACAGCACCTGATTCCAGCCGCGGCCGATGACCCAGCGCGCATGCGGATTCGCGGCAATATGTTTGCGAATGCGCGCGAGAGCGTCGTCGATGCTCGTCGTATCGCGCAGGTCAGCCTGCAACGTCAGCTCGCCGAGACCGAGCACGTGGCCGTGCGCATCGGTGAGCCCGGGCAGCACGTTCTTGCCGCGGCCGTCGATCACCGTCGCGCCTGCCGTCGCGTCAGTCGCATCGTTTCCGGTGAGCAATCGCTTGATGCGTCCGTCTTCGATGACGATGCCGGAGAACGATTGCAGGCCAGCGCGCGTCGGGGTGGAGCCGTGCACGTTACGCAGCACGATGGTATCGGCGCTCGCCGTACCGACGACGCTCGCCGCGATGAATACCGTGCAGATCTGCCTAAGCATGCGTTGCGTTCCTTTGTGTTTCCTGGGTTCCAGCGAGGCTGCGCACCAGCTCCTGCGCGTGTATCGGCAGATCGGCGAGGCGCCGTACGCAGATGGTCAGGTTGCGCAACGCCCAGTCGTCGGTGAGATCGATCCGTCGCAGCGCCATCGTCTTCATGCTGCGCACGGCCGTGGTTTCCGGAACGATGCCGACGCCGACATTGCATTCGACCAGCCTGCATACCGCATCGAAGCTGCGCAGCTGCACGCGCAATTTCAGCCGCCGCCCGGTGCGCTCGGCTTTTTCCGACAGGAACCGTTGCAGCGAGCTCGTGCGGTCCAGCCCGACGAAGTCGCAATCGAGCGCTTCGGCGAAGGCGATGCGGCCGGCCGCGGCGAGCGGGTGGCGGGGCGCAGTCACGAGCACGAAACGATCGACCCGGAACGGAAACACTTCCAGGCCGCTGACGTCCTCGGTGCCGGCGACGATGCCGATGTCGGCCTGCCCGTCGGCGACCGCCGCAACGATCTCGTCGCTCAGGCGTTCCTCCAGGTCGATGTTGACCTGCGGATGCGAGGCGAGGAACTGGCTGAGCGGCTCCGGCAGGAATTCGGTGAGCGCGTTCGTATTGGACATCAGCCGGATGTGGCCTTTCAGGCCGTCGGCGTACTCCCGCAGCTCGCCGCGCATGCGCTCGGCCTGCTGCAGCATCAGGCGTGCGTGGTGTACGAGAGTGCGCCCGGCCGGCGTCGGCTGCACACCCTGGCGATCGCGATTCAGCAATGCGGTGCCGAGCTCGATCTCCATGTTGCGGATCCGCGTGCTGGCCGCGGCCACGGCCAGGTGCATGCGCTCGGCGCCGGCGGTGATGCTGCCGGCTTCGACAACGTGTAGGAAGAGTTTCAGGTCCGTGAGATCGAATCGCATGGCGGAGAGTCTACTGGCCTCGCCGGGCAGCTTGGGCCATAATCGGCGCAACTTTTACCCGGATCAACCTGGCATTTCCGATCAACGTCGCAACGCTCGAGTGTTCTCCCGGCCTTCCCCTGAAGTCTTCGCACCGCTACGGGTTCGATCGCCCGCGCTCCTGATGTGAAGATTTCCGGCGACAACCTCCCCGCCAGCCTGGCCCGTCAGCTCCAGACGATCTATCTCGTGTCCGGAGATGAGCCATTGCTCGTCAACGAGGCTGCGGATGCGATCCGCGCCACGGCGCGCCGGCAGGGATTCGAGGAGCGCGAGCTGCACGTCATCGAGCGCGGTTTCGACTGGCCGGGCCTGATCGCGGGCAGCCGCTCGATGTCGCTGTTCGCGCAACGCAAGATCGTCGAGATTCGCATGGCGAATGCCGCGCCGGGCGAGCAGGGCGCCGACGCGATCGTCGAGCTGGCCGAACAGTCTTCGCCCGACACGCTGGTGTTGATCATCGCGGCGAAGCTCGATGGCCGCACGCAGAGCTCGCGCTGGGTGAGCGCGGTCGAAAAGCGCGGCGTGCTCGTGCAGGTGTGGCCGATCGATCTGCCGCGCTTGCCTGCATGGATTCGCGAGCGGCTCGGGCGTCACAAGTTGCAGGCTGATACCGCAGCGGCGGCGTTGCTTGCGGAGCGCGTTGAAGGCAATTTGCTCGCTGCGCACCAGGAGATCGAGAAGCTCGCGTTGCTATTGCCGCCCGGTCCGGTCAGCGCCGAGACCATAGTCGATACGGTTGCGGATAGCGCACGTTTCGACGTGCTGCAGCTCGGCGAGGCAGCGATGCGCGGGCAGACTGCGCGTGCATTGCGCATTCTGGAAGGCCTGCGCGGCGAAGACGTCGAGCCGACGCTCGTGCTGTGGGCCGTGAACAAGGATCTGCAGTGGATCGCGCGCTCGCGCAGCCTGATGCGTCGGGGGCAAAGCGCGGAGTCCGCGATGAACGCTCTCTACGTGTGGCGGCCGCGTCAGAACGCAATGGGGCAGGCGCTGAGCCGCATGAACGGGCACACATTGAAGAATCTGCTGCTCGATGCAGAGCGGGTCGATCGCACGATCAAGGGTGTGATCAAGGGCGATGCGTGGCTCGAACTGGAACGATTGGTGGCGAGGCTCGCGGGTGTGAAAGTCGCGACGGTTGCATGACGAGCATCGGTATTTTCGGCGGCACGTTCGATCCGATTCACTTCGGCCATCTGCGCACCGCGTTCGAGCTGCTGCAGGCGCTGAAGCTCAACGAGATCCGCTTCATGCCTGCGGGCAATCCGCCGCATCGCGAAGAGACCGTCGCCAGCCCGGCGGAGCGCTATGCGATGGTCAAGGCGGCGGTCGCCGGCCAGCCGGGGTTCGTGGTCGACGACCGCGAGATCCGGCGCGAAGGACTGTCGTACTCGGTGGATACGATGCGCACGCTGCGCGCCGACTTTCCCGAGCATTCGCTGTCGCTGATCGTCGGCATGGACGCGTTCCTCGGCTTGCCCAAGTGGCATCAGTGGCGCGAGCTGCTGGAGCTGGCACATCTGGTCGTGGCGCACCGGCCGGGCTGGCGCGCGCCGAGCATGGGCCCGCTGGGCGAGTTGCTGGTCGATCGTGGCACGGGTCGCATCAACGACCTGCACGAGCGACGCGCCGGCTGCATCTACATCCACGCGGTGACGCAGCTGGAGATTTCTTCGACGGAAGTGCGCAAGCTGATCGCGGCAGGGCGCGACCCGCGCTACCTGATGCCGGATGGCGTGCGGGAGATCATCGAGCAAACGGGATGTTACCGATCCAAGAGGTGAGCATGGCTGTCAAGCGCGCAAAGACTTCACGACGTGCAGGTTCCGCTCCGAAGCGTACGAAGGCCCCAACCCTGAAAACCCGGGCTGCGAAGGCCAAGAGTGCTGTCAGTAAGACAAAAAAGGCCGCGCCGCCGGTGGCGAACGTGCGCAGGATCCGACCGCTGGTGCAGGTCGTCGAGGGCGCGCTCGATGAGATGAAAGCCGTGAACGTCCGCGTGCTCGACGTGCACAAGCTCACCGACATTGCGGACACGATGGTCATCGCCAGCGGCAATTCCGACCGTCACGTACGCTCGATCGCCGACCGCATCGTCGAGCACGCCAAGAAAGCCGGCTTCCGGCCGATGGGCGTGGAGGGCGAGCGCGACGGCGAATGGGTGCTGGTCGATCTGCAGGACATCATCGTGCACATCATGTTGCCGCGGGTCCGGGAGTTCTATCGCCTGGAGAACCTGTGGGACGTCAGCGCCGCGCGGCGCGAAGCCGCTAGCGTCTAGGGGCTCGTGCCTTGCGTCTGCTGCTGGTCGCTGCGGGCACGCGCCTGCCCGACTGGGTCAATCGTGGCTTCGAGGAATACGCGGGTCGGCTCGCGGGCGAATATCGCCTGGAGCTGAAGGAAATCGCGCTCGGTCAGCGTTCGGCGGGCGCTCCACAACAAGCGATCGCGCGCGAAGGTGAGCGGATGTTGTCGGCGATGCCGGCGGCCTGCTACGTCGTCGCGTTGCAGGTCGGCGGACGTGCGCTGTCGAGCGAGCAGCTGGCGAAGTTTCTGGAGAGCCGCGCACAGGATGGGCGCGACGTTGCGTTCTGCATCGGTGGCCCGGATGGCCTCGCTCCGCAAATCGACGAGCGTGCCGATATGCGATGGTCGTTGTCAGCGCTGACGTTGCCGCATGCGCTGGCGAGAGTGGTGGTGGCGGAAGCGCTCTATCGAGCGGTGAGCATC
>CADEEJ010000053.1:21910-23506 GCA_902826315.1 uncultured Steroidobacter sp.
AAACGATCGCGCGGGTCCTTCGCGAGCAACGCGTCGAGCAGCCGCTGGAACGTGCTCAGCTCCGGCGCCAGCATCGGAATCGGATCGTTGCGATGCGCCTGGATGATCGAGATGACCGTGCTGCCGCGGAACGGCCGTTGACCGGTCAGCATTTCGTAGAACATCACGCCGAGGCTGTACAGATCGCTGCGCGGATCCACCGGCGCACCTTCCGCCTGCTCGGGGCTGATGTAGTACGGCGAGCCGCGCACTTCACCCGCGTTCGTGATGCCGCTGTCCTGGCGCTTCGCGAGGCCGAAGTCGATCAGCACGATGCGGCCGTCCTGGCGCATCATCACGTTCGCCGGTTTCAGGTCGCGATGGCACAACCCGGCGCTGTGCACGACGACCAGCGCGCCGGCGATCTGCAGGAAGATGTCGACGCTGTCCTTCACCGTCATCAGATTGCGGATGCGCAGCTCCAGGCTGCCGCTCGGGAAGTATTCGGTGACGATGTAGCGGAAGTCCTCGGCGTGGCCCCAGTCGTACACGTCGACGATCGACGGATGCTTCAGGCGCATCAGCAGGTCGCGCTCGCGCTCGAAGCGCTCTTCCTCGCCGGCGGGCGACTCGGCCAGCGGACCGGTGCGCAGCACCTTGATGGCGACGTTGTGCCCGAGCTCCTGCGAGTGCGCGACGTGGATCTCGGACTTCGGCGAACGGGCGATCGTCTGCAGGAAGCGGTAGCCGGGGATCACAGGGAACGCCGCGGGCTGCGGATGGCGCCCGCTGCTGGACTTCTTGTCGCCGATGTTCTGCATGCCCTGCCACGTGGATGAATCAAACCCGCTCAAGGTAGGGGCCGGGGCGGGCGGGCGCCGCGTACTGCGTCACGAAATATCGCCCGTTTGTGATAGGGTCCCCGCGGGGAGTGGGGCGGCGCGGTATACGGGGGTACGGCCGGACACTATGCAGACGAGATATTCGATCGATACGCAGGAAAACCTCCTGCGGCTGCAGGCATGGGGCGAGCTGACTGTCGACGGATTGATCGCGCTGCTGAACCGGGCTCAGGCGGACCCCGAGTTCCGGCCTGAGATGAACGCCATCGCCGACTACCGCGAAGCGAACGGCGAGTGGGATTTCTCGGAAGTCCAGAAGCTGCGCGACTACATCCTGCGCGTGGAAGTCCCATGCGAAGTGCGTTGGGCGGCAGTGCTCAAGCCCGGCTCGCTGGCTGCGGCCGGCCACGTGCTCATCGTCATCAGCGAGGCGGTCGGCGTGCGTATCAAGATGCGCATGTTCGACGACCAGCAGTACGCGATGCGCTGGATCCGCCGCGAAGTCGATTGAGGCCATGATCGACTATGGAGCAGGCATGACAGCGCAGACGTATCTCCAGGGTCGCGTCATCGTCAGCACCGGCGACATCACGGCCCTCGCGGTCGATGCGATCGTGAACGCAGCGAACGCAGCGCTGATGGGCGGCGGCGGTGTCGACGGCGAGATCCATCGCCGTGGCGGTCCGGCCATCCCCGCGGCGTGCAGCGAGCTCAGGCGCACGCGTTTTCGCGACGGATTGCCCGTCGGCGAGGCGGTGCTGACTACAGCCGGCAA
>CADEEJ010000054.1:0-8200 GCA_902826315.1 uncultured Steroidobacter sp.
GTCGTCGACGTCACCCTCGGCACCTGGCCGCTCGCGCTCGCCAGCAAGCTCATGGAGGCGGATGATCCCGAGAGCGTCGAGATGAAAAAGGTGATCTCCGGGATCAAATCCATTGCCATCCGCAGCTATGAATTCGACTCCGATTTCGCCTATTCGAAGGACGACGTCGACACCGTGCGTACCCAGCTCGCCAGCCCGGGTTGGACGCGGCTCGCCCAAGTACGCAAGCACAAGAAGGAGCAGGAAGTCGACGTCTACGCCGCCCTGGACGACAAGCGCATCACCGGTTTTGCGATCATCGCAAGCGAGCCGCGCAAGTTCACGATTCTCAACATCGTCGGTGCGATCGATCTCGACCAGATCGCCAAGCTCCAGCGCCACATGGATCTGCACGTCGATCTGGACGACGAGGACACGGACTTCTCCCTGTAGTCACGGTTCGCGCCCAGCGACGTGAAGGCGAGCGACACATGGTCGGCGGACGAGCTGTTGACACGCGCCCGCGCTGGCGAATCGTCTGCTTTCGCCGCGCTGGTGCGACGCTATCAGCGGGCCGTGTATAGCATCGCGCTACGCATGCTGAACGATCGCCATCGAGCGGAAGATCTCGCGCAGGAGGTGTTCCTGCAGTTGCATCGCGCCCTCGATGGTATCGAGTCCGACACGCATCTCGCGTTCTGGCTGCGCAAGGTCGCGATGAATCGCGCGATCGACCGCATGCGCCAGGAGTCGCGTCACGGCGCCGAGCCATTGACGGAGGCTGAGGCGGCCGTCGACGAAACAGCCGAGGACGATCCGCTTCTGAAACGGCGTATCGAGGAACTCCTCGCGCAGCTGCCGCCGGCGGCACGGGCCGTAGTCGTGCTGCGATATCAGGAGGATCTCGATCCACTCGACATCGCGAGCACGCTCGACATGCCGATCAACACGGTGAAGAGCCACCTCAAGCGCTCCCTCACACAACTGCGCGCACGCGTGCAGGGGACAGCGATCGTGGAAGACATCCGATGAGCAAAGACTTCGAACAGCAACTGCGCGACGCGCTGCGGCCGGTCGAGCCTGAAGATGGCTTCGAACAGCGCGTCATGGCACGAATCACGAGCGAGCAAACGCGCGCGCGATCAAAAGTCACTCGCTGGGTGTCAGTCGCGCTCGCCGCATCTGTCGTATTCGCGGCAATCCTGGGTACGCACGAATGGCAAGTCCGCCGAGAGCAAGAAGGCCTCGAGGCTCGCAAGCAGTTGATCGAAGCGCTGCGCCTGACCGGAGAAAAGCTTGACGTCGCCTACCAGGCGGTGAATCGCGAGCCGCAGCCGCCACCAGACAACGAGAGCGGTGCATGACCATGAACGCACTCTTTAGGCATTCCATTCCGGCTATCTTCGCCGTGCTCTCGCTGAGTGCAGGCGTCGCGTCTGCCGCGGACGGCCAGCTGAAGCTCCCGAACTTCGACAGCCTCACCGACAAGGCGAGCGAAAGCGTCACTATCACGCTCGATTCAGCGCTGCTCGGTCTCGCGGCACGCTTTCTGGATCCGACGAAACCAGAAGACGCAGCCGCCCGCGAGGCGATCCAGGGCATCAAGGGCATCTACGTCCGCAGCTACAAATTCGACCAAGACTTCGCCTATCCGAAGTCCGACGTCGAGATGGTCCGCAAACAGCTGATCGGACCCGGCTGGCAGCGACTCGTCGAGGTCCGCAGCCGCAAGGAACAGCAGAACGTCGACATCTACATCCTGGTAGAGCAGGAGAGGGCGAACGGCCTCGCGATCATCGCCAGCCAACCGCGCGAATTCACGATCGTGAACATCGTCGGCTCGATCGACATGCGCAAGCTCCACGAGCTCGAAGGGCAGTTCGGTATCCCCAAGCTCGAGCTCGAGCAGAAGGACGGGCCGAAGAAATAGCTCAGTTCTTCGCCATCGGCCGAACCGATCGCGCGACTTCCGTGGCGATCTTCGTCGCATCGAAAATCGGTAGCGAACAGGTGCTATCCGTGCAGATGAACGCTGCGGCGCGCGGCAGCTGTGGGTACCGAACATCCGGATTCGGCATGTTGCCTTCGCTCTTATCCCACCACTCGATCCGCCGATACACGGCGGCATAGCGAATCGCCGCATCGAACAGCGCAACTGCCGCCGCATCCTTCTTGCCGCCGACAATCGTGATGTGTAACGGATCGTTCGCCGACTCGAACGCAGCAAGCAGAATCCCCGGCGCAGTGATCAGCGAATCGGCAACCTGTTCGGTCACGAGCATCCGCAGCGCGTAGTCACTCATGCCTCGATAGCGAGCCTCACCAGTGTACCGATGCAGCATGTTGGCGAACCGAGCCAGCTGAATGTTCTCGTCAATCGTAGGCTTCGGTTGCAACTTCGCACCTGCTCGGAGCGCACTCGTCACATATCCCGGCTGCGCGCCGCGGAAATGCTGCTCAATGAATCCTGCGCCGGCAGCAGCCCGCGCGAGCCATTCGCGCTCGCCCGTTGCCGCGTACAGCGCCAGGAACGCATCGCTTATTGCGAGCGTGTCTTCGAGATACGGCCCCGCGACATCCTTCTCGTCGTGTCGGAAACCACCGCCGGCCAACGAGCGATTCGGCATGATCCATCGCGCGGCGCGCTGCGCGTCATCAAGATACACACGCTCGCCCGTCACTGTGTAAGCAGTGGCCAGCGCATGAATCATCCAGCCGTTCTCACGCGCATAGCGATGCTTGTCGACGACCGGAATCCCCAGCTTCCGACGTGCGGCGTCATCCAACGCAAAGTACTTTTCCGAGTGCTGACCCTTGACGAGATCCGCATCCTGACTCACATAGAACGCACCTTCCGGACTCTGCAAGAACGTCGTGACGTAACGATGAATGTCACGCACTGCCTTCAGATACGCAGGATCCCGAAACTGCCCGTACGCAAGCGCATACAACCGCATCGGCTCCGCCTGCATCGCCATGATCTTCTCGAAATGCGGATGCGCCCAATCCGAATCGGTCGAGTACTGATACATACCGCCCCACGCCGGATCCATGATCTTGAGCGCCGCCGTGAGCGTCCGCCGCGTCATCTCTTCGGCCTTCTTGTCTCCCTGGCCCGCGCGCAGCAAGCCGTACTCAGCCGTATCGTGATCGATGAACTTCTGGAACTGCTTCATGCCGCCGAGCTTCGGATCATGCGTTTCGTAGAACGCACGCTCCATCGACTGCCGCAGCTTCGTGCTCAGCAGCGCATTGTCCGCAAACTTCGTGATCGGCTCGTTATCGCCGTACTTGACCGGGCTCGGGTCGACGATGATCTCTTCGAGCATCGAAATCATGATCGGCGGCGCCAGGTAGCCGCGCCGCTTCACGATCTCGCCGCCCTCGGCATTGAACACAACCGTCGCCGGCCAGCCGTAGTTCTCGTATCGACGCGAAATGTCGGGCCGCGAATCCTGATCCACCCGCACCGGGATGTACTTCGACTTGATCAGCTCTACGACTTTCGGGTCGCTGTAGGTCACTTCGTCCATGACATGGCACCAGTGACACCACACCGCTTCGAGGTCCAGCAACACAAACCGGTTTTCGCGCGCGGCGCGCTCAAAAACAGCGTCTGACCACGGCTGCCAATCGATCTTGCCGCTGTGCGAGGCGGCGGCGTTACCGGTAACGGTCCAAAGCAGGAGGAGGGCGGCGACTAACCTGCGCATTCGAGTTCTCCACGTCGTTGCCCGCTATACGCAAGCGACTTCGATTCGGATGAGGCTGCAGGTGAAAACCGTGAACGGCGTCTACTATAGTATGCGTCGTCTTTCTGGGGGAGGGCGGCGAGCATGGAAATCAACGGAATCGCTCACATCCAGCTCACGGTCAACGACCTGCAGCGCGCCATTCCCTTCTACGAAGAAGTGCTGGCCTTCATGGGCATGCAGGCCGTCGTGAAGAACCCCGAGTTCCTATACATGATCGGCGGTCGCGCCGCTGTCGCCATCGCACGTAGCTCACCTGAGAATCGCGATGCGGCGTTCGACCAGCGACGAATCGGTCTGCACCACATCTGCTTCCGCGCACGCTCGCGCGAGGATGTCGATTCGCTTTACGAATTCCTGCGAACGCGGCCGATCAAGATCATCCGCCCACCGACGGACGGCTCATGGGCGCCGGGCTACTACTCGGTGTTGTTCGAGGACCCCGAAGGTATCCGTCTCGAAGTGAACTACGTGCCGGGCAAAGGGCACCTCGAGAATCCCCAGCGATTGCCGCTGAACCGGCTGCCGGAGTAGGTCGGATGAAGAGGGCATTTCTTGGCGCTTGTATCTCACTGGCTTCCGCGTGCGCCTGGGCGCAGACGGAGCACTCCGCATCCGAGCACTTTGGCACCGCGCACCTGACAACTTCCTGCAGCGCCGAAGTTCAACCGCAGTTCGATCGCGCCGTCACGATGCTGCACTCATTCTTCTTTCCCGAAACGGTCAAGGCGTTCACCGCGATCGCTACAGCGGAGCCGTCGTGTGCGATGGCCTATTGGGGTATCGCCATGAGTCAGCGACCCAATCCGCTGGTGCCGCCTTTCTCAAACGAGCTTCTCAAGGCCGGCTTGCAGGCGATCGAAAAGGCACGAGCAGCGAACGCGCCGACGCCACGCGAGCGCGACTGGATCGAAGCAGTCGCACTCTTCTACGAGGACTACGAAACCGTCGACCAGAAAACACGCACGGCTCGATACGAGCGCGCGATGGCGAACCTGCACGAACGCTATCCCGACGACACTGAGATCGCGGTGTTCTACGCCCTCGCGCTGAACGAAGCAGTCGACCTCACCGACAAGACCTACTATCGCCAGCTCAAAGCCGCCGCAATTCTCGAGCCGCTCGGGCAGACGCTGCCCGATCATCCCGGCATCGCGCATCTCATCATCCACAGCTACGACTATGCGCCCATCGCCGCGCGAGGGTTACCGGCAGCGCGTCGCTACGCGGCTCTCGCACCGTCTGCGCCTCACGCATTGCACATGCCATCGCACATCTTCTCAACGCTCGGCATGTGGCGCGAGGCGATCTCCGCCGACCTCGCATCCGACGCCGCAACGAAGTCGTACGCGGCTCGCTCCGCATCGACAACAACCGCAGCGGCGAATCCGGCCCGCTATCACTCGCTCGACTTCCTGATGAACGCGTATTTGCAGCTCGGGCAGGACAAACGTGCCAAGGAGATCCTCGACCAGCGAAACTCGGTCGCCCAGTTGCCTGGTGACTATCGCCTCTCGGGCCACACCGCGTTCGCCGCGATCCCGGTGCGTTATGCCATTGAGCGCGGCGATTGGGTCGAGGCTGCGGGGCTGGCGGTGGCGCCGTCTGTGTACCCGCAAGCCGAAGCTATTGCATGGTTCGGCCGCGCTCTCGGCGCAGCACGCACCGGCGATCTCGAGGCCGCTCGGCGCAGTCTCAGCGAATTGGCTCGTCTCCGAGCGAAACTGGCGGCGACCAACGATGAATACTGGATGACTCAGATCGACATCTATACGCAGGCAACAGAAGCGTGGATTGCACTGGGCGAACAACGCACCCGCCGAGCCATCACCATCATGCGCGAGGCCGCCGATCGCGAGGACCGACGCGAGAAGCACGTTGCGCTGGAAAATCGCTTATCGCCCATGCGCGAGCTCCTCGGCGAACTGCTGCTCGAAGCTGGCCGGCCCGAAGACGCACAGCGCGAATTCAACGCATCGTTGCAAACGGTCCCGAACCGCTTTCGCTCTCTCGCCGGCGCGGCACGGGCCGCCACTTCGCTTCGACACGAAGACGACGCGCGCGCATATCACGAGCGCCTGCTCGCCCTGACGCAGGATGCCGACACCGATCGTCCCGCGATGCTGGCTGCGCGTGCATATCTTGCGCAACACCGGCTGCCCCGTTGACGTCGCGAGCGGCTACAATCGGCCGCGTTCCACATGCACACAGGAGACTTCTCGATGGCCAATCTCAAGACCACGGGCATGGCGCTGGCAACTGCTGCAGCTTTGCTGTTCGGCACGGTCGCCGTCACTCCGGCACATGCCGAGGATGCGAAGGTCAAGTGCCAGGGCGGAAATTCCTGCAAGGGCAAGTCCGCATGCACGACGCCGACGAACGCCTGCGCGGGACAGAACAGCTGCAAGGGCAAAGGCTACACGATGGTGACCAAGGCCGAGTGCGACGCGGCCCTGAAGAAGAACGCGGAGAAGAAGAGCTGAGGATGTGCGGTCGGGCTTTATCCGACCAGCAGAGAGTCGGGCTGAAGCTCGACCTACATCAAACAAAAGCGCGGCGTTTCGACGCCGCGCTTTTTTTACGCCGCCGTGGTGGCGATGAACTGCTGCAAATGGAAATCCGTATCGCCGAACGTCAGGTCGATCGCGGTCAGGCGCTTGAAGTAGTGACTGACGATGAGCTCGTCCGTCATTCCCATGCCGCCGTGCAACTGGATCGCCTGCTGCCCGACGAATCGGCCCGCCTGGCCGATCGCGACCTTCGCCGCTGACAACGCACGCCGACGCTCGCCGGCGTCCGGCTCCTCGCACTTGATCGCTGCAAGGTAGCTCATCGAAGTCGCCTGCTCGGCGTTCAGGAACATGTCCGCCATCCGGTGCTGCAGCACCTGGAACTTCGCGATCGGCTGGCCGAACTGCTTGCGACTCTTCGTGTACTCCAGCGTCGCCGTGTTCACGGCTTTCATGATGCCGACTGCCTCGCCGCAAATCGCGCTCAGGCCCAACTCATGCGCCGCTTCCAACGCCGGAAATGCGCGACCTTCCGCACCGACCAGCGCAGCCGCGGGCACTTTCACTTTCGTGAGTTCGATATCGGCCGCCTGCTGCTCGTCGATCGTGCGATACACCTTCATCTTCAGCCCGCTCGCGCCAGGCGCGACACGGAACACCGAGATACCTTCGCGATCGCCAGTCTTGCCCGACGTACGTGCGCTGATGAGGAACTCATCCGCAGTCCCACCGTGCATGACGACATTCTTGATTCCGTCGAGCACATAGCTATCGCCACTCTTTTCCGCACGCGTGGCAACGTGATTCAACTCCCCGCGCGTCTTCGGCTCTTGATGCGCAACGATCACGATGCGCTCACCCGCAGCGATCGCCGGCAGCAAATCAGCTGCAGCCTTCTCATCACCGATCCGATTGAGCAGCGCCGGCGTTAGAACCGCCGCACTCAAGAACGGCTCCAGCACCAGTCCTTCCCCGAGCGCATTCATCACCAGCATCGTGTCCACGGGCCCCGCACCAAGCCCGCCGTGCGCTTCAGGCACGTTCAGGGCCGTAAGTCCCAGACCCGCGAGCTGCTGCCACAATTCGCGGCTCCAGCCTTCCTTCGACTTCAGAATCTCGCGGCGTGCTTCGAACGAATAATGCTCGCGCACGAATCGCCGCACGGTGTCGGCAAGCAGTTGCTGTTCTTCGGTGAAATTGAAATCCATGATTGACCTATAAATCCCCGGATCAAAGACCCAGGATCATCTGCGAAATAATGTTGCGCTGGATCTCGTTCGAGCCTCCGTAGATCGAGACCTTGCGATAGTTGCAGTACGTCGCGGCGAGCGGTGCCGCATAGGCGGGACCTGCAACGCTGCGCAGGTCGCCTTCCTCCCGCGAGCCGCGGTCGTAGGGCAGGGCATACGGGCCGACGGCATACATCATCAGCTCGCTCAACGCCTGCTGCACTTCGGTGCCCTTGATCTTCAGGATCGATGCTTCCGGCCCCGGCGCGCGCTTCTGCGCTTCAGCCGACAACACGCGCAGCTGAGTCATCTCGAGCGCCATCAGATCGATCTCGACCTGCGCGATGCGCGCCGCAAACAGCGGATCTTCGGCCAACGGCCGACCATTCTTGGTCTCCTGCCGGGCGATGTCCTTCAGCCGTTGCAGTTCACGCTTCGAGGCGCCGACGCCAGCGATATTCGTGCGCTCGTGACCGAGCAGGAACTTCGCATACGTCCAACCCTTGTTCTCTTCGCCGATCCGATTCTCGACCGGCACTTTCACGTTCTCCAGCCAGACCTCGTTCACTTCGTGCGCGCCTTCCATCGTGATGATCGGCCGCACCGTGATGCCCGGCGTCTTCATGTCGATGAGCAGGAACGAGATGCCTTGCTGCTGCTTCGGCGCATTCGGATCGGTGCGTACGAGGCAGAAAATCCAATCGGCGTACTGCCCGAGCGTATTCCAGGT
>CADEEJ010000054.1:8300-11130 GCA_902826315.1 uncultured Steroidobacter sp.
ATGATAGGGTCGTCGCCCGCTGCCGGCAACTTCGCACTCCCCGCCGAGTACTTACGTTAAGTGGTTGAACCATACCCCTGTGGCCGTAACGTTGTCACACCGCGCATGCCTTGCATACAAGGCTTGGTTGCGCCCTGCGAGATGTGTTAGCTTCACCGGCAGAATAGGCGCCCGCATTGTGGAATCTCACGGTCCATTTCAGACCGGGCGCCGCACCTGTCAGCGATCGCAGGGGGAGCCGCGGAGTCATGTCCCGCAAGTATTTCGAATTCTGGCCCAAAGCACTGCCGCACGATCTTAGCGTGCCGGCGACGAACCTGTTCTACAACGCGACAGTTGCCGCGACGCGTTACCCGGACAAACCCTTCATCGTTTTCTTCGAAGGCGTGCTGACCTACTCGCAGTTCGCACAGCAGAGCGAGCAGCTCGCTGGGTACCTGCAGCAGGATTGCGGCGTGCAGCAGGGCGACCGCGTGCTGCTCGTGATGCAGAACAGCCCGCAGTTCATCGTTTCGTACTACGCGATTCTGCGTGCCAACGCGATCGTCGTGCCCGTGAACCCGATGAGCGTGACTGCCGAGCTCGAGCACTACGTGCAGGACAGCGGTGCAAAGGTCGCGCTCGTTGCGCAAGAGGTGTATCCGCAGGTCAAACCGCTGCTCGGCGCGAAGCTCGATCGCGTGATCGTCGCCACATACAGCGAGTACATCCTTCCCTCGACGCAGCTGCGCATGCCGGAAGCCGTGAGCGCACCGCGGCAGGCAATCGCCGATCAGGGCGTGACTCTGTGGAGCGCTGCGCTCGCCGCGAATCGCAAGCCGGGCGAGCTGCGGATGGGACCCGATGATCTCTGCGTCATCCCGTACAGCTCCGGCACGACCGGGCGTCCGAAGGGTTGCATGCTCACGCATCGCAACGTGATGCACACGCTGGTCGTGAACACCGTGTGGTTCGACGGCATCCAGGACAGCAGCCAGCTCGTAGTGCTGCCGTTCTTCCACGTCACCAGCATGCAAGGCGGCATGAACGCGCCGATCTATCAGGGCAGCACGATCGTGCTGATGTGTCGTTGGGATCGCGATGTCGCGGCGGAGCTGATCCAGCGTTACAAGCTGATCTCGTGGACCGCCATCTCGACGATGGTCATCGACTTCCTGGCGAATCCGCGTCTCAACGAGTACGACCTGTCTTCTCTTCAGCGAGTCTCTGGCGGTGGCGCCGCGATGCCGGCTGCAGTGGGTGAACGGCTCCAGCAGCTCATCGGTTCGCCGTACATCGAAGGCTACGGTCTCACCGAGACGATCGCGCCGACGCACATCAATCCGCCCGACCGTCCGAAGCGGCAGTGCCTGGGCATCCCGATCTGCAACACCGATTCGCGCGTGATCGATCCGGACACGCTGAAGGAAGTGCCGCAAGGGACGATCGGCGAGATCGTGTCGCACGGTCCGCAGATTTTCCGCGGCTACTGGCGCAACGACGACGCGACGCGCGCCGCCTTCATCGAAATCGATGGCAAGCGGTTCTTCCGCACCGGCGATCTCGGCTACGTCGACCCGGACGGCTATTTCTTCCTGGTCGATCGCCTGAAGCGAATGATCAATGCGTCGGGCTACAAAGTGTGGCCGGCCGAAGTGGAAGCGCAGATGTACCAGCACCCGGCGATCCAGGAAGCGTGCGTGATCGCGTCGAAGGACGCGCATCGCGGCGAGACCGTCAAAGCGGTCGTCGTGCTGCGGCCTTCGCACAAGGGCAAGGTTTCGGAGAACGACATCATCGAATGGACGCGCCAGAACATGGCCGTCTACAAACACCCGCGCGTGATCGAGTTCGTCGACGCGCTGCCGAAGTCGGCAACGGGCAAGGTGCAGTGGCGCGCGTTGCAGGAAGCAGAAGTCGCGCGCGCTGCGAAGACAGGTTGACCTCACTCACGGGCGAATTCATCAGCGATTGAAAAAAGGGCGGATACCTTTATGGCGACGAGAGCATCAGATACGACTCGGATGATCGAAAGCGTCAGCGCGGGCGCCGCCGCCGCTGCGCCACGGCCACGTGTCGGCAAGCAGGACCGGCATTTCGTCACTGCCTTGTCGCGCGGGCTCGACGTGTTGTCCTGTTTCCGCAGCGGCAGCCGATTGCTCGGCAACCAGGACATCTCCGAGCGTTGCCGCTTGCCGAAATCGACGGTCTCGCGGTTGACCTACACGTTGACGAAGCTCGGCTACCTGCACTACGTGAAGGAGTCGGGCAAGTATCGGCTCGGCACCGCGACACTCGCGCTTGGCAGCGCCGTGCTCGGTCGCTTCGAAGTGCGCGATCTCGCGCGGCCGCTGATGCAGGAACTTGCCGATGCGACGGGCACGTCCGTTGCGCTCGGCGCGCGTCAACGGTTGAGCATGGTGTGCATCGAAGTGTGCAAGGGCAACGCGGTGCTGTCGCTCAACATGGAAGTGGGCATGCGCCTACAACTCGCGACGGCCGCGATCGGTCGCGCGTATCTCGCGGTGTGCGGCGACACTGAGCGCACCGATCTGCTCGATCAGCTGAAAGAGCTGGACCATGTCGCATGGCCGGCGCTGAAGCAGGGCATCGACAAGTCGCTCGCGATGTACCAGGAGCTGGGCGTGTGCGCGTCGTTCGGCGAGTGGCAGCCGGACGTCAATGGCATCGCGGTCGGCTTCCGCCCGGGCAATGGTCTGCCGCCAATGGCGATCAACTGCGGCGCGCCGGCATTCAAGGTGTCGTCGAGCTATCTGCTGAACGATGTGCGGCCGAAGTTGATCGAGCTCGTGCACCGGATCGAGGAAGGCCTGGGGCAGCGGGCGCCGGA
>CADEEJ010000054.1:11230-14184 GCA_902826315.1 uncultured Steroidobacter sp.
GCACAGGTCGTGAGCGATCCGGTGCTCGACAGCTCAGGCAATCGCGGCATCGCGATGGTGCTGAGTCACCGCATCTTTACTGAGTGGCTGCTTGTATCGGCTGCGCTACTGCTGCTCGCGTTCGCATTGAAGGTCACTGAACTGTTCTCACGTAAGGTCATTCTTACGTGGTTCGCAATCACCCCGTTTGTAGTGGTCGCGGCACAGGTCGGCTTTCGTCGTTACGCTGCATTCTCCGCCCTGCGGGGAAAGATCCTACAAAGCCACGTCATCATCGGTGCGAACGAAGTGGGTGCACGCCTGGCGCGCCGGCTGCTTGCGAATCCGCATCTCGGTGCGTTTCGCGGATTCTTCGACGATCGTCAGACCGAGCGCTTGCCCGGATTGCCGGATGAGCAGCTGTTGGGCGGTACCGCTGACATCGCCAACTACGTGCGCCTGAACAGCGTGAGCAGTATTTACATTTGTCTGCCGATGCGGCCGGACGAGCGCGTCATGCGCCTGCTCGAAGAGCTCAAGGACACGACCGCTTCCGTCTACTTCGTGCCCGACCTCTACGCGTTCGACACGATGCAGGCACAGGTCTGCGATCTCGACGGCATTCCGTTGTTCGCCGTGCGCGAGACTCCATTCTCGGGCATGAATGGCGTGCTCAAGCGCGGCAGCGACATCGTATTCGCGACGATCATGTTGGCGATGATCTGGCCGCTGCTGCTCGCGATCGCCGTCGGCGTGCGCACGAGCTCGCCTGGACCGGTGCTGTTCCGTCAGCGTCGTTACGGTCTCTACGGCGAATCCATCTACGTCTACAAGTTCCGCACGATGCGGGTGTTGGAGGACGGCCAGAGGGTGACGCAGGCGCAGCGTAACGATCCGCGCGTGACGCGCTTCGGCAGCTTCCTCCGTCGCACTTCGCTCGACGAGCTGCCGCAGCTGTTCAACGTGCTCGCGGGCTCGATGAGCCTGGTCGGGCCGCGGCCGCACGCCGTCAGTCACAACGAGGAATACCGCAAGGTCATCGCCGGCTACATGCTGCGCCACAAAGTGCGGCCCGGCATCACCGGCTGGGCACAGGTGAACGGCTATCGCGGCGAGACCGAGACCGTGGAAAAGATGCAGCGGCGCGTCGAGTACGACCTCGACTATCTGCGCAACTGGTCGTTACGGCTCGATCTCAACATCATCTTCAGGACGGCGCTGCTGGTCTTGCGCGACCGCAACGCTTACTGACCGGAATTCGGCAGGAGACTATTTTCATGCGCAAAACCCAAGTGCACACGTGGATCGCGATGTTCTTCTGCGTGCTTGCAGTCGCCGCCGAGGCTCTGAAGAGCGGCGCCATTCACTTGCCGTTCTGAGGCGAAGGCGTCAGCCGTGCAGAGCCTGCCCGCGCCCGCCGCGGCCCTGTTTCGATTTTTCGACGACGAACGAATCGACTACTGTGTATTGGGAGATCTGACCTCCGGCAGTTCGCGCGACCGCATCGAGCTGGTCGTGGCGCGGCCGGTCATGGAGCGGATGCCCGTACTGCTGCGCTCCTTCGGCGCACGCAACGAGCTCGAGCTCATCGATCGCCGTCTGCGGCCCGACAGGGTCGAGATTTATCGGCTCAGCTGCACCAGTCGCGAACAGCGTCCGCAATTCCTGATGGTAGAGGTGCGCGCCGACTATCTGCGCTGTGGTCATGTCGTGTTTACTGCCGACGAGCTGCTGCGCGATCGCGTGCGGGCGTTCGGTGTCACCGCCGCCGCGCCTGCGAAGCAATTCGTTTGTCACTTGCTGTGTTGTGTGGACACCGGGGCGATCACAACCGACGACGGAGCGATCTTGAGTGGGCAGTGGCTGCTCGATCCGCCAGGCGTCGAAAAAAACGTCGCACGCTTCTGGCGCGCTGATCGCGAGGGCGGGGTGATTCTGCGCGCCGCCGAGTCTGGCAATTGGGAAGCTGTGCAGGCTTGCTTGCGGCCGCTGCAAAGTTCCTTGCGCCTGCGCAACATCATTCCGCCGCTCGTGTGGTTCCGCGAAGAGCTGACGCGCATGCGCAGCTGGTTCCAGCCGCAGGGCCTGCTGATCGCCTGTCTCGGTCCGACGGGCAGCGGCAAAGCCAGCGTCATTCAATCGCTCAGCGACAAACCGCTCGAAGTATTCGAGAACGTGCACACGATGGAGCTGCGTCCAGGCGTGATGCGCGCGGGCACCATCAAGCCCGGCCGCACGACGCGTGCGCGCGAGCCTCGCGGACGGTTCACGACAATCGTCAAGCTGATGATGTTCGTTGCCGACTACTGGCTCGGCTATTGGTTGTGGATCCGCCCGAAACTGGTGCGCTCCACGCTGGTCGTTTCCAATCGCTATTTCGACGACGTGCTGGTCGATCCGCGACGCTATCGCATCGAGCGCGCGCTCGCGTTCGCGCGGTTGCTCCTACGCTGGGTGCCGCGACCTGAGCTGTGGCTCGTGTTCGACATTCCTTCGCAGGCGTTGCAAGCGCGCGATGGTGAGCTGGGCGAAGAAGAGGCGACGCGCCAGCGCGGCGAGTATCGACGGCTCCTGCGCGGTCACGAGAACGTCGTCGTGCTCGACGCCGACCAGCCGCTCGATCGCGTCGTCGCGCAAGCCGAGTGCGCCGTCGCGTCGACACTCGCGCGTCGCACGTCCGAGCGACTCCACCTGCCGGTCGAGAAGACCAGCAATCCGACCGCAACCAGGATCCTGCTGTTCTTCTGCCGGCGGAACATCCCGTTGATCAGCCGCTTCGTGCGCGTGCTGTTCAACAGCGACATTCAGGGCCGGCTGCCGCTCGACGTACACCTGCCGCATCCGTACGGCATCATCGTGCATCCCCAGGCGGTCATCGGCAGGCGCGTGACTGTCATGCAGCAAGTGACGATCGGCGGACGCGATCATCGCGAGAACATCGCGCCGCTGATCGGTGACGACGTCTACATCGGCGC
>CADEEJ010000054.1:14284-23237 GCA_902826315.1 uncultured Steroidobacter sp.
CTTGCCCCTGGCGCCGAATGTCCCCATTTCGGCTACACTAGCCGGCCTTTGAGCACGCCGGCAGCGGCTTTCTTCTCTAGTCAAGACAGGAACTTGCGAGCGCAATGAGCGACTCTTTGCGAGCTTTGCTCGACTCCAGCCCACTGGCGGCTGGCAACGCACCCTACGTCGAATCTCTCTACGAACAGTACCTGGCCGATCCGAGCTCGGTAGAGGCGGCTTGGCGCGATTACTTTCGCAGCCTCGGTGGCACGGACGACGCGGCCCACGGACCGATTCGCGAGGCGCTCGCCGAGCGTGCATCACGTCCGGCTGTCGCTGCAGCGAGCAGCACGGCGGCACCAGCAGCGCCGACTGGCGATGTCTCTGCGAAGCAAGCCTCGGTCGCGCGCCTCGTGCAGGTGTACGCGAATCGCGGGCATCTGCTCGCAGACATCGATCCCCTCGGTCTGATGCGGCGGCCGGTGCCTGAAGTGCTGGAGCTCAAGCACTTCGGCCTGAGCGACGCCGATCTCGACACCGAGTTCTACACCGGCAGCCGGACTGCGGCGATCGCGAAGCGCATGAAGCTCCGCGACATCGTGGCGCAGCTGCGCCATATCTATTGCGGCACGATCGGCGCCGAATTCGCGCACGTGTCGGACTCGACCGAGCGCCTGTGGTTGCAGGACCGCTTCCAGGCCGGGCGCATCCAGAATCGTTTCTCGACCGACGAGCGCAAGACGTTCCTGCGGCACCTGACGGCGGCCGAAGGTCTCGAGCGGTATCTCGCGACGAAGTATCCGGCGCAGAAGCGCTTCTCGCTGGAAGGCGGCGACGCGCTCATCCCGCTGCTCGACGATCTGATCCAGCAGGGCGGTCAGCGCGGCATCGAAGAGATCGTGTTCGGCATGGCGCATCGCGGCCGCCTCAACGTGCTGGTCAATGTCGTCGGCAAGTCGCCGGAGCAGCTGTTCTCGGAGTTCGAAGGCCGCTACGACACGAAGCACCTGCGAGGCTCGGGCGACGTGAAGTACCACAAGGGCTTCTCGACCGACATCCGTACGCCGGCCGGCAACGTACATGTCGCGCTGGCGTTCAATCCTTCGCATCTCGAAGTCGTCGATCCGGTGGTCATAGGCTCGGTGCGTGCACGCCAGCAACGCTCCAACGATGCGAAGGGCGACAAGGTTGCGGCGGTGCTGATTCACGGCGACGCCGCCTTTGCCGGGCAGGGTGTCGTGATGGAAACGCTGCAGATGTCGCAGGCGCGCGGCTTCTACACCGGCGGCACGCTGCACATCATCGTCAACAACCAGGTCGGCTTCACCACTTCCGATCCGCGCGACACGCGCTCGACGCTCTATAGCAGCGACGTCGCGAAGATGATCGAAGCGCCGATCTTCCATGTGAACGGCGACGACGTCGAAGCGGTCATGTTCGTGACCCGTCTGGCGTTGGACTACCGCATGACGTTCCACAAGGACGCGGTCATCGACCTGGTCTGCTATCGCAGGCTCGGTCACAACGAAGCCGACGAGCCGGCGGCGACGCAGCCGCTCATGTATCAGCAGATCCGCAGCCAGCAGACGCCGCGGCAGATCTACGCCAACAAACTCGTCGCCGAGAACGTGCTCGCGATGCCGGACGCCGACGCGATGGTGGATCAGTACCGTCGCGAGCTCGACGAAGGCAAGTCGCAGGCGAAGCACTCGCTCGGCCTGATCGGCAACAAGCACACCGTCGATTGGACCAAGTATACGGACACCGACTGGAACGCAGTCGTGCCGACCGGAGTGCGGGTCGAACAGCTGCGTGAGCTCTCTGTGAAGCTCACGACGCCGCCGTCCAACATCACGCTGCATCGGCAAGTCGCGCGTATCGTGCAGGACCGCGAGAAGATGGCCGCCGGCCAGCTGCCGCTCGATTGGGGCTTCGCAGAGACGCTGGCCTACGCGACGCTGCTGATGGAAGGCTTCGAGGTTCGGCTCACCGGCCAGGACAGCGGCCGCGGCACGTTCTTCCATCGTCATGCGGTGTGGCATTGCCAGCAGCGTGGCGAGACGTACATTCCGCTGAAGAATCTGTCGCCGAGCCAGCCGCGCTTCACCGTCATCGACTCGCTGCTGTCGGAAGAAGCCGTGGTCGGATTCGAATATGGCTTCTCGACGACCGAGCCGAATTGCCTGACGCTGTGGGAAGCGCAGTTCGGCGACTTCGTGAACGGCGCGCAGGTGATCATCGACCAGTTCATCAGCTCGGGCGAAGCGAAGTGGGGCCGCTTGTGCGGCCTGACGATGCTGCTGCCGCATGGTTACGAAGGGCAGGGGCCCGAACATTCGTCGGCGCGGCTCGAACGCTTCCTGCAGCTGTGCGCCGAGCACAACATGCAGGTGTGCGTGCCGTCGACGCCCGCGCAGATGTTCCACATGCTGCGGCGGCAGATGAAGCAGGACTTCCGCAAGCCGCTCATCGTCATGACGCCGAAGAGCCTGCTGCGTCACAAGTTGTCCGTGTCGCCGATCGAAGATCTCACGCGCGGCAGCTTCCGCCGGCTCATCGACGAGGTCGACGATATTCAGCCGGCCAAGGTCACGCGCGTCGTGTTCTGCTCCGGCAAGGTGTACTTCGATCTGCTGGAGTCGCGCCGCACGGACGGGCTGCACAACGTCGCCATCGTGCGCGTCGAGCAGCTGTATCCGTTCCCGGCCGACGAGTACGCCGCGGTGATCCGCAAGTACTCGCAAGCGCACGAGATCGTGTGGTGCCAGGAAGAGCCGCAGAACCAGGGCGCGTGGTACCAGGTCCGCCATCGCCTCAACGAGCCGCTGTCGCGCGAGCATCGTCTGCTGTACGCCGGCCGTGCACCGGCCGCGGCGCCGGCGACCGGCATCGCACAGATGCACATGGAGCAACAGAAACAACTCGTCGATGCAGCGCTGCGCTCGACAAGCGCCGAAGAGACCTTGCAGCAGACGAGCCGCCTGCGGGCGGCTGGTGAAAAGTAGTCGTAGGAAAGAATAATGAGTATCGAAGTCAAAGTTCCGCAGCTGCCCGAATCCGTCAGCGACGCAACGCTGGTCGCGTGGCACAAGCAGCCCGGTGAGCCCGTCGGCCGCGACGAGAATCTCGTCGACCTGGAGACGGACAAAGTCGTGCTGGAAGTGCCGGCGCCGGCCTCGGGTGTGATCAAAGAGCTGAAAGTACAGAACGGCGCGACCGTGACTAGCGGGCAGGTGCTCGCGATTCTGGAAGAGGGCGCGGGCGCAGGAGCAGCACCGGCAACTGCGAAGGCCGTGCCCCCACCCCAACCCTCCCCCGCAAGCGGGGGAGGACAGGGAGGGGGTGCAGCGAAGCTAGCGCCTGCCGCCAAACGCATGGTCGAAGAACACAAGCTCGATGCCGGACAAATCGCCGGCAGTGGACGCGACGGTCGCATCAGCAAGGGCGACGTCATTCAGCACATGGCCGGCAGCAAGGAGGCAGCGCCTGCTGCGAAACCGGCAGCGGCGAAGCCGGCACCGGTCAAGCTCCCGACGCCGACCGGTGCTCGCACCGAACAGCGCGTGCCGATGACGCGTCTTCGTGCGCGCATTGCGGAGCGCCTGATCCAGGCGCAGTCGACGGCTGCGATGCTGACGACGTTCAACGAAGTCGATCTGACCGCCGTCAACGAGATCCGCGCGCGTTACAAGGACAAGTTCGAGAAGAAGCACGGCGTCAAGCTCGGCTTCATGTCGTTCTTCGTGAAAGCTACGATCGAAGCGCTGCGTCGCTTCCCGGCAGTCAATGCGTCGCTCGACGGCAATGACATCGTCTATCACGAGTACTACGACATCGGCGTGGCCGTTTCGACGGACCGCGGCCTGATGGTGCCGGTGCTGCGCAACGCCGAGATGATGAGCTTCGCGGATATCGAAGTGGCCGTCGGCGCGTACGCGACCAAAGCCCGCGACGGCACGATCACGCTGGACGAGCTGAGCGGCGGCACGTTCACGCTCACCAACGGCGGCGTGTTCGGCTCGCTGATGTCGACGCCGATCCTCAATCCCCCGCAGGTCGCGATCCTCGGCATGCACAAGATCCAGGAGCGTCCAATGGTCATCGACGGCGAGATCAAGGTGCGCCCGATGATGTACCTGGCGCTGACCTACGATCACCGCATCGTCGACGGCCGCGAGTCGGTCCAGTTCCTGGTCGCGATCAAGGAAGCGCTGGAAGATCCGGCGCGCCTCCTGCTCCAACTGTAAGAAGCGAGTCCGCATGTCCCAATACGACGTCATCGTCATCGGCGGCGGTCCCGCCGGTTATCCCTGCGCGATCCGCGCCGGCCAGAACAAGCTCAAGGTCGCGTGCATCGACGAGTGGCAGAACAAGGACGGTTCTTACGCCTTCGGCGGCACCTGCCTCAACGCCGGCTGCATCCCCTCGAAGGCGATGCTCGAATCCTCGGAGCTGTTCCATCGCGTGCAACATGAGTTCGCCGTGCATGGCGTGAAAGTCGGCAGCGTCGAGCTCGACCTCGCAACGATGCAGAAGCGTCGCGCGCAGATCGTCAAGCAATCGACGCTCGGCATCGCCGGTCTGTTCAAGGGCGCGGGTGTCACCGGCCTGCAGGGCCACGGCAAGCTGCTCAGCGGCAACCGCGTCGAGTACACGAACAAGGACGGCAAGAAGGAAGAGCTGACCGCGAAGCACATCGTGCTCGCCGCGGGCTCAGCACCGATCGAGCTCAGGAGCCTGCCGTTCGACGGTAAGCAGATCGTCGACTCGTGGGGCGCGCTCGAATTCGATGCCGTACCGAAGCGTCTCGGCGTGATCGGCGCCGGCATCATCGGCCTCGAGCTGGGCAGCGTATGGCGGCGCCTCGGTGCCGAAGTCGTCGTGCTCGAAGCGCTCGAAGCGTTCCTGCCCGCGGCGGACGGCGCTGTATCGAAGGAAGCCCTCAAGCACTTCAAGAAGCTCGGCCTCGACGTCCGCCTCGGTGCGAAGGTCACTGGCGCTGACAAAGGCGCGAGCGGCGTGAAGCTGAAGTACACCGACGCCAAGGGCGAGCAGAGCGTCGAAGTCGACAAGGTCGTGGTGGCGATCGGCCGCCGTCCGTACTCCAAGGATCTGCTCGGCGAAGGCACGGGCGTACAGGTCGACGAGCGTGGCTTCGTCACGGTCGACCACGAGTGCCGCACGGCTGCAGCGAACGTCTGGGCCGTCGGCGACCTCGTGCGCGGCCCGATGCTCGCGCACAAGGGCAAAGAGGAAGGCGTGATGGTCGCCGACCTGATCGCCGGCAAGATCGCGGAAGTGAACTACAAGGCGATTCCCTCGGTGATCTACACCGCGCCGGAGATCGCCTGGGTCGGGCTCACCGAGGAAGAGGTCAAGAAGAGCGGGCGGCCCTACAAGACCGGCTCGTTCCCGTTCCTGGCGAGCGGCCGCGCCCGCGCGATGGAAGCGACCGCGGGATTCTGCAAAGTCGTCTCGGCAAGCGACGACGACGAGATCCTCGGCGTGCACATCATCGGCCCGATGGCCGGCGAGCTGATCGCCGAGGCGGTGCTGGCGATGGAGTACTCGGCGAGCACCGAAGATCTGCAGCGGACCATGCACGCGCACCCGACGCTGTCCGAGGCGTTGCACGAGGCGGCGCTGAACGCGGACAAGATCGCGATCGACTTCCCTAATAAGTAGAACCCAAGAAATAGAACAATCCGGCCAAAGCGCCCGTGCCGCTAGTGACTCGGCACGGGCGATCCGGTCAGAATGGCGCCGCGAGGATCGGACCCATTCAACCAGTCAGCCATTGCGAGTCACTTCATGCTCAAGATCTACGGTCATCCCGGTTCGCGCGCGGCGCGTCCCCTGTGGGTGTGTCGCGAGCTCGGTCTGCAGTTCGAGCACGTTCCGACGCACTTCGCCGACGGCGGCACGAAATCGGCCGAATTCCTGGCGATCAATCCCGCCGGCCGCATTCCGGCGATCGACGACGACGGCTTCTGCCTCGCCGAGTCGATGGCGATCAACATTTATCTCGCGAAGAAGCACGGCGGCGAGCTCGCACCGAAGTCGCTCGAAGACGAAGCGCGCATGCTGCAATGGTCGTTCTGGGCCATGACCGAGGTCGAGAAGTCGCTGCTCGCGGTCTTCATGCAGCGCGCGGAGCTGCCGCCGGGCAGCGAGATCGAGAAGTATTTCCGCGAGCGCAGTCCGAAGGATCCCGCAGTCGAGCAGGCAGCGATCAAGGCGCTCCAGCATCCGTTGTCGGTGCTGAACGGTCACTTGGCGAGCCGCCAGTACCTGCTCGGCGATAGCTTCACGCTCGCTGACCTCAACGTCGCATCGGTGTTCTCGATGGGCCTGGCGGCGAAGTTCGACTTCAGCCCGTATCCGAACGTCCAGCAATGGCTGGGGCGCTGCGTGTCGCGTCCGGCTGCACGGCCGCCGAAGAAGTCATGAGCGGCGCCCAACCCGCCGGCAGCCCGGCCAAGGGCAACCCGGACGCGCTGCTCTCGCGCGAGTTGGGCGTTCGATCGTTCGCCGCCAACATCTTCAACTACACCGTCGGCAGCGGAATTTTCTCGCTGCCGGCGTTCGCCGTCATCGGCCTGGGCAGCGCGGCGCCGCTTGCCTACGTGGCGTGCGCGATCGTCATCGGCCTGGTTGTCCTTTGCTTCGCCGAGTCCGGGAGCCGTGTGTCGTCGACCGGCGGTGCGTATGCATACGTCGAAACCGCCCTGGGTCCGATGTTCGGGTTCGTCGCGGGCTGCCTCGTGTTCACGACCGGTTGGTTCGCAGCGGCCGCGGTCATCACTGCGGTCGTTCGCTCGCTGCTCGCGCTGACGAGCGGTGCACCCGGTTGGCTTACGCAGGTCTTGATGGTGGTCGTCGTGACGATCCTGGTGACGCTCAACATGCGCGGCGTGCGCACCGGAGCACGTCTGCTCGAAACGATCACCGTAGTGAAATTGGTGCCGCTACTGGTGTTCGTCGGCATCGGCGTATTTTTCATCGATCCGTCCAATCTCGCGTGGACGACCGTGCCGGCCGCGAGCACCGTGCTGAGCACGGCGGGCATCATCATCTTTGCGTTCTCCGGTATCGAAGGCGCGACGGTACCGAGCGGCGAAGTGAAGAACCCGGCGCGCACAGTGCCGCGTGCGATCTTGCTGGCGCTCGGCGCGTCGACCGTGTTGTACCTCGCGATCCAGTTCGTCGCGCTCGGCATCATGGGACCGGCGCTCGCCAACACCGGCAACACGCCACTGGCGGAAGCGGCCGGCGTAGCGCTCGGACCGGTCGCGCGCACGATCATGATCTTCGCCGCTGTCATTTCGATGTTCGGCTATCTCAGTGCCAACGTATTGTCGGAGCCGCGCGGCTTGTTCGCCATGAGCCGTGACGGTTTCCTGCCTCGTCAGCTGACCGCCGTTCATCCGAAGTTCCGCACACCGAACTTTGCGATCGGCGTCTACGGCGCGATGGTTGCAGTCGTCGCGTTGCTCGGCAATTTCGAGTGGTTGACGGTCTTTGCGAATCTCGCAGCGCTGTCGCTCTATCTCCTGTGCGCGATCGCCACGCTGGTACTGCGCAAGCGTGACGTGCGCATGGACGGTCAACCCTTCGTGATTCCCGGCGGTCCGCTGGTGCCCATCGCCGCATTCCTGGCGGTGGCGTGGCTGTTCTTCGAAACCGCGCGCGATGGTCAGCAGTTCAAGGGAATGGTCATCGCTCTGGTGGTCATCTTCGCGCTGTACGGCCTGCGAGCGTTGCGTCTCAAGATGCGCGCTGCGCCGGCACCTGCGAAATAACATGCTGCAGCGACATCCGTTGCTGCTCGCCGAGTGGCTCGCGGCCCGCAACCTGTTGGGGCGAGCGAAGGCGCACGCCGCGATTGTCCTCGCTGTAGGCCTCAGCGGTCTCGGTGCGCTCGCCGTCATCCTGTTCACTTTCGCTGCACGCTTTGCTGCGATCTTCAACGGCCTGCTCGACTATCGAGTTCTAACCGTTGCCGCGATCGCCATCTACGCGGCGTTCGCCGTGGGCGGCAGGCGCCAGCGCTCAGAGATTCGCTACACGCAGTTCTGGCTCGCAGCCGCGCCCGTCCGCCAGTACAGCCGTACGCTCGCGATTCTCGTCGTGACGCTGTTGCCTCTTGCCGGCCAGTTCGTCGCGATGTGCGTGGTGTTCGCAGCGATGGGCGTCGTAGGCGACGTCGAAGCGACGGTCGTTGGCCGGACAATACTGTGGGTCGGTGTGGCGACTGTGGTCGGCGCAGCTGTCGGTTGGTGGTCCGCACGGCGCTCGCGTGCGGATGTCATGGAAGGTTCGCGTTACGTCGGCGCCGTCAGCCCTCGCACAGAAACCATACCTTCGGCGGCAGCGCTGTCCGGATGGCCGCTCGCGCAGGTCCGTGCCTGGGGCCGGCCCGAGAATCTGCGAATCCTGGTGCTGATCCCCGCGTTGTTCGCGGTGCAAGCGGGCTCCTCGGCGCTGCACGGCTTGAGTGTGATCGCGATCTGGGTGCTCGGCGGCTATCTGGGTGGGCTGCTCACTGCGGTGTCGCAAACGGCCCGGGCTGCTTCGAACTGGTTGCGGTCGACGCCGATCTCGTTTGCTCAGTTCGCGTGGGCGCTGACGCGCAAGGCGCTGCTGTATCAGGTCGTGTGGACCGCCATCGCTGCCGCACTGCTGATCGGCCTCGGCGCACCTTGGCAGAGTGCTTTGTATATGAGCACGCTGTGGCTGACGATCGTAGTGCTCTCGTGCTGCATCTTCGTCGCCGATAGCTACCGTTCGCGGCCGCCGCACGTAAGGATCGCTTTGTCATTCGCGACGCTGGCGGTCGTCGAAGCGCGTGCGCACGGTTGGTCGATTCCTCTCGCGGCGCTGCTCGCCGCATGGCATTTGCGCGCAGGAGCAAAGACATGACTGCGATCGTGCTGGATATCCGTGACGTGCACGCGCGCTACGGCAAGCT
>CADEEJ010000055.1:0-1433 GCA_902826315.1 uncultured Steroidobacter sp.
TCGATGCTCGCCTTGCCCGCGTTCGTCAGGAACGGCGCAACTCCGGCCGGCGCCGGGCCGCGATAGGTCACCTGCATGTCCGTGTAGTCGGACGTGAACACCGCGAGGTTCAGACGCACCGTGTCAGCCAGATCCAGCTTCGCGCCGATTTCGATCGTCTCCGCTTCTTCCTGCTCGAATCGATGCAGCGCCGCCTGCTGCTCCGGCGACAAGACAGCGTTGAAGTGACTGTTCCAACCGCCGCCCTTGAAGCCCTCGGCGTAGCTCACGTACGTCATCGCGTCTTCGGTCCAGCGATAGGCGATCGAAGCGGACGGCGTGAACGAGCTGAACGTGTCGCGATACCACTGCGCCGGCACCTGCTTCACCGTCGGCGTCGCGTAGTCGAACTGATCGGGGAACGCGCCCTTCTCATCTTCGGTGTAACGGCCGCCGGCCGTGATCGCGAGCTTGTCCGTCACGTTGTACGTCCACTGCGTGAACGCTGCCCAGCTGTTGTTGTCGACCTTGTTGTTGTCGCTGTCACGCTGCACGCCCGGAGGCGGCGGATTCAGCTCGATCGTCGCGATGTCATCGGACGTCTGCTCGAAGTAGTACACGCCGAACACGGCCGTCAGCGGCTCCGTCTGATACGTCAGCTGCAGCTCCTGGCTGAGCTGATCGCCCTGCACATCGTAGTTCGTATGCAGAATAGTCAGCGGCGTATTGTCTGCATCGCGCACGCCAGTCCAGCGAATGTCGCGATATGCAGTAATCGACTTCAGCACCAGCTGCTCGCTGAGATCGACTGCGACGTTCAACGACGTGCCCCAGTTCTCGACCGTGCTTTCGAGCGGCAACGTGCCGTTGTTACGGAAAGGTCCCCGCGCCTGCAAGTCGTTGGCGCAGCGGTTGTCCGCCACCATCGGCACCGGCTGCGCATTGCTGGTCATGCCCGGACAACCGGCGTCGAAGCTCGCGACGCGCGCAAACGTTGCACTCTCCGTGATCGCTGCGAACACGAGCGGGCTGCCGTTCTCATCCGACTTCGTGTAATCGCCTGCGAATGCCACCCGCACGCTGTCGCTCGGCGTCCAGACCCACTTCGTCATGCCAGTGAACGTATCGGCATCGCCCAGATCCGTTCCGTCCGTGCGCGTGACGTAGCCGTCCTGCTTGCGGATGCCGAACGAGAAGCGTGTCTTCAACGTGCTCGAGAACGGCGCGTCGAGCGCGATGAACCCGTCCATCAAGCTGTCGGTTCCGGTGCCGACGCGCACCTTGCCGCCGAACTCGTCGCCGGGATCGGTCGTCGAGAGCAGGATCGCGCCGCCGATCGTGTTGCGGCCGAACAGGGTGCCCTGCGGGCCGCGCAATACCTGGACGGATGAGATGTCGCGCAACGTCATCGAGCCGCCGACTGCGTTGCCGATATAGACGTCGTCGATGTACAG
>CADEEJ010000055.1:1533-6092 GCA_902826315.1 uncultured Steroidobacter sp.
GCAACGTCATCGAGCCGCCGACTGCGTTGCCGATATAGACGTCGTCGATGTACAGGCCGACGCCTGGATCGACCGTGGACGTCGGATCCGTCTGGCCGATACCGCGAATGAAGATCTGCGACGAGGAGTTATTGCCCGCCAGTGGCGCGTTGTTCGCGAACTGCAGGTTCGGCACGACCTGATCGAGCATGTCGGTGCTGAAGATCTGCCGGTCTTCCAGCGCGGCGCCGCTGAGCGCGGTGATCGCGATCGGCGTCTCCTGCAGGTTCTCCGCAACCTTGCGCGCCGTGACGATGATCTCTTCGAGGCCCTGTGCGGCCTGTTGCTGCGCGTGTGCCGTAGTTGTGCACGTTGTTGCGAGTCCCGCTCCCCACAACGCGGCGGACGCGTAGCGCCACGCTCTCATCTTGTACTGAGTGCTCATGTGATCCCCCTGACTGTCCCACCAGTTCAAACGGATGAAATCTGCTCCGGCTGTTCGCCTAGCCCCACACCTCCTGCGCGGTTTCGACGACGAGCCGCAACTTGGCGATCTGCTCTTCCTTGCTCAGCGCGTTGCCTTCCTCGGTGGAGGAGAAGCCGCACTGCGGGCTCAGGCACAGCTGTTCGAGCGGCATGTATTGCGCGGCCTCGAAAATGCGGCGCTTGAGACTCTCTTTGGTTTCCAGTTGTCCACGTTTCGTCGTCACCAGGCCGAGCACGACGAGCTTGCCTTTCGGCACGAAGCGCAACGGCTCGAAGCCGCCGGAGCGCGCGTCGTCGTACTCGAGAAAGAACCCATCGACGTTCAGCTCGTTGAACAGCGCTTCGGCCACGTGGTCGTAGCCGCCGGACGCTGCCCAGGCCGAACGGAAATTGCCGCGGCACATGTGCGTGCAGACGCGCATGCCCGGCGGTCGCGCGTCGAGCGCGGCGTTGATGTTGCGGATGTAGATGCGATGCTGCGCGTCGGGATCGCCGCCGATGCTCTTCACGTACTCGCGCTGCTTCGGATCGTTGAGATACGCGAGACTCGTGTCGTCGAGCTGCAGGTATTTGCAGCCGCGCTTGCCGAGCTCGACGATCTCCTTCGCGTACACGGCGCTCAGGTCGTGCCAGAACTCTTCCATTTGCGGGTACACGCCGTTGTCGATCGCCGCGCGGCCGCCGCGGTAGTGGATCATGCTGGGCGACGGGATCGTCAGCTTCGGCGTGCCGTGGCCGACGACGGACTTCAGGAATTCGAAGTGGTCGCCGAAGATGCAATCATCGAGGTGCAGCTTGCCTGCCACGCGCAGGCCCGACGGCTTGAAGTCGACGTCGCCCTGGTCGCTGTGAAAGTGCACCGTGATGTTCTGCTCGACCTTCTGCACGCCGCCGAGCTGGTACATGAAGTCCATGTGCCAGGACGAGCGGCGGAATTCGCCGTCGGTGATGCCTTGCAGGCCGATGTCCTCCTGCATCTTCACGACCGCGCGGATCGCATCGTCCTCGATGGCTTTCAGCTGGGCGGTACCGATGCGGCCCTGCTTGTGTTCCTCGCGCGCGCGCAGCAGCTCCTTCGGCCGCAGCAGGCTGCCCACGTGATCCGCACGAAATGGTGGCTGGTTAAGTTTCATGTCCGCTCCTGCGCCTGGAGCTGCTTGTCCAGCTCATCGAGCGTTCGGTAGCACGGCAGCACCTGCGCGACGCTTGCATTCGGCTCGCGTCGCTCGCGAATCGCTGCCACGAACTCGCGGTCCTGCAGCTCGATACCGTTCATCGACACGTCGACCTTGGAGACATCGATGGCCTTGTCCTTGCCATCCACCAGATCGTCGTAACGCGCGATATAGGTGCCGTTGTCGCAGATGTACCGGAAGAACGTGCCGAGCGGCCCATCATTGTTGAACGACAGCGACAGCGTGCAGATCGCGCCCGACGCTGCCTTCAGCTGGATCGACATGTCCATGGCGATGCCAAGCTGCGCATGCTTCGGCCCTTCGACCGCATTGGCCAGCACGATGTCGCTGCCCGTTTGATAGCGGAACAGGTCGATGGTGTGCGCGGCGTGATGCCACAACAGGTGATCCGTCCATGAACGCGGCTGCCCGAGCGCATTCATGTTGGTGCGACGGAAGAAGAACGTCTGCACGTCCATCTGCTGGATCTTCAACTCGCCGGCCTCGATGCGCTTGTGGATCCACTGATGCGAGGGATTGAAGCGGCGCGTGTGCCCGACCATGCAGACCAGGCCCGTCAGCTTCTGCAGCTGCTCGACGGCTTCGGCGTCCTTCCAGCTGTCGGCGAGCGGAATCTCCACTTGCACGTGCTTGCCGGCCTTCATGCACTGGATCGCCTGGTGTGCGTGCATTTGCGTGGGCGTGCACAGGATCACTGCGTTCACGTCCGCTCGCGACAGGGCTTCGCTCAATTGCGTCGTCGCGTGCGGGATGCCGTACCTCGTCGCGACTTCCTGCGTCGGCGCAAGCTGGCGACCGACGATCGAGGTAATTTCGACGCCGTCGATCTTTTTCAAGGCGTCGAGGTGTTTCTGCCCGAAGGCACCGACGCCTGCGACTACGACCTTCATCGCGCGTTCTCCAGGATCATGTGCCCCACTGCCGTGTTCGAAGCCGGCACGTGATAGAAGCGATGCACCTCGCGCACCTTCGCGTCCAGCGCGCCGCGCATGATCAGCCACATCACCAACTCGATGCCCTCGGAGCCCGCCTCGCGGATGTACTGCACGTGCGAGATGCGCGTGAGCGACTCGGGATCGGTCACGAGCTGATCGAGGAAGCGAGCGTCGAATTCCTTGTTGATGAGCCCGGCACGCGGCCCCTGCAGCTGGTGACTCATGCCGCCGGTGCCCCAGATCTGTACGTTGAGATTCGCGTCGAAGGAATCGATCGCACGACGGATCGCACGACCGAGTTGGTAACAGCGGTTGCCCGACGGCGGCGGGTATTGCACGACGTTGACCGCGAACGGAATCACCTTGCACGGCCATGCCTGCGGCTGCCCGAACATCAGCGACAGCGGCACCGTGAGCCCGTGATCGACGTCCATGCGATTCACGATCGTGAGATCGAAGTCGGACTGGATCACGGACTGCGTGATGTGGCTCGCCAGCTCGGGATGTCCTTTGACGACCGGCACCGGCCGCGGACCCCAACCCTCGTCGGCCGGCTTGAACTCGTCCGCGCAACCGATCGCGAACGTCGGAATCATGTCGAGGCTGAACGCCGTCGCGTGATCGTTGTAGATCAGGAAAACGACGTCGGGTGTGTTCTGCGCCATCCAGCGGCGCGAGGGCTCGAAGCCCTGGAATAGCGGCACCCAATACGGGTCGCCCGTCTTGCCCAGGTCCATGGCCGCGCCGATCGCAGGCACGTGCGAGCATGCGATGCCTGCGGTGAGCTTCGCCATTACTTGATCTCCGGCGCTTTGCACGCGCCACCCTGCTCGGGCGAGCGGCCGCCGTTCAGCATCATTTCCGCATACGCCTCCTGGCTCATGCCGGTCATCAGCGCCGCCGCGTGCTGGAAACTCTTGCCGTCGGTCGCAAAGATCTTCGCGAGGAAGTAGATGTTGCCGCCGAGCTCGATCAGGCGGTTGTAGTCGCGCGCGAGCACGCCCTGCTTCTGGTCCTCGGTCATCTGCCACTCGTCGAGGTAGGCACGCTCGTTGGCCTTGAAGCGCCTGCGGTTGTCGACCTCCATCAGCGACATGCAGAAGCTGTTGAGGTGATAGCCCTTGCGCGCGAGGTCCGCGTCGAAGACCGTCGTGCCGGGGATGTCGAGGTAGGGCTTCTCTAGCGACATATATATGTGTGGTCACTTCGACCAGTACAGGCGCCTGGGGTTGTCGACGAGCAGCTTCTGGCGCAGCAGCTCCGTCGGCGCGATCTGCGGCAACAGGTCGACGAGGTGACCGTCGTCCGGCATGTGTGTCTTGAGGTTCGGATGCGGCCAGTCGGTGCCCCATAACACCCGGTTGGGAAACGTCTCGACGATGCGACGTGCGAACGGCACGAAGTCGCCGTAGCCAGGCGGTCCGGTGCGCGACAGGCGCTCGGCGCCGCTCACCTTCGACCAGATGTTCTCGTGCTGACGCATCAGCTTCACGAACAGCTCGAAGCCCGGCGCAGTCAGCGGCTGCGTCACGTCGGGACGACCCATGTGATCGACGACGACGACAGTCGGGAGGGAGGCGACAAAGTCGTAAAGCTCCGGCAGATCCTGTGCTTCGAAGTAGATGACGATGTGCCAGCCGAGCGGCTGAATGCGCCCGGCGATTTCCACGAGCACGTCGCGCGGCGTAACGTCCACGAGCCGCTTGACGAAATTGAACCTCACGCCGCGCACACCCGCCGCATCGAGCTCGCGCAGCTGCTCGTCAGTGACATCTCTCGTCACCGTTGCGACGCCACGCGCTCGCCCGTTGGACGCACGCAGCGCATCGACCATCGCACGATTGTCAGCGCCGTGGCACGTCGCCTGCACGATCACGTTGCGCTCGAAACCGAGGTAGTCGCGCAACTCCCACAGCTTCTCTTTGGGCGCGTCGCACGGCGTGTACTTGCGCTCCGGCGCATA
>CADEEJ010000055.1:6192-13697 GCA_902826315.1 uncultured Steroidobacter sp.
CCCGGCTGGTGGTACACGCACGTGTCGAAGAACACGTTCTTCATGACGTGCTGTGCGAGCGCCGGTCGCTTCAACATGTCTGCGAGCCCGCGATAGCGGCCCCAGTGATACGGCACCGCGCCGCCGCCATGCGGGATGATGAAGCGCAGCGTCGGAAAGTCGCGGAACAGATCGCCTTCGATGAACTGCATGAACGCCGTCGTGTCGGCGTTGATGTAATGCGCACCCGTCGCATGGAAGTTCGGATTGCACGACGCCGATACGTGGATCATCGCCGGCACGTCGAGCGCGACCATCTGCTCGTAGAACGGATACCAATGCTTGTCGGTGAGCGGCGGCGACTTCCAATGGCCGCCCGACGGGTCGGGATTGAGATTGCAGCCGACGAAGCCCAGCTCGGTCACGCAGCGCTTCAGCTCCGCAACCGAGTTGGCGATCGGCACGCCCGGCGACTGCGGCAGCTGGCACACACCGACGAAGTTTTCCGGATACAGGTCGACGACACGCTTGATGAGGTCGTTGCATGCGCGCGTCCAGGCGGACGAAGTCGCCTCGTCGCCGACGTGGTGCGCCATCGCCGACGCACGCGGCGAAAAAATCGTGATGTCTGCGCCACGCTCGCGCTGCAGCTTGAGCTGGTTCTTCTCGATCGTCTCGCGGATCTCGTCATCGCTGATGCGCCCCGGCGACGGCACTGGCAGGCTCGCGTCCTTGAGGCGCGCAAGCTGCTTGTCCCGGAACTGCTGATGCGCGTCCGGAGCAGTCGTGTAGTGGCCGTGGCAGTCGATGATCAGCATCAGACGCTTCCCCGACTCCTGCCTTCCGTCATCGAGTCGAGCATGTCGTTCAGATCCTCGTGCGCAGCAGCCGTCCGATGCGCCGAGGCCCAGTCCTGCCACACCGCGCACGCGCTGCTCATTCGCGGTTCGAAGCCGGCTTCGCCGACAGTGCGCGCAACTTCGCGCATCTCCTCGGCCCGCCGGCGGCCGTGAAGGAGCGAGCGGGAAATCATGTAGCGTGCCTGAACCCGCCAATCGTCTGCATTGAGCAGGCCGCCCAACGAATCCAGGACCGCGTTCTCGACACCGTAGCGACGTGCCGCCAGCAGCGACTCGCCGAGCAGCGCTTCCATCCCTTTCACGATCACGCTACGGCACATCTTCGCGGCCGATGCGGTGCCGATCTCCTCCGAGAACACGCTTGCGCCGGTGAATCCGAGTTGGCGCGCAGTCGGCAGAAACTCCGCGGCATGCGGCCCACCGAACAGCATCGGCGACGCCGCGCGCTTCGGCTTGATCGGCGACATGATCGCCGACTCGACGTAGCGGCCGCCGGCAGCCTCGACGATCTGGCTGACTTCGACCTTCACGCCCGGCGACACTGAGTTCACGTCGAGGAAATATGCATTGCGCTTGAGGTGCGGAATCACGGAGCGCGCCGCCGCGACGTCCTGAGCAGCCGTCACTGCGCTGATCACCAGGTCGGCATCTGCGACTGCGTCCTCAGTACTTGCTGCCACCCGCACGCTTTTCCCAGCAGTTGCGCGACGGGGCGCACTGTCCACCACTGAAAACAGGATGTCCCACGCTACGAGACCGGAGACACCGCGCGCGCCGAAATCGACGGCGAGCGCCTGTCCGACTTCGCCGAACCCGAGCAGACAGACCTGCAGGCTCATCCGCGCCTCCACACATGACCGGGCACGAACACTTCACCACGCATCAGCTTGCGCGCAGTTCTCAGCAGTGCGGACCGCTTCACTTCGACGCTATTACCCTTCGCCGCGACTTCCATGTCGACGGTGAAGAAGCCTGTCGGATGCTCGATGTCGAGCCGCTGCCGCTCGCCACCGCCGACCTTTGCGACCGTCGCCGCGACGGAGCCCGGGATAACACAAGCCGTCGCCACACTGACCGCGCCGAGTACACCGATGGCTTCGTGCACGCGATGCGGAATGAACATCCGCGTCGAAATCGCGCCGCCCTGTCGTGGCGGCGACACGAGGCACATCTTCGGCACGGTCTTGTTCGCGACTTCGCCAAGATTCATGCGCGGCCCAGCCTGCAGCCGGATCCCTTCGACGCGCGCTTTCAACGCGACGTTTCTTTCGAGTTGCTCCGGCGTCTCGCTGCCGGAGACGCCCAGATCTTCCGCTCGCATCACCACGACCGGCATGCCGTTGTCGATGCAGGTGACCTGAACGCCCTCGATGGTGTCGACGACCGAGCCGGTCGGCAGCAGCGAGCCGCAACTCGAACCGGCGACGTCGAGAAACTCCAGCGGAATTGCCGCGGCCGTGCCCGGTACGCCGTCGATGCACGCTTCGCCTTCGTACTCGACTGCACCGCCCGGTGTGGACACGTACGCAACCGCGATGCTGCGAGTGTTCACCATGTGGATCCGGACGGGCGTCGTCGCGCCGGTCACCGAGACCAGTCCGTTCTCGATCGCCCACGGCCCGACGCCGGCAAGCAGGTTGCCGCAGTTCTGACTGTCGCTGACTTCGGCCTTGTCGACCATGACCTGCAGGAACAAGTAATCGACGTCGGCATCCGCGCGTGTCGAGCGCGAGATGACCGCAACCTTGCTCGTCAGCGGGTGCGCGCCGCCCACGCCGTCGATCTGCCTCGCGTCGGGCGAGCCCATCGCGGCGAGCAGCACATGATCGAATAGAGGCCGCTCGGCTGGCAGATCGTCCGCATGAAAGTACAGACCCTTCGAGGTCCCGCCGCGCATCAACGTGCAAGGAATCGCGGTGAGCATCGCGGCTCAGTCTTTGTCCGCGTCGCGGTACTGCAGCCCCTTCTCGGCGAGGCGTCCGCGCATGTCGTAGATGTCCAGCCCCAGCTCGCCCGCCTTGAGACGCACGCGAACGGCAGCTTCCTTCTTCTCGCGCGCAACGGACGAGTCGAGCACTGCTTGCGCCTGTTCGCGCGCCACGACGCAGACACCATCGTCGTCGGCGACGACGAGATCGCCCGGGTGCACGAGCGTCCCGGCGCACACTACCGGTACGTTCACGCTCCCGAGCGTCTCTTTTACGGTTCCCTGCGCGGAGATGTGTTTGGACCAGACCGGGAAGCGCATCGCGGTCAGGTCCCGCACGTCGCGCACGCCGGCTTCGATGATCAGGCCTTGCACGCCGCGCGACTGCAGCGAAGTCGCGAGCAGCTCGCCGAAATAACCGACATCGGATGCGGAGGTGGGCGCGACGACGAGAATGTCGCCCTCCCGGCACTGTTCGACGGCGACGTGGATCATCCAGTTGTCGCCGGGCGCGAGGCTCACCGTGACTGCGGCACCTGCGATACGTGCGCCGGCATAGATCGGTCGCATGTAAGGCGCCAGCAAGCCCATCCGGCCCTGTGCCTCATGAACGGTCGCGACGCCGATCTCGGCAAAGGCCGTCGCAATACGACGCTCGACCCGAGGCACGTTGCGCACGACGACAGACATCCCTGCTCCCCCCGACAACTGCAGGCGGCGAGCATTGTGCGGCTTCCTCGCACCGCACTGCCAATTAGAAATGCGTCCCGGGTATAAGGAATGGCTATAGGTGGAGTAGGATCTGCCCTCGTGGCGTCAGTCAATCTCAGGCATCTGCACACGTTCGGCGAGGTCGCGCGGCTCGGCAGCGTCAGTGCCGCTGCGCGGGCGGTGCACATCTCGCAGCCCGCCGTAACGCAGGCCGTTGCCGGAGTGGAACGCTACTTCGGGACCTCCCTGCTCACCCGCAGCAACAGCGGCGTCGCGCTGACTCCAGCCGGCGAACTGTGCGCGCGCCGCATCGAACGCTCCATAAGCCATTTGCGCGACGCTGTTGCCGAGTTGACTCGCTCGCGCAGTTTCGATTTCGATGCGACCCGCCTCATGCGCTCCGCGCACTTGAACGCGCTCAGCGCCGTGGTGGAGCACCGCAACTTCAGCCTCGCCGCGCGCGCGCAGCACATGTCGCAGCCGAGCGTGCATCGCGCTGCACGCGAGCTGGAGCGACTGATCGGCGTGCCTTTGTTCGAGAAGACGAGCTTTGGCATCACACCGACGCGAGAAGCCGAGAAGCTGGCGCGACGCGCCCGCCTCGCCTTCGCAGAGATCGCACAGGCTCGCGCAGAAGTTCACGCATTGAGCGGCGGCGAATCGGGACGCACGGTGATCGGCGCGATGCCGCTCGCCCGCAGCTTCCTCGTACCGACAGCGCTCCTGGAATTCACGCAGCAATACCCCGAACACAGCGTCGCGATCGTCGAGGGCACGTACGAACACCTGCTCGCTTCGTTGCGATCGGGCGAAGCGGACTTCCTCATCGGCGCGCTGCGCAGTCCCGCGCCCGTCGCCGACGTCGTCCAGGAGCATCTGTTCGACGACCCGCTCGCAATCATCGTGCGCGCGAAGCACCCGCTGCTTTCACGCCGGCGCGTGACTGTCGCAGCGCTCAGCAAATATCCGTGGATCGTGCCGCGCGCCGGCACGCCACTGCGGGTGCACTTCCATGAGATGTTCGAAACTGCCGGACTGCCCGCCCCGACGCGCGCGATCGAGTGCAACTCACTGATCGCGGCACGCGCGCTGCTGTTCGAGAGCGATCGCATCATGTTGCTGTCGGCGCACCAGATTCACTACGAGCTGGAGGCCGGCTTGCTGGTCGCGCTGCCGCATCCGGCGGGCGACGTGGAGCGGCCGATCGGCCTCACGATGCGTCACGATTGGCACCCGACCGATTCCCAGCGAGAGCTGATCGAGATCGTGCGACGGTGTTCTGCGAAAGCCGCGCGTCTGCACGCACGACACGCGCGCTGACACACTTGTGTTACGAAACGATTACGCGCACGCGTGGTCGGAAACAGCTGTCAGCAGACAGCGCTAGCGCAATTTTGCTTGACTTGCGCATTCACGGCGTTCCGCGAATGTGACAGCTCCTCGTTCCTGCCGGCAGCTAAGCGACGCAAACTACTGACACGGCTTGCGAACTGCGTCTGTATGCAACTCTCGCGCGGCTGATCAGTTATGGATTATTGGGAAGCATGAAACGCCGCCGTTAGCATGCGTCCCGGGTTCGACGAGGAAAACCAATGGCTGTTTTGCGGAACAACGCCGGCGATCCCGCCCGCCACCAGCAGGTCATCGAAACTCTCGCCAAGGAAAACCGGGCGTCCGTCGATCACGTGCGCGAGCTGTTCGAGAGCGAGCACAAGCGACTGGATTCCGAAGCGCGCGTGAAGACGTTCGTGTCCGTCATCGCGACCCGCCTCGTCCGCAGAGTGCTGATCGCGGAACGCACCAGCACGTAAGTCGGGCTTCGGCTCGGCGCTTCCCTCTCTACTTCTTCAGCCACTCCGGCGCCGCCGGATTGTTGCGCGCGTTGTTGCTCGGACCCACCGACCACAACACCTTGTCCTTCTGCACCTGATCGACGAAGAACTCGACGCCGCCGTTCGCGAGCAGCCACTCCAGCCGGAACGTTCCCCAGTTGACGCGCTCGGTATCGGTCGTCTTCTGACCGCGATTCGTCCACCACTCGCGCGCTGCCGCCAGGTCGCTCTGGCCTTCGGGGCGATCCCGCATCCGTCGCAGCCAGCCGTACACCGCGCGATGCCGCGTACGATCGAGCGGCAGATCGAGCGCCGCGCCTGAGCCGACCTGCGGATACAGCGCGAAGTCGGCGGCACTGATCTCGCCGCAGAGATACTCGCGACCCGTCAGCTGCGTCTCGATCCGGTCGTACATCGGCAGCAGATCGCGGCGCGCAGCTGGGATCAGACCGTTCGGCATCGGCGGCAGCTCGGCGAATTTCCAGTTGCCGATCACCGTCATGATCGGATCCACCTGCGTGTCCGCGAAGCGCTCCCACTCGCGCACCTCTGCATACGCGCGCGCATCCGCCGGATACAGCGGACGCTGCGGAAACTTCCGATCGATGTAGCCGAGAATGTCCGGCGAATTGCAGACGACGACGTCGCCATCGATCAACACGGGGACTTCGGCGCGCGGATTGAACACCGGCACTTCGGTCACGTGGTCGGCCGTGACGATCTCGAACTCCAGTCCCTTGTACTCCATGCCGAGGCGCACCTTGCGGCAGTAGGGACTGAGAGCCGTGTACGCAAGTTTCATAGCGACCACCTAATCGACCTTCATGACGACGGAATCAGTCAGCATCTTGTCGGTGAAGCGCGCGATGTCACCAACCTTCTTGCCCGGGACGAGGAACAACCGCACCGACAGCGCCTTGCGGAGTCGCGACGACTGGGCCGCGACGTCGCGCAGCAACCCAGCGATCGTGTGCACCGGCGTGTCGCCTGGGATCGGCGCGACATCGAGCCCCGTGCCACAGACGCTCGAATACAACAGCAAGTCACGCAGCGAGAAGCGGCCTTCGCCAGCACGCTGTGCGAGCACTGGATCTTCCAACACCGGCAGCATCAGCCCGGAATAGCCGCAGGTCGTCACGCTCACTGCCTTCAGCGCAGCCGTGATCGTGGCGCACGCTTCGAGAGTTCCAGCGCTGCCGAACGGCGCATGAGTGAAGGCCTCGATCGCCGCGCCGATGCTCCGATCCTTGCCGGGCGCGGGTGAAGTGTCGATGCCGAGATAGGTGCGTTCGTGCTGACGCGCAATGTCTCGGCCGAGACGTTCGATGGGCATGAGCACGGCGTCGAGCTGTTGCTGCAAGCGCGCGGTCGCATCTTCGCCTTTACTCATTCCGGTGAATGCCTGCTCGACAACGGACGCCGACTCAAGACCGAACGCGACCGATTCCGGTCCGCCATGCCAGCCGACCGGGAAGAACGGCGTGCCTACGGGAATGTTCGCCGCCGTGGCGAATCTGAAGTTCGCGACGCCACCAGGGAGCGTGCGTGACAGCGTAGCCATCACTTGAGCCGCAACCGTCGCCGCAGCGCTGTGCACGCCGCGCTCGGACGCGATCACCACCGAATGGTGAGTCGACTCAGTCGTACTGATCAGCTCGCTCGACCACTGCGGCAGGCTGTCGTCGGCGCGATCTTCGGTGAGCACTGGCCCGACGCTCAGAATCGCGCCGTGTTCGGCGACCATCTTGTCGAGCTCGCGTACACGCGCGAGCAACTGCTGGCGATCGCGCGGCGAGGCACTCGCGAGCCAGGGATTCGTCGCGATGCGCAGCGTCTGCACTTCGTAGCCCGCATTCACGAACACGCGCTTCGCGGCGCCGAGAAATTCCAGCGCGCGCTCGAACCGCGGCGATTCACCGCGCGGCGAAAGCTCCAGGCCCGCGGTGATCGTCCGCACGCGCACGGGCTTGGACGTGGACTTGTCGTTCGAGGCGGCGAGCAGGTCGGTCATAGTGGAAAGGGGCAACCCCAGCGCTCCGAGCAGAGTGAGAATTTCGCGGCGTGATGCCATGGCTGCCGCGGATTCTACTCCCTGAGCGTCGCCCTTTGCCGTTCCAGCCACAATCGCTCCGCCGACGTCGTCACCAGCGCGAGCGCGGCGTCATACGCACGAAGCGCCTCGTCGCGACGACCCGC
>CADEEJ010000055.1:13797-16544 GCA_902826315.1 uncultured Steroidobacter sp.
TGATCCGCGAGCGGAATCATCATTCCCTGCGCATCGACTCGCGCGGGCCTTCGTGCTTCAGCGAACCGCACGATCGCCGCCATCGCCGACGTCTCCGCTTCCTGCGGCAACAACTCGGCGAGCACGCGAGTGATGTCGAGCATCTCGGCCGCATAGTTGAAGTGCGGCCCGGAGCCAGCCGCATCCTCATGCGCACGCCCGTACGCGATCTCGATCGTTGCCAGCACTGCATCGAGCCGCTCGGGCCAGGCCTGCGGTCCCGGCACTTCGAACGACACCCCGGCCTCCGCGATCTTGCGCTTGGCACGAATCAAGCGCTGCGCGAGCGTTGGCTCTGCAAGCAGGAAGGCTCTCGCGATCTCGCGCGTCGACAGTCCGCACACGAGTCGCAGCGTCAGCGCCGCGCGCGCATCGGGCGCAACCGCCGGATGACAGCACACGAAGATCAAGCGCAAGCGCTCGTCCGGAATCGGCGTCCACTCGTCCGGCATGGGTGGCTCTTCGATTGCGGTTCGTTGCAGCTCAGGAGCGAACCTGTGCTCGGTCCGGCGCCGTCGCAACGTATCGACGGCGCAGCGATACGCCGTCCGATACAGCCACGCCGCCGCATCGCGCGGCGGACCTTCGCGCGACCACGCTTCGAGCGCACGCGTGCACGCATCCGCGAACGAATCTTCGGCGAGATCGAGGTCGCGAAACCGCGATGCGAGCGCCGCGACGATGCGCCCGCTCGCTTCTCGGAATACCAGCCCGAGCGTCGCGCTCGTCATCCCGCAACAAGCAGCGGACGGATTTCCACGGCGCCGTTCTGCGACAGCGGCACCTTCTTCGCGATGGCAATCGCAGCATCGAGGTCGGGCACGTCGATCAGATAGTATCCGCCGAGCTGCTCGCGACTCTCCGCGAACGGCCCATCGTGGAGCGTCTGCTTGCCCGCTGCAGTGCGGATCGTCGTTGCGGCCGAGGAATCCTTCAGTCCCGAGCCCGCCAGGCGAGTCGCGCCGAGCTCGCGGCTGTACGCGATGTGTTGCGCGCGACGCTCGCGCGCCACCGGGCTCTCGCGATCCGGCCCATAGACACGCTCGTCTTCGTAGATGAGTAACATGTACTGCATTGAATGACTCCCGGAACGTTCCCGGATCATTAGACGTCTGAGCCTGCGCCACATCGACAGCCATGCTCGACTGGAGATCTTGCGATGGACCATACACCCACTGCGGCGGCCGCCGGCACCCTGACTCTCGGCGGCGACCTGCAGGTGAATCGCCTCGGCTTCGGTGCGATGCGGCTGACCGGCCCGGGCATCTGGGGCGAGCCGAAGGATCGCGAGACTGCACGCCGCGTGCTGCTGCGAGCGCTGGAGCTGGGTATCAACTTCATCGATACAGCCGACGCTTACGGACCGGACGTCAATGAGAGTCTCATAGCCGAAGCGCTGCATCCCTATCCGCACGGCCTCGTCATCGCGACGAAGGGCGGGCTGGTCCGGCCGGGGCGCGATCAATGGGAACGACGCGGCAGCCCGGCGCATCTGCGCCAGGCGTGCGAGGCGAGCCTGAAGCGGCTGCGCGTCGAGCGCATCGATCTGTATCAGTTCCACGCACCCGATCCGCGCGTGCGCATCGAGGACTCGATCGGCGAGCTCGCGAAACTGCAGCAGGAAGGCAAGATCCGCCACATCGGCGTGTCGAACTTCAGCGTCGCCGAGCTGGAGCGCGTCTCGGAGATCGTGAGGATCGTGTCCGTGCAGAATCGTTACAACGTGACGAACCGTCGCTCGGACGACGTGATCGCTTATTGCGAGTACCGCAAGATTGCGTTCATTCCCCACTCCCCGCTGGCTGCGGGCGAGCACGTGGGTCGCGACTCGGGTTCTCGCGAGCTGGAACGCATAGCGAAGCAGCACACCATGACCACGGCCCAGGCGGCGATCGCCTGGCTGCTGGCCCGCTCACCCGTGATGCTGCCGATTCCCGGAACTTCCTCGGTCGCCCACCTCGAGGAAAACGTCGCGGCAGCGGGGATTTCGCTGGCGTGAGCTGCGGATGTCGGAATGCAGTACTCAGCCTCGTCCTTGGGGGTGGAGGTCAAGCACCATGCTCTATTCGATCCTGATCTACGTACCGGAAGACCTGGTCGACGCGATGTCCAAGGAGGAGGAAGACTCGCACATCGCCAGGCACCTCAAGGTGCACGAGCAGCTTGCTGCGCAGGGCCGGCTCGGCCCGTGCGTGCGGTTGATGCCGACGACGACGGCCGTGCAGTTTCGCACGAGCAGCACCGCGCACATCGTCGACGGCCCGTTCGCCGAGACGAAGGAGCAGCTGCTCGGGTTCTACATCGTCGACTGCAAGTCGCTGGAAGAAGCGATCGATGTCGCCAGGTCGCTGCCGACCGTGCGCACGATCTTCGAGATCCGGCCGGTGAAGTTGTTCTTCCCCGGCGTCGGGTTGAAGGCGGAGCTGCCCGAGAGTCAGGGCTCAGCCTGACTCACCCACCGCTCGCTGCGCCGGCCTGAACAGCTTGCGCAGGAACACAGTCTCCACTTCCCGCCGCAGGTCGTTATTCGGCTTCTTCTGAAAGCCGTGGCCTTCATCTGCGAACACGACGTACCACGTCTCCACACCGTTGGCGCGAATGCCCGCGACCACCTGATCCGACTCCGACTTCGGCACGCGTGGGTCGTTCGCACCCTGCATCACCAGCATCGGCTTGGTGATCTTCGCGACGTTCGCGAGCGGCGCGAT
>CADEEJ010000055.1:16644-23054 GCA_902826315.1 uncultured Steroidobacter sp.
TCGAGCAGCGCACCGATGTCCTTCACGCTGTCTTCGCGCTTCTCGGCATTGTCGAGATCCGCATAGCGCTTGCCGTATCCGGTGCTGCCGCGCACGTTCGGCAGGATGACGGTCGCACCCAACACCGCAGCGAAATACTGCGCGCCGACGTTCCACGACGGCCGCGACTGCGACTCCGGACCGCCATGAATGTCCATGATCACGGGCGTGCGCACGTCAGCTGCGACGCCGACCGGACGATAGACGAGAGCGGGTACCGATAAACCATCGAACGACTTGAAGCGCACCAGCTGCGGCTCCGCGAGCTTCGCCGGATCGAGCCCGCCGAGCTCGGACGTCGTCCAGCGCGCGAGGTTGCCGTCCGTCACGCCCCAGGTCCACACATCGCCGGCTGATGTAGCCGTCGTGAGGTCGAACGCGAGTTTCGATTTGTCCGGCGAGAACGCCAGGTTCTGCAGCACGCCGCGCGGCAGCTGCGGTTGCGGCAGCGCCCGACGCGTGACCAGATCGCGCACGACGACGGTCGAGAACCCGTCTTCGTTCACTGCATAGGCGAGCAGGCGATCGTCGTCGGAGATCGCGAAGTTCTCGACGTCCCACTTCGCGTCCGGCGTCAGCACCGTGTCCTTGCCGCTGGCGATGTCGATCTGCACGAGCCTGCCGAAATCGCTGTCCTTCGTGGAGATGGCGTACACGCTGCGACCGTCGCGCGCCAAGCGCGCGTTCGTGTACAGAACCTTGCTGACTTTCGGCGCGATCTGCGTCGCCTTGCCGGACGCGAGGTCGAGCACGAACAACTTCGATTCCCGATTGGAGACGCTGCGCGTGAACAGCACTTGCGAATGATCGGCAGAAATATCGTCTGGACCGATCGAGCCCGCCTCGCGATACACGCTCTTCGCGCTGCGCGCGTCGGACGGATCGGCGGTGTAGATCGCGTACTCCGCCGAGCCTTTGGTCGCACGCGACCAGGCGAGCAGCTTGCCGTCCGGACTGAACGCCGGCGACTGGTTGCGCGTGCCGGATTCCGTCAGCTGCACCGGATCGCCCGTGAGCCCGGCCGCGTAGGCCTGGAACCATTCATCGCCGCCGGTATCGCGCACGAAGATAAAGCGTTGCGTGCCCGGAATCGTGATGGCGCCCGCGACCGGCTCGCTCTGGAACGTGATCTGCGTGCGATCGCCGCCCGGAGTCGTGACGCGGTGAATCTGCTGAGTCGAGCCGAAGCGCGTCGCGATCAGAATCGAGCCGTCCGCGAGCCAGTCCTGGAACGAGGCCGCGCGATAGCTCTGATAGCGCTGCACGGCGGCGCTGACGTCCGCGGGAATTTCCGGAACGTTCTGCAAAGTCGCGGTGCCGACCTGGCGGGTGGCGATGGTGGGCCCGGTTTGCGCCAACGCGCCGGCGGCGCAGATGGAGAAAGCGATCGAGCAGGCAAGCAGCAGACGCATGGCGAACCCTCAGGTTGAGAGGGCGGCTATTCTACTGGCCCGGCTCGTCCTTCCGCATCAATGTGCTCTTGCCGAACAGCGACTCGATCAGATCGACCGCGAGTTGCGCCGTCTTGTTGCGTACGTCCAGCGCCGGGTTCAGCTCCATGACGTCGAGCGACGCCAGGCGTCCGGTGTCCGCGATCATCTCCATGCACAGCTGCGCTTCTCTATAGGTTGGACCACCCGGGATGGTGGTGCCCACGCCCGGCGCGATGCCTGGATCGAGGAAGTCGACGTCGAAGCTCACGTGCAGGTGTGTTTCTGCATCCAGCCCGGCTAGCGCTTGCTGCATCGTATGCCGCATGCCGCGCTCGTCGATGTAGCGCATGTCGAACACTTCCAGCCCCTGCTCGTGCACGAAACGCTTTTCGCCTTCGTCGACACTGCGGATGCCGACCTGCCGGATGACCTTCGGCGAAATCGCGGGACTGATGCCGCTCAGACCCGTCAGCTCGCGCGGGCCGAAGCCGCACAGGCACGACACCGGCATGCCGTGAATGTTGCCGCTCGGCGAGAGTTGCGAAGTATTGAAATCCGCGTGCGCGTCGAGCCACAGCACGCGCAGTTTCTTCTTCGTGTCGCGGCAGTGGCGCGCAACGGCGCTGATCGAGCCGATCGCGAGGCAGTGATCGCCGCCGAGCAGGATCGGCAAGCGCGAGTGGCCGAGCTCGGCGCGGATCGCTTCGTAAATCAGGCGATTCCAGTCGGCTACCTGCGCGAGATGGCGATAGCCTTCGGTCGCGGGCTGCCACGGATTGGACGGGCCGGTCAGATTGCCGCGATCCACGACGTCGAGGCCGCGACGACGCAGCGCTTCGGCGAGGCCCGCAACGCGCAGCGCTTCGGGTCCCATCGACGCGCCGCGATCGCTCGCGCCGATGTCGGTGGGTGCGCCGATCAGGACGGCTCCGCGAGTAGCGCTCATCCGCGCGCAACCCTGAGGGGCACGCGCGCCGCCAGGCGTCCAGCGAGCCCGCCGAACAGATCCTTTGGATCCTGCAGCGCCGGCAACAGATCGATCTCACGCTTCGTGCCGCGCTCTTCATGATGCAGGCGATGCAGGTAGCGCAGCGCCGAGAAATCTTCGAGAGCGAAGCCGACGGAATCGAAAATCGTCACGTCGCTGTCGGACGTACGCGCCTGCGCCTTGCCCGCGAGCACGTCCGCAAATTCGACGACGGGGAATGTCGGCTCCAACTGCTGGATCTCGCCCTCGATGCGCGACTGCGGCTCGAACTCGACGACGACTCGCGCATCGGACCGACGCAGGATGTCGCCGTGCAATTCGGTCTTGCCCGGGCAGTCGCCGCCGATCGCGTTCAGATGCATGCCCGCCTCGATCATCTGCGGCTGCAGGATCGTCGCGTTGCACTTGTCTGCCGTCGCAGTCGTCACGATGTCGACGCCCTGCACTGCCTCGGCCGTCGAGAGACAACGCGTGACGCGCAGACCGGGCAGCTGCAGCAGCGCGAGATTGCGTTCGAGCTTTTCAGTGGCCGCGAGATCCGTGTCGAACAACCGCAGCTCGCGGATGCCGAGCAGATGATAGAACGCCAGCGCCTGGAACTCGGCCTGTGCGCCGTTGCCGATCAACGCCATCGTGCGACTGGAAGGCCGCGCCATGTGACGCGCGGCGAGCGCCGACATCGCGGCAGTGCGCAGCGCCGTTGTGAACGTGAGCTCGGAGAGCAGCACCGGATAGCCGGTCTCGACATCGGCGAGCACGCCGAACGCGGTGACGGTTAGCAGGCCCCGCGCTGTGTTCTTCGGGTGACCGTTGACGTACTTGAACGAGTACATGCGGCCATCGCTGATCGGCATCAGCTCGATCACGCCCACGGGCGAATGCGTCGCGTGGCGCGCCGACTTGTCGAAATCGCGCCAGCGGCGATAGTCCGCCTCGATTTCACCGGCGAGGCCTTCGATGAAGCGCGCGGCGCCCAACCGGGCGACCAGCTCCTGCACCCGTTCCAGTCCGATGTAATCGACCATGGATATGAATCTCCGGAAGAGCGGCCCATGTTCCGGGCGCACGGAGCCAACGAATAGCCAGAAAACTGATCAAAATGAAGGCATACTTGAACACAATGTCAGAGGTGAGTAGGCATTCTGACCAGTCACAGAGGCGCCCATGGACGACATCGACCGCCAGCTGATCGCCCTCCTCCGCGAGGACGCCCGCACGCCCATCGCGACGTTGGCCAAGAAGCTGCGAGTGGCGCGTGGGACGGTGCAGAACCGGCTGGCCAAGCTCGAAGCAGATGGCACCGTCGTCGGCTACACCGTGCGTCTGCGACCGCAGGTCGAGGAGCAGCGCATTCGCGCGCTGATGAGCGTGGCCGTCGAGGGCAACAAGGCCGAGGCGGTCCTCAAAGCATTGCGCGGCGATCCCGCCGTGGGCGCGCTCTACAGCACGAACGGTCGCTGGGATCTCGTCGCCGAGCTGCGCGCCGACAGCCTGGAAGCATTCGATCGCGTGCTCGGTCGCATCCGTCTGGTCGAGGGCATCTCGAGCACCGAGACGAGCCTGCTGCTCTCGACGCACAAGCTGTAACTCACTCCGTTATCCTTTCGCATGATCAACACTCCCGCTTCCTATCCGATTGGCACACCCGGCCTTGCGTGGGGCGACGCGGAGCGGGCGCAGTGGCTCGCGCGCCAGTCACGACAGCGCAGTTATGCGAGCGACGTGGTCAGCGCAGTCGAGCGCCTGTCCGCGCTTTTCGATGTGAAAGAGTACGGCCAGCTGGACTATCCGCCTGACCACTACCGCCTGTTCGCAGTCCGCAGCCGCAATTGGCATGACGCAAAGCCCGTGGCACTCGTCACCGGCGGGGTACATGGTTACGAAACCAGCGGCGTGCGAGGCGCGCTGCAGTTTCTCGAGCAGCGCGCCGCCGGCTATGCGGACCGGATCAATCTGCTCGTCGCGCCGTGCGTGAGTCCGTGGGCCTACGAGCGCATCAATCGATGGAACCCGAATGCGATCGATCCGAACCGTTCGTTCCGTGAAGCAAGCCCTGCCGGGGAGTCGGCGGCGCTGCTGCGCCTGATTGCTCCATTGCGTGGCCGGTTCCTCGTGCACATCGATCTGCACGAAACCCCCGACACGGATGAAAGCGAGTTCCGCCCGGCACTGGCGGCGCGTGACGGCGAGGTGTTCGAGCCGGGAAGCATTCCGGACGGCTTTTATCTCGTCGACGACGTCGACAATCCGCAGCCGGAGTTTCAGCAAGCGGTCATCGATGCAGTGGCGAAGGTCACGCACATTGCACCCGCCGACGCCAACGGCCAGATCATCGGCTCGGACATCGTGGCACCCGGCGTCATCCGCTACGCGATGAAACAGCTCGGGCTGTGCGGCGGCATCTCAGGCGCACGCTATACGACGACGACAGAGGTCTACCCCGACAGCCCGCGCGCTACTCCCGAACAGTGCAGCGCGGCCCAGGTGGCGGCAGTTTGCGCAGCGCTCGACTTCGCTCTAGCGAGGCACTGAAGATCCTGCGGCGAATGCCTGCTCCACCCACTCCGGCGGATCCGGTTCGCCCTTCGCGGCCATCCCCTTCGTCTTCGACCAGCGGTGAAGCCACGAGAATCCGTTCCGACCCGCGTACTCCTCGGGCGAGCGGTAAGCCGGGTCGGCGAGCGCGCTGTCCAGTGTGACGAACCGATAGCCCCGGCGACGAAACATATCGAGCAACGCCGGCAGCAGTTCCGCATTCATTGCGTTGGCGTGGATCAAAAGGATCTGCGGGATCTCACGGCCGAACACTTCCACCGAGCGTCGCTCGAAGAATTCGACAGTCGATTCCATGTAGGGCACGTACTCGCGCTGCACGCGCCCACGCATCCCAGGCCGTAGATACGCCACGGCGTACATGTAGTCAGCGTTATCGAATGTGACAGGCGCGACGCGATAGCCGCGCGCATCGAGAAAATCCTGGAGACCCTTCTTGATCTCAGGTGTCGGACCCGTGTGCAGGAAGGGATGACGATAGAACTCCAGCTTCTTGCCGCGCGATGCGAGTGCTTCGCGCAGCGCGGCCTCGCCGCGCACGATGTCGGCGGCGTAGGCATCGAGCGAAATGTGGTTGATGTCGGGATGCGAGTAGGAGTGGTTCCCCAGCTCTGCACCCGCATCGAGCCACAGATTCAGGATCTCCTGCATCCCCGAGCTGTCGAGCTGCGAGCGACCGGTGTTCACGAAGCCGATCACCGGAATGCGCTGCTTGCGAAACGGACGCAGCAGGTCTTGCGTCATCGCACGCACGTCTGCCAGATCGCCCGGTCCGCCGTCGCCGCCGCGCGGCAGATCATCGATCGTGATGGCGACTTGCCGGCCTTCTCCAGCTGCTACTGCGACACTTGCGAACAGCGCCACCAACCAACCTAGATGCGCGATTCGAGCGGTCACGATGCTCTGGCCCGATTCAGAATCACCAGCGCGATGCCGCCGAGAATCGCGACCGATGCGATGACGATCCGCGTCGTCACGTGCTCGCCGAGCAGCAGCGCGCCGCCGATCGTCGCAATCACCGGCACGCTGAGTTGCACGGTCGCCGCGCTCGTCGCTTTCAATCCTTTCAAGGCCGTGTACCAGATCGCGTAGCCGAGCCCCGACGTCAGCGCACCGGACGCAATCGCACAGCTGACCCCCGCAACGTCGACCGAGAATCGCGAGAGCATCATCAGGCTCAGCGCAGCGGTAAACGGCACGGCCCGCACGAAGTTGCCCGCCGTGGCCGATGTCGGATCACCCGCGCCGCGACCGCGCAGCGAGTAGATGCCCCACGCGATTCCCGCACCGACCATCAACGCGGCGCTGTGCAGCGGTGGTGCCGACAACCCTGGCAGCAGCAGTGCAACGAGGCCGAGCACGGCACACGCGAATCCGACGATCTGCCAGCCGCGCAG
>CADEEJ010000056.1:0-4442 GCA_902826315.1 uncultured Steroidobacter sp.
TGTTCGAGCTCAACGTCGGACTGGTCTCGATCACGATCGCAGTCGTGCTGACGATACTGTTCCCGAAAGATCAGGCACGCGCGGTGGAGCAGATCCACTGGTCGACGGTGCTGCTGATCTGCGGCGTCGTCACCTACATCGCCGTGCTGCAAAAGGCGGGCGCGGTTGCCTATGTCGGCGATTCCGTGTCGAAGGCAGGCGCACCGCTGGTCGGCGCGCTGCTGCTTTGCTACGTGGGTGGAATCGTTTCGGCATTCGCATCCACGGTCGGTGTGCTCGGCGCCATCATCCCGCTGGCTGTTCCGTTGTTGCTGCTGGGGCAGATCGACGCCGTGAGCGTGGTCGCCGCGCTTGCGATCTCATCGTCCATTGTCGACGTGAGTCCGTTCTCCACCAATGGCGCACTGGTCCTGGCGAGCGCTCACGGCATCGACCGGGCGGCGCTGTATCGCCAGCTCCTGGCGTACAGCGCCGTCGTCGTAGTTTTCGCTCCTCTGCTTGCGTGGGCGGTGCTCGTATTGCCGGGCTTCTGAGCGCCGATCAAAGCCGTATCGATCTGCGCCGGCGTACCAGGCCCAAGGTCATGACACTCAGTCCGAACAGCGCAAGCGTGCTCGGCTCGGGAACGGAAGCACTTCGCACCGACCATTGCACCGGACCGTACGCGAGGCCTCTGCGCTGAGCGTCCGTGAAGCCGACGCCGCCGGAGCCGAGCGCGTCGAAGTCCGGCGACGTGCCACCGCTCGACGTGCACGCATAGCGCAGGAATCCGCACGTCGCAGGCAGGTAGTTGCCGCCGATCGACCAATTGCTCAGCACGCCGTCGGTGAACGAGAGCGTGCCGATCTTGGCGGTCGACTCGTCGAACGACACGCCGAACCACTCGAAGAACAGGTCGAGCGTCGGCAGGCCGAGGATGGGATTGCCGACGAGACCGTTGCCGGTGGTCGGCATCAGGGCATCGTCGAACGTGAAATAGCCGCTGCCCAGCACGCCGGTGCTGTACGACGGATTGGAGACGTCGTTGCTGGTCACGGTGAAATCGACAGTGACCGGAATGGCATCGGCCGCCATCGCAGCCAGCGTCAGCGCAAGCGCCGCGGTGACTCGGGTCAGGGTCCGCTGAATGATCATGAGAATCTCCGTAGGTTCGAACAGGTCATGGGGAGGTAACGCGGCAGGCCGGGGAAAACCGGCTCACTTTTCTGCGGCGGCCGCAGTGACCACGGGCGGCAACGGCTCGGGCACGCGGTTCTTGATGGGTGGGATGCTGCGCAGATAGGCAAAGATCGCCCCGAGATCTTCGTCGGTGAAGTTGCGGTACATCGCGAACGGCATCGGCGGCAGGATCTGGCGGCCGCGGCCCAGGTGACGGCCGGTGCGAATCGCCTGCATGAAGGTCGTCTGCGTCCACTTGCCGAGACCGGTCTCGGCATCGGGCGTCAGGTTCGCCGTGAAGCTGACGCCCCACGGGCCGGACCACGCCGTGTTCGTCGGCGCAGCGGCGAGGGTCCAGGGTCCGGATGCGATGGTCGCGGGCTGACTGATCACCATGCTCTCCGGATGACCTGACAGCATGCGAGTCATGTCGGGCTCGGGACCGGAAGGCCCAATGTGCCAAGGTGTATGGCAGTCGTTGCACGCGGCGGTCGTGACGAGATATTTGCCGCGCGCGACTTTGGTTGCCTCGGTGTCCGCTGCAGATGCCGGATCTGCAGTGAGCGCAGTGGCGGCAACTACGAGCAGCGCCGTGATCGGCAATAGATATGAATGTTTCACTCGTTTCATGGCTTCGACTCCTGTGGTGTGGATGACTTTTCGGCGATCCAGCGCTCCAGCAATGCGAGCGCTTCGATATCGATGAGGCGCGTGCCGACCGGCGGCATTTGCGTTTGCGGATTGCGCGAGCTCACGCGCTTGAGAAAACGGCTGCCGACATCGAGCAGCGAGCGCACTGCTAGATCGGAACCGGCAGCGCCACCGACGACGCTCTGAGCAAGCCTCAGATCGACGGGCGCACGCGTTTCGTTGTCGTTGTGGCAGTGACCGCAGTTGCCGTGCAGATAACCGAGCGTTGCGCGCTCGATCGGCGAGCTCGCCTGGATGCGCGGCCGCGTGCTGTCGGGCGATAGATTTCTGATCAGTCCGCGCGCGACGAGACCGTCAACATCGATGTCCGTGCCCGCGTCGGCGTGCGGCGCCAGCGGATCGCGGTCGGATGACAGCTGCAGCGCGCTGAATCCCAGCACTGGAACCGCAGCGCCTTCGTGACAGGCGCGGCAGTCGAACTCGGAGGGAATGGAGTAACCATTGGCCGTCGCTAAGGTGGCAACGCCTTCGGTCGGCGCGAGCGTGGCATCCGTGCCCTCCTCGTTCCAGACGTACGCCGCGTACCGCCAAGTGCCATCGGCAAGCCGCTCGATGAAGCGCGTCTCAATGGGACGGCCGAGCGAGAACTCTTTCCATAGGCGCGTGCCGGCCGGAAATTCCCAGGCGTCCGGGCGCGACGCATCGATCGCAGTGCCCGGCGGCAGATAGATCCAGCGACGCTTGTGCGCGCCGTCCGACCACAACGGGTACTGCGGCGAGAACGCCTCAACGCGGGGATCGTCGAGCCCGGTATCGCGCAGGTGCGCCGGCAATGGGTCGGCACCCACGCGCGTGCTCCACGCAAGCGCGACCGCGGCGATCAGGTACAGGACTGGACTCGACATGCTGCTCCCGTGCGTTATGCTCGGCCCAAACAGGGCCCTAGCCCGACGCGCTGCATGACACCGTCCCCGCGGCCTGCAGCCCAGGATCTCTAGCCGACCGATTGCCGACCGCATGCCGATAACTGCTGCCGAAGGGTCTCAGCCCGTCGATCTGGCTCAGGAGCCGGACTTCACGCTCGGAAATCTCGAGGTCCGGCCGTCGTCGCGCGAAGTCGTGGCCGGCGGGGAGCGCGAGGTCCTGGAACCCCGCGTCATGCAGGTGCTGGTCCAGTTGGCGCGACGCCGCGGCCAGGTCGTCTCGCGGGACCAACTGATCGAGGCGTGCTGGGCCGGGCGGGTCGTCGGCGAGGACGCGATCAACCGCTGTATCGCCAAGGTCCGCCGCGTGGCGGAAGCCCACGGCAGTTTCTCGGTCGAGACGATCGCCCGCGTCGGCTTCCGACTGACGGTCGAGGCAGGCGAGACGCCGCAGGTCGCTGCAGCCGCTGCCACGGACGAGCCTGCACCCAATCTCTTGTCCGCGACCACCGGTCGAACCCGGTGGATTGCCGGTCTGGTCCTTGTCGCGCTTGCGGCAGCGGCCTTTGGCTACCTCAAGTTCCTGCAGACGCGCGATCGCGAACGCCTCGAGGCCAGCGTGATGGAGCAGACGGCAGAGCTGGTCAGCGCGGACCAGTATGCCGCCGCATTTGTCACAGCCTGGCCCATGAGCCATCGCGCGAGCTTGCGGGAGAATCCGCGGTTCCAGGAGTTGTGGCGGCAGATCGTGATGCCGATGAAACCGCTGGTCGCGCAGGACGGCGCGAGCGTCTCCTTCAAACTGTATGGCGATGAGGAAGGCGAATGGATCCCCGCGGGTACGACGCCACTCAAGGAGTGGCTCGAAGCACCGCGCGGCGTGCTGCGCGTGAAGGTCACGAAGGCAGGATTCCGCACCGGCTATTTCACCGTTGCGGTGCCCGGGCCTTCAGTCGAGACGCAAGAGCCGCGCAAGTTTCCGTTCGACCGGCCGAGCGTGCCGCTCGAGCTCGTGGCCGAAGGCAAGATTCCCGACGCCATGGTGTACGTGCCGCGGACCGACCTGCCCGTGTACCTCAGCGGCTGGTCGACGAATCTGCTCGGCAGCGATCGGCACGATATCCCGGCATTCGCGATTGCGCGCACCGAGGTGACGAATCGCGAGTTCAAGGAATTCATCGACGCCGGCGGCTACGACGACGAGCAGTATTGGCAGGACCTCAAGTTCATGTACCGCGCTCAGGCACTGACCTGGGCGCAAGCACGCAAGCTCTTCGTCGATGCGACCGGCCGCGCAGGACCCTCCGGTTGGCAACTCAGCACCTACCCTGGCGGGCAAGACGATCTGCCGGTCGTTGGCATCAGCTGGTACGAAGCCGTTGCGTATGCGCGTTTCCGCAAGGAGCTGTTACCGACTATCCATCACTGGATGCGCGCGGCATTCACGCCGTACGACCCGATGTTTCCGACTGCAGCGGCGATCAGCAGAGAGAGTAAGTTCTTTGCGCAAACGCCGGAGTCCGCGCTCAGCGAGCACGGGCTCGGGCCTTGGGGCACGTATCACATGGCCGGCAATGCGCGCGAGTGGGTTTGGAATTTCGCCGGCGACGATGCGGTCGCGCTCGGCAGCGGCTGGCCGGAATACGCATCGAACTTCGCACGGGTTTACACGGCGGATCCGATGGCGCGGCTGCCCGATCACGGCTTGCG
>CADEEJ010000056.1:4542-8895 GCA_902826315.1 uncultured Steroidobacter sp.
CCGGTCGTGTACTCCGGCGTCGGCGATTGCTGTTACACGAAGCGACCGAACCGCGACGTGCTCGAACAGCTGCAGATCGCGGGTTTCATCGTGAACAGCGGCCGCGCGCTGGTGATGCCGATCTGGGCCGGCGGCTACGAGCGTTATTCGATCGAGCCGAGGCTGGCACCCGAAGCGATGGATCGCGAGCGTCGCGTGTCGCTGCTATGGCAGCACGATCTCAGCACCACGATCGACTACCTCGAATCGCGGCCCGACATGAACGTGCAGAAGATCGGCTATCTCGGCATCAGCCGCGGCGCCAGCTTCGCCGGCGCGATCAATCTCGCGCTCGAACCGCGCATCCATGCTGCCGTGCTCGCCGCCGGCGGCATCTGGATCCACAGCCCGCTGCATCCGATGATCGATCTGATCAACTACGCGCCGCGCATCACGGTGCCCGTGCTGATGCTGAGCGGACGATACGATCATATATATCCATACGAACAATCGCAGAAGCGTACGTTCGAGCTGCTCGGCACGCCGGCGGGCAGCAAGAAGCAGATCGAGTACGACACGGGACATTTCACGTTGCCGCCGAACAGGGTCGCGGCGGACGTGACGGATTGGTTCGATCGATATCTGGGACGCGCCGGTCAGCGTTGAACCGTCGGCCGATCACTCGCGGCGATGCTGTTCCCACTTGCGCCGTTGCTCCTGCTCGAACTCGCGGAGCTTGCGGCGGCGTTTCCATTTCACGTACTGCGGCCAGGCGAACCACAGTGCAACGAGGACGAGAGCCAGCCAGGTCATAGGGAAATTACCCTACTCACAAGGGCCACGACCCGCAAGCGCGTCCGCGTATCCCTGGTCGCGAAAATGCCGAAGCCGCGCACGCCAGCGCAGTACACTCGCATTGCCGCACCGGATACGAGGTGAACAAGAATGAATCGCCGCAGCTGCAGCCGTCGAGAGTTCATCGGCTTGACGGCGTTGGGCATCGTCGCCGCGACGGCACTGCCTCGCCGCTCGAGCGCAGCGATCTCCGCGGCTGGTGAAGAAGATCTGATCGTTCGCAACGCGAACGTTTACACGGTCGATGCTCGATTGCCGCGCGCCGAGGCGTTCGCGATCCGCGGCGGCCGGTTCATTGCAGTCGGTACGAACGCGGAGATCGCCGCACTGGCCAGCAAGGGCGCTCGAGTGTTCGACGCGCAGGGCATGACGATCGTCCCGGGCTTCATCGATTGTCACAACCATCCGGTCGGCGAAGTGCTGCTGTACGAAGTTGCGGTCGGGAATCCCTTCGACGTCGAGTTCGTCACGATCGCCAGCATCCTCGACAAGCTCACGGCCAAGGCGCGCCAGACGCCGCCGGGCTATTGGGTCAACGGCTTCTTCTATGACGACACCAAGGTCAAGGACAAGCGCCCGCTGAACATTCGCGACCTGGATAAGGTGTCGAAGGATCATCCGGTTTGCGTTCAGCATCGCGGCGGGCATACCAGCTTCTATAACAGCAAGGCCTTCGAGCTCGCGGGCATCACGCGCGATACACGCGATCCTGCGGGTGGAACTTTCGATCGTGACGCGAGCGGCAACTTGAATGGGCGTGTGACCGATAACGCGCTCGTCGTGTTCGACAAGGTCGGGCTGCGGCCGAAGTTCTCGGCGCAGGAAGAACAGCAACGGCGCAGGGCTGGCGCGGCGCATATCTCGAAGCAGTTCGTGCGCTATGGATTGACGAGCGTGCACCACGAGGGCGGCGATCTGGCGTCGATCGAGGCGATCCGGGACGGCGGCGAGCTGCTGCATCGGGTCAACTTTCAACTCAGCGACGCCGACCTGGAGACGATGATCGCCGCCGGCATTCGCACCGGCTTCGGCGATGAGTGGGTGCGCATCGGCGCCACGCAGGAACACACCGTGGACGGCTCATTTTCCGAGCGCACGATGTCGATCCGCGCGGGCTATCTTTCGCGGCCCGGCTACCAAGGAAATGTCACCGCTACGCAGGAAGCGCTCGATGCCTGGGTCGAGCGAGTGCATCGCGCGCACATCCAGATCAATTGTCACGCCAACGGCGACGTGGCTATCGACATGATGCTCAAAGCCGTCGCGCGCGCTCAGCAGCTGTTTCCCGTGCAGGATGCCCGCCCGAAGATCACGCACTGCACGCTCATCAACGACGATCTCCTGCGACGGATCAAGTCCGCAGGCGCAGTGCCGATGCCGTTCACGTCATACGCCTATTACAACGCCGACAAGTTTCACTTCTACGGCGAGGAGTTCATGCGTCACGCGATGGCGTTCCGCTCCTTCATCGATGCAGGCATCCACGTGGCCGCGGGCTCGGACTTCTATCCGGGTCCGTTCGCTCCGCTGATGGGCATGCAGGGCATGGTCACGCGCACCGGCTGGAATGGCGAGAAGTGGGGAGTGAATCAGCGCATCACGGTCGACGAGGCGCTGCAGGTTCTCACGTTGAACGGCGCGCATGCTTCTCACGAGGAAGCGATCAAGGGCTCGATCACGCCGGGCAAGCTGGCCGACTTCGTCGTGCTCTCGGCGGATCCGCACACGGTCACTGCGGACACGATCAAGGACATCAAAGTGATGCGCACCGTCACCGGCGGCACGACCGTCCATCAAGCCTAGGGTCGCCTCTGCTGAAAGTGCGTTCCGGGCAGTAACGAACGGCCCTGCCGGGCATTGCGTCTTTCACGCATTCTCGATCGCGACAACGCGAATCGGAGGATGCGAGTTTGATGGATCGGCCACCTTATCTGCTGGTCGGGTTTGCGACGGCGCTGTTATGTGTAGCTCATATCGTGAGCAGCACTCCGGAAAGCACTGCAGCCCCCAAGCGCGTCGTCTTACCGCTCGATGACGATGCGTGGCGCGCGGGACCGCAGGGAATGCCCGTTGGCGTCAAGTTCGCCACGATCTCCGGCGACCCTGCGCAGCCCGGACCTTTCGTGTTACGTGCGGAGCTGCCGCCTGGCTATTCGATCGCGCCGTATCGGCGTTCGGCAGACGAGAGCATCGTGGTACTGGCGGGCAGCCTGAAGATCGGCGACGGTCCGTTGTTCGACGCTTCGCAGATGCGCAACTTCGGCTCCGGTGCGTTCGTCAGATTGCGCGCGGACGAGCCGCACTACGCAACTACGGACGGCGGTGCAGTCGTCCAGATCGTGGGCACGGGACCGTTCGCGATCGAGTACGTTCGCTGAGAGAGGCGCGCGCCCCTCTCACGAGGCTGCCGCCGACCAGAAAAAGCTGAGCGGTTCGGGTCCGCCGCAACCCTGGAGCAGAGCGGTCGCATTCTCCTTGCACGCCGACACCAGTCTTGCCTTGAGGTCGGCATCGTCGGTCGTCTGTGCAATAGCGGCCACGCCGACGATCATCGCGGTCAGCGACAAGATGGAATCTTCGCTGCAACTCGCGCGCGCCGAGCGCTCGAGCATCTCGCGACTGAGGGAACGGAATGCGCGCGTATAAGCCGATCTCACCTGCGACTCGCGACTCGCCGCGTCGCTGACGAAGAACGCCAGCCCGGCATCCAGGCACTCGCGCAGCGTGGAATCTATCCACGATTCATCGCGCGTCGCACCCGGAGTTGCGGCCGGCAGCAGGTCGCCGCGCGAGGCTGCATGTTCGATGGCTTCCTTGTACAGCTCGCCCTTGTTGGCGAAATGCGCGTAGAAGCCGCCAGTGGTCAGACCGCAGTCCGCCATGATCTCCGCGATCGAGGTGGGCGCATAACCCTTGGAAGTGAACAGGCGACAGGCACTCGCCACGATGCGCTGTCGCGTCTTTGCCTTATGTCCGCTGGAGTAGCGCATGCCGGTCACCGTTGATCATATGAGCTTGATCATACATTCGCGGTCATTAGCATGGAGCAACGCATTCCGGTCAGGCAACCACGGAGCAGACGATGGACCTCGTGCGGTACGAAAGCAGCGGTGGGATCAGCAGCATCACGCTGGACGATGGCAAGGCGAACGTGCTGTCGCCGCAGATGTTTCGCGCGCTGAACGAGGCATTGGGTCGCGCGGAAGCCGAAAATAACGTCGTGCTGCTGACCGGAAAGCAGGGAGTCTTCTCCGGCGGCTTCGACCTCACGGTCTTCAAGCAGAGCCGGGCCGATCAGTTCGAAATGCTCCGTGCCGGGGCTTTGCTGACGGAGCGCCTGCGTTCGTTCCCTGCTCCTATCGTGACCGCCTGCAGCGGTCATGCCATCGCCATGGGCGTTTTCACGATGCTGTCCACCGATGTGCGCATCGGCGTGGACGGAGCATTCAAGATCTGGGTCAACGAAGTGCACATCGGCATGACGGTGCCGCGTTTCGCCATCGAGACCTGTCGACAGCG
>CADEEJ010000056.1:8995-19820 GCA_902826315.1 uncultured Steroidobacter sp.
TAGGTCGTGAGCACCGCAGTCGTCGTCAGGACGCAGGCGATCACCGCAAGCTCGATAGTGATGCTGCCGCGCAGCCTTGCACCTTCGCCGGGCAGGCGCGGTGTCAGCAGGAATTTGTTGTAGGCCGCCAAGCCCAGCACGAGCGCCACGAATGCGAGCTTCAGCGCGAGCACGAGCACGTAGTCCGTCAGCCATACCGAGTTGCTGAAATCTACGAGTGCAATAATCAGCGCGACGCCGGCAACGACCAGACCGGCCACGATGAAAGCAGCGAGCGAGCTGAACCTGCGCACCAACCTCACGATGTCTTCGCGGTGCGCGCCGTCGCATGCACGACGCAACAGCCACAGCGAGCCGACCCACCACGAAGCTGCAGCAAGGTGAGCCATCGCGAGCAGGCCCGTGGTCGGGCTCATCGCCGCTGCATGGCCGTTGAATACGACCGATGCCAGCATCGTCAGCGCCCCGGTCACGCGGAAGAGCTGACCGGAAGGATCTTCGTCCACCGGTGCGAGCAACAGCATCGCACCTCCCACTTGCAATGCGAGCGCGGCGCCCGGACCAGACGAGAACACGGCGGTCAACGTCGGTTGATCGAATGCACCGCCGAGGCGGAGGAACAGAAGCGCGGCAGCGACGACGCTCAACGCAATCACAGCGAACGCCGCGACGTGCATCAAGCGGATCACGTCGTCGGCTAGTGCTGCCGACGGCCGCAACGACAGAACAGCGAGCGGAGCGCCGGCGGCCGATAGCAGTGCTCCGTAGAGCAATGCCTTGACCAGCGCGGCCAAGACTTCCAGCACTAGGGGCTCGCGTTCGCCGCCTTGACGACGTAGACGAGTGTTCCATCGATCACGTGGCCATCCCTGGACAGCGCTTTCCAGCGAATCTCATTGCGGCCGGCGTGCAGGCCCGGCTTGTCGATGGTGATGAGCGCGGCACCGGTCGTCGGTGCAAAAGCAAGCTTGCGCTCCGATTTGTCCGCTTCCGTGACGACGACAGAAGTCATCTGCACTGCGTGCTCGAACGCGATCTCGATGGCCGGCGGCGAGCTGTCGAGCACGGCCTCGTTCGGCGGCTTGGCGCTTTTAACCCCGGTATGGGCGCTGGCCGCGAATGTGCACGCGACTGCGAGCAAGGCGAGGGAGCTGAGGACGAAGCGCTTCATGAACCACTCCTGGAAGGCCACGCGCCGCAACTATAAAGCGAAACCCGAGCGGAAATGGGGCCCGGGATGTATAGTTTTATCGGCGCGTTCGCGCCGCTATCTCGATGTTCATGAGGAGATGACCGATGAGCAAGGGCATGAACCAGAAGAGAGAGCAGAAACGCAAGCCGGAAAAGACACTGGAAGAGAAGCGCGCTGCCAAGAAGGCCAAGAAGGCCGAGCGCGCGGCGACTCGCCCGATGTAATCCGATGTCCGTTTCCCATCTGTTGAATCGCGTCAAGCGAGATGCGGAAGGACCTGAAGTAGCGCTCAGGGTGGTCGGCAGCCGTGAGCCGCCGCCGGCAATGGCGATCCAGATCTCGATCGACGGCAGCGCCAGCGTGCAGATTCAGGGACGGATTGCGCGCGATGCTCCATGGCAGAGTCTTGGGCCGGTACATCACGCTGGCACGCTCTTGCACGTGCAACCCGTGCAGTTCCTCCGCGCGATCGCTACTGGCGTCGCTGCCGACACGACAGTATCGGTTTGGGCTGTGTGGGCGTGGTAGCGATCCGGCCGTCGGTCAGCCGTCCATGCTTGCCACGAGCTCGGCGATGCTGACCGAGGCGAAGGTGCAGAACGTGTCGGATACCGCATACGGCAGGATGATCTGATCCTTGTGCCGCGTCGCACCGCAGGTGTAAACGACGTTCGGAACATATCCCTCCCTGCGTGACGGCTCGGGCCGGATCAGGGGCTCGCGCGAACGCGCGATGACTTTCGAGGGATCCACCTTGTCGAGCAGCACGGCGCCGATGGAATATTTGCGGACCGGGCCCACGCCGTGAGTCAGTAGCAGCCAGCCCTCATCGATCTCTATCGGCGAGCCGCAGTTGCCGATCTGCACGAACTCCCAGGGATATTGCGGCTTCAGCAGCGCCACGCCGCCGTCCCACGAGTACAGATCGTCGGAGTGGATCAGGTAGAGGTTTTCGTTGTCCTGCCGCGCGATCATCGCGAACTTGCCGTCGATCTTGCGCGGGAACAGCGCCATGCCCTTGTTCAGCGCCGCAGTTCCCTGCAGCGGCGCCATGCGGAAAGACACGAAGTCGCGCGTCTCCAGCAATTCCGACCTGATCGCCCTGCCGCTGTAGGCCGTGTACGTCGCGTAGTACGTGTGCTCGCCATTCGCTTCGAACCTGACGAAGCGCGCATCCTCGATGCCGTTGGACTGGAATTGCGTGACCGGAAAGATCACACGCTCGCTGATGTCTTCGTCGGGACGAAAGACCAGCTCGATGTGATCGCCGTACGGCCCGGGCCCGCGGCTGCGCACCTGCGGAATGGATGCCAGACGCGCGGGTGTGTCGATCGTCAGGTCGCCATTCGCAGCGATGGACCCCGTGCGAAACGTCAGCGAAGAGATGTGACCCTCGCCGACGGCGCGCACGCTCAGAATGACGCGACGCCCGCCCGGCGGCGCCGCCGACTGATCGGGATGGTCGACGATACTGGGATTGAACAAGGCCGCCGCTTCGAACGAATACTCATGGAGGAAGTAGGCGCCGACGAGCCGACGCTGTTCCTTGCTGAACGTCGCGTGCGACGCAAACGCATCTTCCATCTCGTCGGCTCGCGCTTCGAACGTCTCGAGCAGGTTGCGATGACGCTTCTGAAAATGCTCGAGGACCTCCGCCAGCTGTTGCGCGGCTACGTCCGGAGCGAGCGCGAGGACCCGGTCCACGATGTGATTGGCCCGCGTCTTGTCCGTGGCATTGAAGTCCCGCGGTTCGGTCGCAGGTCTGAAGGGCCGCACCACCACCCTTGCGGGGTCGGGCCTCAGGAACAGGTCGTGTTGCTTCAACAAGGTCACCCCAGCCGGAGCCGCTGAGGCGGCGGGAGCGTTCGACTATCGTTGGCGCGTGCCAGCGCGCGCATCTCCGCGAGGCCGAGCAGGTACGAGACGACTGACTCGCCTCCCCTGTTCTCATTCACACGCTGCGGATGCAAGCCATCCCGGCAGCTTCCCGTGTCGGGATCGACCAGCGGCACGGACAGGTCGTTGCTGCCGAGAAACCAGGCGAACGCGCGTTCCGCATCGGCTTGCCACTTTGGGTCGCTCTCCGCCTGCAGCGCGGCGAGACAGGCCGAGATCGTCGCTGCCGCTTCCAGCGGCTGCTGGTCGAACTGACGGGGCGCCATGCGCTTGTCGCCGAAGCTCGCGGAACCGATCGGCCGAAACAGACCCGCGGGCGTGGTCTGCAACTCCATCAGCCAGCGCAACGATCGCAAACCGGCGGTCGCATAGCCGAGCACGCCGGTGGCCGTTCCTGTAACGATCAGCGCCTGGGGCAACCGTGCGTTCTCGTAAGCAAGAACGTCCTCGAACCAGATCCAGTCCTGCGACTCGACGGCTGTCAGCAGAGACATCAATCTGTCCGCGAGCAGATGACGCAGCTCGCGCGCCTGCGAGTCTTGTGGAGCGACTGCGCAATACCCGTCCAACCCGAGCAGCGCGAAGGCCCACGCTCGAGGCGAATGAAAGGCTTCCGTCGACGGCAACGCTTCGCGGAACAGCGCCGTCGCCCAGCGCCGTCGCGAGGCGCTCGCATCGCTGCGCGCGCACTCACCCAGCGCCCACAGCGCGCGGCCATGACAATCTTCCGAGCCGGTCTGTTCGAGCCAACGGCGATCGAAGCTCATGAAGTTGCGAAAGCGTCGCGTGTCGGGATTCCACGCGTGCTGCACGAACGCGGCGAGGCGCGTGATCAACGTTTCCGGCAAGCGCTGCTCGGTCGGAGCATTGAGGGCACAGGCAACGAGCAGCGCGCGCGCGTTGTCGTCGACGCAATAGCCGTGATCGCGATCCGGCACGGAATGTAGCGCGTGCTGGAACAGCCCGGTGTCGTCGCACATCGAGAAAAAGTGCCCGAGCTGCAATTGCGGAGTCGCACCTTGATTGCGGACTACGCTATGCGACTGCAACGGCACGACTTTGAGCCGCTGCTCGCGCCGAACCTTCTCGAAGGTGGCAAGGTAGCGATCCGCCGTTCGCTCCCACGTCATCGAGCGGCTGCTCGCATGCGCACGCCGGCGCATGCTCAGTCGCCTCGCGTCGTCGGTGAGCAAGCCGGTAATGGCATCGCCGATTGCCTGCGAATCCGCAAATGGCACCAGGACGCCGCGCTCGTCGGCTAGCAGCTCGCGCGCATGCCAGTAGGGAGTCGACACGACCGCCTTTCCCAACCCGAAACTGTACGCGAGCGTGCCGGACGTCATCTGCGCTTCATTCAGATAAGGCGTCACATAGACGTCGCACATGGAGATGAATTCCAGCAGCGTCGCCTGGTCGACGAACTGATCGAGAAAGACGACGTGGTCCTGGATGCCTAGCGCGCGCACGCGCGCGACCAGACGTTCGCGATAGGCCTCGCCCTCCCGCCGCACGAGATTCGGATGCGTCGCGCCCAGCACGACGTAAACCGCATCGGGGCGGCGCTCGATGATCGACGGCATCGCATCGATCATCACCTCGATGCCCTTGCTCGGCGAGAGCAGACCGAACGTGAGGATGACTCGCCGGCCAGCGAACCCTAGTCGCAGCTTCGCCGCGTCGGGCTCGGCGAAGGCGCAGTCGGGGATGCCGTGCGGAATGACTTCGATTCGTTCCTCGGACACGCCGTACACCGTGCGCAGCAACTCCTCGCCCTTCTCGGCCATGACCACGATCTTCGCGGAAGCCTCGACGATTCGCTCGAAAACGGCGCGTTGCGCAGGTTCCGGTTTCGCGAGCACGGTGTGCAGCGTCGTGACGATCGGCATCGTCAGCCGCGACAGGAGTCCGACGATGTGCCCGCCCGCCTCGCCGCCGAAGATGCCGAACTCATGCTGCAGGCAGGCAACCTGAAATTCGTTCGTGTTGAGAAAATCGGCTGCGCGGGCATAGGCCGCAGGATCGCCGTCGTCGATCTGGAACTGCACGGACTGCGGATACTCGTACGCGCGGCCCTGATCGTTCATGGCGACGATGGCGGATGCAGCGTTGCTGCGGGCCGCGATCGCCTGTTGCAGGTCGGTGGTGAAAGTTGCGATGCCGCAGCGACGCGGCAGTGAATTGCCGATGAAAGCCAGGCGGGAAATTGGAGCCATTGGGCACCTCCGTTGACCGAGTGGACGAATGCGTCATCGCACGGTCGAACAGATGCAACCGCGAAACAGCACGTATGAATTAGGTGTCAATGCACTCCGTTTGCTGAGCAGTGTTGCATCGGCTCACTTCGGCACGGCCAGGCACGCATCGCCGTTCTTGCGGAAGCCGTCCTCGCACGACCAATCGTCGCCGGAATAGTTGATGAAGCCGTGGACGGGCACGCGCACCGCGCTGCAGCCCGAAACCTCTTTGCGAAAGCCGCGCTCGCAGCGCCAGTTGCTGCCGAGATCGTCGAGAAAAGCGTTCGCGGGAACCGTGATCTCATCGCAACGCTCGCCGACACGGCGGAAGCCTCGCTCGCACTTCCAATCGGCTCCCGTGCGCAGCAGATACGCGTTGGCCGGAACTTCGACCGCAACGCATGCACCTTGCGACTCGCGAAAGCCGCGCGCGCATTCCCATCCGAGCCCATAGCTCGAATCGATCGCGAAGGCGTTCGCGGGAACAATGAGCTGCACGCAGCTTTCGCCGACGGCGCGATAGCCGCGATTGCACTGCCAGCCTCGATCGTACTTGCTGTCCACGGCGTAGGCGTTGACGGGCACCTGCACCGCTTTGCAGGCAGTCTGATCGGGGCGAAAGCCGCGGTTGCAAGTCCAGGAATTCCCTTCAGGTGACAGATAGGCGTCGCGCGGAACGACAACGGCGACACAACTCCCGGCCGTCTCACGAAAGCCGCGGTTGCACTCCCAACCGCTGCCATAGCTCAGAGCGCGCGCGTTGCCGGGCATTGCGGAACGCGAGTGTTGCGCGTGCCCAGCGCGTGGCATTGCCGCGACCAGCAGTGCGGCGGAGCTGACGACAAGGCAGGTGAGTTTGTAAGCGCGCAACGAAATTCTCCCAGCGTTCAATCGGTATCTGCGCCGCGCGCCTGCCGGATCGTCTTCGCGAACCGAAAGTCCACGGAAGCGCCCAGACCGAGCTGCATTGCCTTGTCGCGCACGGCTTGCGGATCGCGATGCAATTGGGCGGCGAGATGCATCACGTATTCGTCGGCCTGCTGCCAGCTCTTGGCGGGCCGGTCGTGCAGGTACGATGTCAGCTGCTCGATCTCATGCTCCTGCCACTCGCCGCCCGCCAACGCGACGGCGCGCCGACCCAACTCGGCAGTCTCGTCGCTGCGCAGAGCCTGTGTCAGAAGATCGATGAGAATCGGCTTGTGCTCAGCCCCGGTCTCGTTCGTGATCACGAAGCGAAGTGCTGCATGAAGCGAAGCCTGCCGACGTGAGTCTCGCATAGCTGCCTCCAGTCCGTGCGCACACGAATTCAGTGTGCGCGCACCGCTGCGGAATAGATACGACTATCTTCGTCACGCAGCGTCGCTCCCTATCGCGAACTCGAAAGCGCCGCCATATGCGAACTCGATGAACTCGTCGATCACACCGGGCAGCAACTCGCTCGCACCCTTGCCCGCGTCGGCAAGCGCCGCAGCTCGCGCTTCGATCATCGCGGCTGCATGCGGCGATCCCTTCGCGACCTCCAATGCACGCGCCCACGCCTTCGCGTCCTCCGCAGCGATTTGCTTGTGATCCTGCAAGCTGCCGGGTTGGTAGTTGCGTCGCGCCGGCGCATCCACCGCGTTTTTTACGGGCACCACGTAAGTCGTACCCTGCGGCTGCCAGCCGAACGCGCGGCCCAGCTCACCCAGCAGCTCCCAGATCGGCAGCGGGCACGAGAAGCGGTTGCGTCCTTTGGGCGCAGCAGCCTGGCGGAACATCTGGACAATGGGGGTCATGGCAGATAGTCATACGCGCGTTTCGGCACCAGTGTATAGTGCCGCCCGGCTCGCGACCTTTCTCAAATTTATCTTCGTTTGGCCTCATCGCCGTTCGGCGCTCTTCCGGCCAGTCAAACCTAAATCAGATCTGTTTCGAACCTGGCGGCAGCTGCGCATGAGCTGTCATGTTTCCAGCACGTCAGGCCGGACTGCGGCCGACGCGTGCATTTCAGTGAGTAATCGTATGAGCAAGATTTATGTGGGCAATCTGCCCTTTACCGCGGACGAAGATGCTGTCCGTACGTTGTTTGCACAACACGGCACGGTCGAGTCGGTCGCGCTGATCAAGGATCGCGACACCGGTCAACCGCGCGGCTTCGGCTTCGTGGAAATGCCGCGCCAGGATGCCGCGCGCGCCATCCAGAATCTCAATGGCCAGGACATGGGCGGACGCCCTCTCAAGGTCAATGAGGCTCAGGACAAGCCCCGCGGCGGTGGCGGTGGCGGTGGCAACGGCGGCGCACGTCGCTACTAAGCGCTCATTCCCTGCACGGGCCTCGCGGCTCGTGCAGGGTTGGTAGTCGATCAGGGAGCAGGCATTGGCAAAAGCAGCCGTTACGTCCGAAACGTTCCTGGAGTTGCCCTTCAAGGTGGACTCCATCGCCAGGGCTACTGCACCCACCGGCTCCGATGGCGTCTGGCACAGCTACGTCATCTCGCAGGGCACGAACACCATCACCGGTATTCGCGCCGGCACGCACGCCGAGGTCACGACGCTGCTGCATGAAATGATCGAACGGTTGAACGACCGCCGTGCCGGCAAGAAGCGTCCCCGCTGACCAGTCGTCGATAACTCTGGCAGACTCATGCGGACTGCTCCGTGGGAGAGCGCATGAGCTCGTCGATCCGTTCCGCACTGACCTCTCTTACGTCCTGGACGGCCCTCGTCCCCGTTATTGCAACTGTCGTGTTGGCACTCGCGTGGGGACGTGAGCTCTCCGGCGCGCCCGTTATCCTCGTCACTGCCTTGCTGGCTGGTGCAGTCCTCGCGGCGGTACACCACGCCGAAGTCGTAGCCGCCCGTGTCGGCGAGCCCTACGGCTCGCTGGTTCTCGCGGTTGCGGTCACCGTGATCGAAGTCGCGCTGATCGTCACGTTGATGATCAGCGGCAAAGGCAAGACGGAGACGCTGGCCCGCGATACGGTCTTCGCCGCCGTCATGATCACGTGCAACGGCATCGTCGGCTTGTCGATCCTGGTCGGCGCGTTCCGCCGCGAAGTCGTGTCGTTCAATGCAGAAGGCTCGGGTGCAGCACTCGCCACCGTGACGACACTGGCGACGCTCGGCATGGTCGTGCCCAACTTTACGACCAGCACGCCGGGCCCGGAATTTTCACCGGCGCAGCTCGCATTCGCGGCCGTGACAGCACTCGCTCTGTATGGATTGTTCGTGGCACTGCAGGCGGGGCGCCACCGCGACTACTTCCTGCCGGTCACGGCGTCCGGTGATGTGGTCGAGGAAGACAAGCATGCAGACCCTCCTTCCGCGCGAACGGCGTTGTTGAGCTCATTGCTGCTGCTCGTTGCGCTCGTGGCCGTCGTTGGCAATGCGAAGCTGGTGTCGCCGACGATCGAGCGAGCAGTGACGACCGCGGAGCTCCCGCTGTCGGTTGTCGGCGTGATCATCGCGATGCTCGTGTTGCTGCCCGAGACGCTCGCGGCCGTACGTGCCGCTCGCCGTCATCGAATGCAGATCAGCCTGAACCTTGCCTTCGGCTCGGCGATGGCGAGCATCGGGCTGACCATCCCATCGATTGCGATCGCCTCGATCTGGCTGCCCGTGCCGTTGCATCTCGGCCTCGACTCCATGCACATGGTTCTTCTTGCTTTGACGTGCATCGTCACTGTCCTCACCGTGGTGCCCGGGCGCGCGACGTTGCTGCAAGCGGGCGTGCACCTCGCGCTCCTCAGCGTGTATCTGTTCCTGTCGTTCAGTCCGTAGCATGCCCTCGCGCCTGTCGAGCCCACTGCTCACTCTGAAAGTGCACGACGCCCTGCAAGCGGCGATGCGCGATGGCGTCGCCACAGTCGACTGCTCGCTGGATCTGGACCGCTCGACTGACACCGTCGAGATCGGCGCGTCCGCGTGGACGTGGCAGGGCCGCAGCTTTCCCTACCTCGAGCGCTGCAAGGAACGAACGATCTACTACTGGACCGGCACGGCATTCGAGCCCGCGGCCAGATTCACCACATCGCTGATCAAGCTCGTCCCGACCGACTGGGGTCCGCCGACGTTCGAGATCGACGGGATCAAGATGCTGCCGACGGCGCATGTCTCGCCGTACGCAGACGCTGAGCGCAAGGTTGCCCTCGTCCGTCCGCGCGACAAGGCGATCCTGGATACGTGCGGCGGGCTCGGCTACTTCGCTGCGTGTTGCCTGGCAGGCGGCGCGCGACAAGTGACCTCGTACGAGAAGAGCGCGGATGTCATGTGGCTGCGCACGCTGAATCCCTGGTCGCCGGAAAACAGCGGCGACGCCGATGCCAGGCTGAGCCTGACTCAGGCCGATATCGTCACTGCGATCGCGGCCCTGCCCGATGGGTCGGTCGATGCAGTGCTGCACGATCCACCGCGCTTCGGCATTGCTGGCGAGTTGTACTCAGCAGCGTTCTACCAACAGCTGGCGAGAGTGCTCAAACGCAAAGGTCTGCTCTTTCACTACACCGGCTCGCCCAATGCACTGACGACCGGACGGGATGTGCCGAGGGAAGTCGCGCGGCGCCTGCAGGGCGCCGGATTCGACGTGGAGCTGAATGGCGACGGCGTACTGGCACGCAGAGCGAATGTTCGCTAACGCACCGATGCCGGATCTCGATCTGTGCGATGCTCGGAGCATGACTGTCAATATGTCGAGCGCGGCTGGCACGCCAGACCGCACGGATCAGGCACCTTGGAGAGATATCGTCGCGCGGTATCAGCATTCCTCGACCAAGCGCGCGCTGTGGCAGCTGCTCAATACGCTGATTCCCTACTTCCTGCTCTGGTACGTCATCTACCGTGCATTGGAAATATCGCTGTGGCTCGCGATCCCGCCGGCGATTCTGGCGGGCGCGTTCCTGGTGCGCCTGTTCATCATCTTTCACGACTGCGGTCACGGCTCGTATTTCAGCTCGCGCCGCGCCAACGACGTCGTCGGTTTCATCACCGGTGCCCTGACGTTCACCCCGTACGAGCATTGGCGTTGGCAACACGCGATCCATCACGGCACCGCGGGGCATCTCGACAAGCGTGGCACCGGAGATATCTGGACCATGACGGTGCGCGAGTACCTCGCAGAGTCACTGTGGCGTCGCTTGTGGTATCGGCTGACGCGCAGTCCGCTGGTGCTCTTTGTGCTGGCTCCGCTGTATCTCTTCCTGATCGGTCACCGTTTCGCTTCGCCCAAGGCGGATCGGCGCCAACGCCGCTCCGTGTGGGTGATGAACCTGGTGTTCCTCGGCACGGCGGCAGCGATGAGCTGGGTCTTCGGCCTCGGCCCGTATCTGTTGATTCAGTCGATAGTCCTGATGGTGGCGGGCGCCGCAGGCGTCTGGCTGTTCTATGTGCAGCACCAGTTCGAAGATGCGTACTGGGAGCGCGGCGATAACTGGGACTTCGCGGCGGCAGCGCTGCGCGGCAGCTCCTTCTACAAGTTGCCCCGCGTGCTGCAATGGTTCTCGGCCAACATCGGCTTCCACCACATCCA
>CADEEJ010000056.1:19920-22906 GCA_902826315.1 uncultured Steroidobacter sp.
CCTTCTCCAAGCCCGCGTTGTCCAGGATCTTGATGGCGCCGCGGCTGTAGTCGATCAGCCCCTGCTCTTGCAACGAGCTCGCGGCATGAGTCACACCTACGCGCCGCACGCCGAGCATGTACGCCAGGAACTCGTGCGTCAGATGAAATTGATCGCGATGAGCACGGTCGCGACTCATCAGCAGCCAGCGGGCAAGCCGCGCCTCGACCAAGTGGTAGCTGGTGCAGGCGGCGGTTTGCGCGAGCTGCCTCATCAACACGTACACATAGCGACTCAACCGCTGACGCAGCTCGGCATCCTCTCGGCAGTGCCGCATGAAAGTCGCCGCGCTCATCCGCCATGCAGCGCCCGCGCCTTGCACCAGGGCGTGCTGCGGCGAGCGATCGACACCGAGAATGAGGGCCGTGCCGAGCATGCCCTCGTCACCGACGATTCCGACTTCCAGCCGCGCATCGTCATCGAGCGCCGTCACCAGCGAGACGAAGCTCTCGGTCGGGAAGTACACGTGGCGGATCCTGTCGCCCAACTTGCAAAGCACCTCGCCAAACCGCAGTTCGACCTGATCGCAGCTGGCTAGAACGCGCTGCCTGCTCCGCTGCGGCAAGGCCGCCAACAGGCGGTTCTCACCCACCGCGACCTTCGAAAATGCTGCTCCGGTCTTCACATCCCGCACGGTACGCACGTAAGCCTTACCGCGCTGTACGCCAGCGCACACGCGAGGCTCTTTCTCACTGTGTGTACGCCAACGTACCGAGATCCTTGCGATGGCGGCGCATCATCGCTCTCCATAGGCAGAGGGATCGAACATGAGTTACCGCATCAAATACCGCACAACCAATCCCGTCAGGAGCGCCGTGACATGGGCGCTTGGCGTGGGCCTCCTGGCCGCGCTCAGCGCGTGCAGCAGCGTGTCGGACCTCGCGAAAGAGCGCGTGGCCCAAAGCGAGACGTCCGTCGAACAGGCGCGGCAGACGGTTGGCAAATCCGAGCACGGAGCCGTGGAGCTGCAGCAGGCGCGAGACAAGCTGAACGCTGCAAAGAGCGCGCTGGCCAGCGGTTACGAGAAAGAGGCCGAGCGCGCAGCTGCGCAGGCACACCTCTATGCCGAGCTTGCGGTAGCCAAGGCGCAGAGCGCCGATGCGCGCAAGGCCGCGAATGAAGTGCTCGCGAGCGTCGAAACGTTGCGCCAGGAAACTGAGCGCGGCACACCGGCGCAGCGCTGAGCGATATCGTCCGAATGCATAGATGAGGCAAGTCATGAAGAGCAATGTAGTTATCTTGAGTGTGGCAATAGCCGCAATACTGAGCGCGTGCAGCAGCGCGCCGCCGCGCAACGAATCGCTGGAAACGGCGCGCACCATAGTGCCGGCAGTCGAACAGTCATCGCGCGCCGGAGTTGCCGCGATGGACATCTCCAACGCGCGCAAGTCGCTGGAGGCCGCCAACCGCATCGCTGCGGCGAAGGGCAAGCGAGCGGACATCGAGTACGAAGCGAACAACGCCGTGACCAGCGCGCAGATCGCCAACGAGAAGATCCTGACCGCGCAAGCGAACGAGGAGATCGCCAACGGCAACGCCCAGCGGCAAGCCGTCCTGGTCCAGGCGCGTGAACGCGAAGCGCAACGCAGTGCCAACCAGGCGAGCGACGCGCGGCGACAAGCGGATGCCTCCGCGCAGCGTGCGGATTCTCTCGAGGCGCAACTCGCCGATCTCAAAGTACAGAAGACGGAGCGCGGCCTGGTGCTGACGCTCGGCGACGTGCTGTTCGATACCGGCCAGGCGACCCTCAAGCCGGGCGCGTACGGAACGCTCGATCGCCTCGCCGCGGCATTGCGAGATAAGCCAGGTCGCAAGGTGGTCATCGAAGGTCACACGGACAACGTCGGCTCGGATGCGAGCAATCAAGCGTTGTCTGAGCGTCGCGCGCAGGCAGTGCAGTCCGCCCTGATGCAGCGTGACGTCGCGCGTAGTCAGATGACGTCGCTCGGCATGGGTGAGAGCTCACCCATCGCCAGTAACGACAGCGTGGACGGACGCCAATCGAACCGGCGTGTCGAGCTGATCTTCAGCGAAGACCAGCCACGCGTGGTGGCGGATCAACCGTAACGGTGGCTCGGCGCTGAAGACCGGACCGGCTCGAGCTAGATTCGCTCGAGTCGGTATTCCGACTGCCGCGTCGGCAACCGCATGCGATTGGCGATGACGGCTTGCGCAGCGTAGCGGCCTTGCGATTCCCGGATGTGCCGGCAGTCGGCCGTCGTCGTGAATTCGGCGCACACGCATTGCCAGCCGGCGCCGGCGTCGAAAATGACCTGATGCCGATCGATCAGATATTCCCGTTGCCGCCGGATGATGTGGGGCTTCAACGCACGGGCTCCGTCGACGCTTTCTGCACCAGGATCTCCACGCGGCGATTGCCGGCGCGCCCCGCTTGAGTCTGGTTGTCCCGCAGCGGATTGTCTTCTCCGCGACTCACTGCCGTCAGCCGCGCAGGGTCGATGCCGCGAACGACCAGATAACTGCGCACGGCGGCAGCGCGTTGCTCCGCCAGCCGGAAATTCGCCGCAGCATCGCCTCGATCGTCCGCGTGGCCGACAATCAGCGCGACCGTCGTAGGCCGCGCGCGCAGGAAGTCTGCCATGCGCACCAACTCGCCTCGTTCGCTATCGCTGATCTGCGCGCTGTCCGCACTGAACAGCAGATCGCCGAAGGTCAGCAGGAATTGCCGCGCCGTCGCGCGTTCCTCCAGCGTCGCCAGGTATCGATCGAGATTCGCCGATGACACGGCGATACCGCCGCTCTGATCGAGCGGATAGTGAGCCGGGCTGGCACGCGTTCCTTCGGCCTCCACGTATTCAGTGGAGGCGATGCCGAGCATCAACAGGGTCGCGATCGCAGTTCTACTCATAGTGGAGTGCAGAGTAGCTACGTGCTGGCGCCGCGGTCGGTGCGCTAACGCGCATCCGCTTCAGTGCCTCGGCAGTCA
>CADEEJ010000057.1:0-5784 GCA_902826315.1 uncultured Steroidobacter sp.
CTGCGCAGCGACCTCGGCGACGAAGAGATCGAGGTGAGCGTTGCAGGCGACCGGCTGTCGGTCATCCCGAAGCAGAAGTTGCTGCCCTCGACGCGCTATCAGATCCGTATCAGCGATCGCATTCGCGGTGTAGACGGCGAGCAGCTCGCGTCGGCCGTGCAGCAGGCCTTCACTACCAAGGACGGCGAATGGCAGCCCCTCGAATTCGTGAAGGATCCGGATCCGGCGGGCGGGCGGGAGCAACGGCACGCAGCCGGGGCCATCGATCGCCAGGGCAGGGCAGTCGTGATATGGGAGGATCATCAGTCTGCCAAGGTGCGCGTTTGGGCGAGTGCCTCCAGGGCAGACGACACGTGGGACGAGCCACGACTGATCGACGAGAGTTCTCACTACAACGTGTATGAGCCGATTGTCGGCATGGACGCGCAGGGCAACGCACTCGCGTTATGGAATGAACGAGAGCGAGGCATCTACTCGCGTCGCTACGACGCGAGTAGCGGCGCGTGGGAAGACGAGCTCACGAGGATCGATCAGCGTCCAGTCGGCCCGTTCCTCGGCGACACGACCTATCCGCGGATGGCGGTTGCCGCGGACGGGCAGGCGCTCGCAGCGTGGTCCTTCTTCACCCTTTGGCCGCAGCCGGGCTTCCACGGCACCTTCACCGCTAGATACGGAGCGTCGGGATGGGAGCAGCCTGCTCTGCTACCGACCTCCGATATCGCCGACAAGGAAGTTCGGCTGAACGACGACGCGGGTGTCGTTGCGTGGACCTTTTCCAACCAACTGCTCGCCGCAAGTTTCGCAGGCGGCACTGGCGATGCAGAGGTAACACAGCTCAATGCCGACGGTCCCGCTGGCACGCCGGTACCCGGTGCGCGCCTGGCGCTCGGTCCGTCAGGCCGCGCTCTCGTCGTTTGGAATGGCGTCTGGAATGGAGCTCTGGATCCCGTCTGGTTCAACGTGCGCGGCGAGAATGGTCAGTGGGGTACGCCGGCCGCGGCGACGGATGGTCTGGATGTCCAGCGGGTCGAAATGGATGCGCGGGGCAACGCCATGGTCGTCGGCTTGCACTACGAGGACTCTCGCACCCGCGTGCGCGCGCTTCCGTACTACGCGAGGGAGAACGTGTGGGGTGAAGCGATCGATCTCGACAACGAGCCGGAATGCTCCGCGCGCGACCCGCAGGTAGCTGTCGACCGCGGCGGCAACGCTCTGGTGGTCTGGCGCGAGTGCAACTTCCGCGAGGACGAGACTTGGTTCAGCCTTTGGGCGCGGCGCTATCGCCCGAGCGAAGGCTGGGGTGAAGCTGTTCAGCTCGACGAACAACAGTTCGTCGGAGCCGCAACGATCTGGCTCGGTCCGCAGATCGCGATCAACTCGAGCGGCGATGCAATCGCAGTCTGGGCGACCTTCTTCGGCGTCCGCGCCGCCCGCTTCCGCTGATCGTGGATCGTGGTGCCGGGTTAAAAAACGGCTCATAACTCAGCACCGCAGCATCGGCATCGGCGACGGGTCCATGCTGCAGTGCTGAGTTATGGGTTGTTTTTTAACCCGGCACCACGGGGGCGCTGAGCTGCTTTTTCAGGTGATACTCGCGCCATAGGATGAGCAGGCCCGAGCCGAGGATCAGCGGCGCGCCGATCCAGACGGAGAGCGACGGGATCTCGTCGAAGAACGCGTAGCCGATGAAGGTCGCGAAGATCATGTTGGTGTAATCGAGCGGCGCGATCGTGGACGCCTCGGCGTAACTGTACGAGTACGTCATCAGCAGCTGGCCGAACACACCGAACAGTCCCGCGAGCACGATCAGCAGCCACTGCGTCGGCGTCGGCATCGGCCAGCCCCAGAACGCGGTCAAGGCGGCGCAGAGCGTGATCGTCAGCGAGAAGTAGAACGTAATCGTGATGGCGTGCTCGCCGCCGCTCATGCTCCGCAGGAACATCATGGCGGTCGCCGAGAGCACTGCGTTCGCGAGCGCGAGCAGCACGCCGGCGGAGGCACCGTGCGTGAACGACAGGTGCGGACCGATCGTGATCAGCACGCCGACGAAGCCGACGCCCAGCGCAGTCCAGCGATACCGGTGAATGCGCTCGCCGAGAAACAGCATCGCGAGCAGCGTCAGGAACAGCGGCGCCGTGAAGCTGATCGCCGTGAGGTCGGCCAGCGGAATCATCGTCAGCGCCACGAACAGGCAGAACATGCTGGCGGTGCCGGACAACGAGCGCAACGCATGCCGGCGCCAGTTGCGCGTCTTCAACAAGTGCAGTCCTTCCGTGCCCCAGGCGATCAGCGCCAGCACGACGACCGAAATGAGGCCGCGCACGAAGATCGTCTGGCCGCTCGGGATATCGCTCCCGAGAAACTTGATGCACACCGTCATGCCGGAAAAGACGACGACCGACGCGAGTTTCAGGGCGATGCCGAGGACTGGCAGGTGTTGCGAAGAGGAGGGCGGCACCGGCGCGATGGTAGCAAACGGCTCGCGGCCCGGTGAACGAACAAGCACGCGTACAGGGCTTCGACCTGGTAACTGCGCGCCTCGCCGCGCACGCACCACCAGCAGAAATGCTCGCAGTTGTTCGTCAGCAGCCGCCAGTCGTTCTCGCCGAGGCGCGAGCGCGCCCGCTCGACGACTGCGCGCGATTCGACGCTCGAGCATGGGCAGCCCAGCAGCTCGATCGGCCGGCCGTTGGCGAACTGGTCGATCGTGACTTCTTCCACCGGCCCGCGTTGTAACCCGCGTTGCAGCCCCGCGTAGTGCACGACTCGGCCGCCGCCGACGTAGATGCCGTGATGCCGATAGGTACGGCGCCGCGTGACGAGGTGCGAGCCCTCGGGAATGTCCTGGACAGCCGGCTGAGCCATCGTGCGTCCTCCTTGGGACGCAGATTTCTCCCGCTCGCTGGCCGCGCGATGTCACGTTGTGACCGTGCCGGTATCACTCGAAATGGCTAATGCAAAGGCATGATTGGCACCGGGGGTGGCGCTGCCTACGCTGCAGCCATCGAATACGAGGGCCGCACCATGGATACGCAGGCTGTTGCAATGAATCCTTCCCATGTGCTCGTGGTCGATGACGATCCCGATGTCTGCGGCCAGGTGTCGGAGTATCTGGGACGGCACGACTTTCGGGTCACGGCGGTCACCTCCGGCAAGCAGATGCGCGAGGTGATGGATCGCGAAGCGATCGACCTGCTGCTGCTCGAGCCGCGCTTGCGAGGCGACGATGGCTTGCGGCTGGCGCGCAGTCTGCGCGAAACCTCGCGCATGCCGATCGTCGTGCTGTCGGGACTGATCGAAGAGGCGGATCGTGTGATGGGCCTCGAGCTCGGCGCCGACGACTACGTGACGAAGCCGTTCTCGCCGCGCGAGCTGCTCGCGCGCATTCGCGCAGTCCTGCGCCGTTCGCAAGTCGAGGTCGCCCCGCCGGGGCGCGACGAGACCTTGCGCGCCTATCGCTTCGCCGGCTGGGAACTGAACGTGCGGCTGCATCGCCTGCTGGCGCCCGATGCGCGCCGGGTGGAGATTTCGCGCGGCGAGTTCAGCCTGCTGTGCGCGTTTCTCTCGTCGCCGCAACGCATCCTGACTCGCGATCAACTGCTCGAGCTGTCGCGCCTGCACTCGACCGAAGTGTACGACCGCTCGATCGACGTGCAGATCATGCGGCTGCGACGCAAGATCGAGGCAGACCCGGCGACGCCGAAGTTCATCAGGACCGAGCGCGGCGTCGGCTACTTCTTCGCCGAGACCGTCAAGGCAGTGCGCTGATCGCCGGCGTCCAGTCCGGCGAGACCGCCGATCGCAGCCCAGTCCAGATCGTTGCCGCCGCGTGCGAGCAAGCGCAGGAAGCGCTCGTCCAGGAGCCCGGCGAGCGGCATCGGCACACGCAATTCCGCCGCGACGCCGAGAGCGAGCCGGATGTCCTTGTGACCGAGCGCGGCGGCAAAGCCTGCCGGGCTGAAGCGCTGATGCACGATCAGGTCGCCGTACGTCTTGTACGCCGGAGCCGTGAGCACGGTCGAAGTCAGCAGATCGATGAAAGCCTGCCGATCGAGGCCGCCCTTGCCGACCAGCGCGACGGATTCGCCGAGCGCTTCGATCGCGCTCGCGACCAGGAAGTTGATGGCGAGCTTCGCGAGATTCGCACCGCACGGCTCCGCGCTGATCGTGATGGTTCGTTGTCCAATGACATCCAGCAGCGGCTTGCACGTCATGAGCGCGGCCGTGTCGCCGCCGGCAATGATGAAGAGCTTGCCTGCCGCGGCGGCTTCAGGACGCCCCAGCACCGGTGCGGAGATGAAGCGTTGCCCGGCATGCTTGTGAGCCAGAGCGAGCTTGCGCGCGAGAGCGATGCTGATCGTGCTCATCGATATGTGGATGCCGCCAACCGCCAGCGACTGCGTGATGCCGTCAGGTCCCAGCGCCACCTGTTCGACGGCCGCGTCGTCGGCGAGCATCGTGATGACCACAGGGCCACGACAAGCATCGGCCGGGCTCGTTGCTTCCGTCGCGCCCAGCTCGACGAGGGGCCGGCGCTTCTGCGGATCGCGGTTGTAGACCGTGACGTCGTGACTCGCGGCGACGAGCCTGCCGGCCATCGCTGCGCCCATGTGACCGAGCCCGATAAATCCGGCTTGCATGCTGCGTCCTCGACTCGATGGGTTCGTTACAGGGTTCGTTGCATCGGCGCCATGAACTCGGGCCCGATGGGGTTGCGGATCGTCATCGCCAGGATCTCGTCGATCCTGTCCATCGACCCGGCATCGATCGACCAGCCGAGCACGTCTTCGAGCGCGAACAACTGGTCCGGGCGTCGTCCGCCCCACAGCGCGACGCTGATGCCGCTGTCGAGCATCCAGCGCACGGCGAGATGAATCACTCGCCGGTGGAACTGCGTGCGCGCCAGCTCATCCAGCTGCCGTACGGCTTCGAGGTACTGCGCGTAGCGCGGCGCCTGAAACTTCGGATCGACGTGCCGCAGATCGCCTTCGCCGAAGGTGCTGTCGAGCGCCATGCGGCCGCTCAGCAGGCCGCGACAGAGCGCGCCGTAGCCGAGTGTGACGATGCCGTGCTCGCGGCAATAGGGAAGGATGTCCGCTTCGATGCCGCGCTCGAACAGGTTGTACGGTGCCTGCACGACCTGCACTGGAGCGATCTGTCGAAACTGTTGCAGCTGAGCGAGCGAGAAGTTGCTGACGCCGATGCTGCGGATCTTGCCCTGCTCGTACAGCTCGCGCATCGCCTCGGCGGTCTCGCCGATCGAGACCAGCGGATCGGGCCAGTGCACCTGGTAGATGTCGATGCAATCGGTGCGCAGGCGTCGCAGCGAATCTTCGACCTCGCGCACGATCCGTTGCCGGCTGGCGTTGCGGTACACCTTCTCGTCCTGCCACTCGATGCCGGTCTTGGTTGCGATGACGGCGCGCGAGCGCGTGCTCATTGCGCTCAGCGCGCAGCCGACGATCTCTTCCGCGAGACCGAAGCCATAAGCCGGAGCCGTATCGATGAGGTTGATGCCGTGGTCGAGCGCGGCGCGGACGGTGGCGATGGATTCGCTGGTATCGGCGCCGCCCCACATCCAGCCGCCCATCGCCCAGGTGCCGAGCGCGACGCGTGACACGCGCAAGCCGGTACCCGGGATGTCCACGAACTCCATCTCGGCCCGCTGCAGCGGCTTCACGGTTGCCATCGTTCGTCTCCCGCTCGCGGCTCGTCGCCGGTGTGCTCGATCCAGCCGCCACCGAGAGCGCGATACAGATCCACCAGATTCGTCAGGCGCTGCAG
>CADEEJ010000057.1:5884-19642 GCA_902826315.1 uncultured Steroidobacter sp.
GCGGCGCGCGCCGCGCCGATGTTCGCGTTCGAAGAGCGCAGCAGCGCTTCGGCTTGCAGCACGTCGGGTCGACGGCTGAGCAGTTCGGACGGCAGGCCCGGTGGGATGTCGGCGAGCAGAGCCTGGTCGGCGAGTCGCGCGCCGCCGGTCGCAGGCGCGCTCAAGGGTTGACCCAACAGTAGAACGAGCCCGTTCTCGGCCTGCGCGCGTGCACGCAACTGAGCGGCGCGATTCGCGCGTGCCTGCTCGACGACGGTCTCGGCCTGCCGCAGATCGAGCTCCGTGGCGACGCCGGTGTCGAATTGCAGCTTCACCAGATCGTAGGATGCGACTCCGGTATCGAGCGTGTGTTGCGTGACTTGGAGCAGCTCATCGGTGGCGAGCAGCGTCAGGTACTGATCGGCGACCTGCGACACGAGCAGGATTTCCGCGGCTCTGCGCGCCTGGACCGATGCGAGGAACTGCTCCAACGCAGCGCCCTTGAGACTGCGCAAGCGGCCGAACAGATCGATCTCCCAAGCTGCGGTCAGCCCCACGGTATACGACCGCGTGCGAGTCGGCCCCGTCGCGGATCTCACGAGCGAGAGATCGCGCGGTGTGCGCGTCCGGTCGGCAGCGATCTGCGCATCGATTTGCGGGAACAGCTGCGCGGCCTGGATCTTGAACTGGGCGCGCAGCAACTCGACGTTGAGTGCGGCAATCCGCAGATCGCTGTTGTTCGCCAGTGCGATCTCCACCAGTTGCTGCAGTCGAGAATCGGCGAGGAAGTTGCGCCAGCCGATATCTGCGGCGTGGAGCGAGTCGGCACTGCTGCTCGTTGCATACGCAGGTCCGGTCGGATACGCGTCGGCGACGGGCACCCCCGGCCGTCGATACTCGGGCGCTAAAGTGCAGCCGCTAGCAAGCACGAATGTCGCAGCGGCAATGCAGCTTGCAGCGCGATTCATCGAACCGGCGCCCATCTCACGCCCCCTGTTCGGCAGACTGCACTCGTTCACCGCCGAGCTTCTGCGAGATCACTACGAACAGCATCGGAATCAGGAAAGTCGCCAGGAACGTGGCGGTCAACATGCCGCCGATTACGCCGGTGCCGATGGCGTTGCGGCTCGCAGAGCCGGCGCCCGTCGCCAGCGCGAGCGGCAGCACACCGAGGATGAACGCCATCGAAGTCATCAGGATCGGGCGCAACCGCAGCTGCGCGGCCTGGACTGCCGATTCCACGACGCCGCTGCCGTCGTGATGCAGGTTGCGCGCGAACTCGACGATCAGGATCGCGTTCTTCGCAGACAAGCCGATCGTCGTGAGCAGCCCGACCTGGAAGTACACGTCGTTCGACAAGTGACCGAGCATCGCCGCACACAGCGCGCCGAGAATGCCGAGCGGCACGACCAGGATCACCGAGACCGGAATCGACCAGCTTTCGTACAGCGCGGCGAGGCTCAGGAACACGACGATGATCGAGATCGCATACAGATAGGGAGCCTGCGAGCCGGACAGCACTTCCTGCAGCGACAGGCCGGTCCACTCGTAGCCGACACCGGGCGGCAGCTGCTTCGCCAGCCGCTGCATCGCTGCCATCGCCTGGCCGGTGCTGTAGCCGTCCGCGGCCTGGCCCTGAATCTCGATGGCCGAGATGCCGTTGTAGCGTTCCAGCTTCGGCGATCCATAAGTCCAGCTGGTGGTCGCGAAGGCGGAGATCGGCACCATCGTTCCCTGGTTGTTGCGCACGTAGTGCAGGCGCAGGTCGTCCGGATTCATGCGGAACTGATCGTCCGCCTGCACGAACACGCGCTTGATGCGGCCATCGGTATCGAGGAAGTTGTTGACGTACAGCGAGCCCCACGCGATGGAGAACGAGCGATCGATGTCGCTGGGACTGACGCCGAGCGCGCTGGCCTTCTCGCGGTCGATCTGGATCGTGAACGTCGGATTATCATCGAGGCCGTTCGGCCGGACGAACGCGAGTGTCGGGTCCTGGCGCGCGAGACCCAGCAGCCGGTCGCGTGCTTCGATCAGCTTGCGATGCCCGATGCCGCCGCGATCCTGCAGCTCGAAGTCGAAGCCCGCGGCCGTGCCGAGCTCGCGGATCGGCGGCGGATTGACCGGAATGATCGCTGCGGCGCCGTAGGTCGCGAAGCGCGCGCTGATCCGGCCCATGAGCGCCTGTACGCTCAGGCTCGGATCCTTGCGTTCGTCCCAGTCCTTGAAGCGCACGAACAGCAGACCCTGGTTCTGCCCGCGTCCCGCGAAGTTGAAGCCGCTGATCTGGAATACCGAGTCGACCATCTTGGCCTCGTCGGTGTGCAGATACTCGCGGACGTCGTCGAGCACGCCGGCTGTTCTGCCGATCGTGCTGCCCGGCGGCCCTTGCACGAGCACGAAGACGAAGCCCTGGTCCTCGTCCGGCAGAAACGAAGTCGGCAGGCGGACGAACAACAGCCCGACGACGACGAGGATGCAGCCGTAGACCAGCAGCCAGCGGCCGGATCGTCCGATGACGTGGCGAACGCCGCCGAGGTATCGCTCGCGCGTGCTGTCGAAAGTGCGGTTGAACCAGTCGAAGAACCGCCACCGCGGCGCATGACCCGCTGGCTTGAGCACCATCGCGCACAGCGCAGGCGTGAGCGTGAGCGCGACGAATACGGACAACAGCATCGCGACGACGATGGTCAGCGCGAACTGCCGGTAGATCGCACCGACGGACCCTGACGAGAACGCTACCGGAACGAACACGGCAGAGAGCACGAGTGCCACGCCGACCAGTGCGCCGGTGATCTGATCCATCGCCTTGCGCGTCGCCTCGCGCGGCGACAGCCCTTCTTCGGCGATGAGCCGCTCGACGTTCTCGACCACGACGATTGCATCGTCGACCAGCAGGCCGATCGACAGCACCAGCCCGAACATCGACAGCGTATTGATCGTGAAGCCGACGGCTGCCATGACGCCGAACGTGCCGAGCAGCACGACCGGCACGGCGACCGTCGGTATCAGGGTCGCGCGGAAGTTCTGCAGGAACAGCAACATCACCAGCACCACGAGCACGATGCCTTCCAGCAGCGTCTTGACCACTTCGCTGATCGAGATGCGGACGAACGGCGTCGTGTCGTACGGATACACGACGCGGATGCCGGGTGGAAAGTACGGCTCGAGGCCGGCAATGGTTGCACGAATGGAATCCGCGGTTTCCAGTGCGTTGGACCCCGGAGCCAGCTGAAAGCCGATGGCAGCCGCCGGCTGGCCGTTGTACTTCGTATCGGTGTTGTAGTTCTCCGCGCCGAGTCCGATGCGTGCGACGTCGCTGAGCCGGACCTGCGAGCCGTCCGGATTCACCTTCAGCAGGATGCGACCGAACTCCTCCGGCGTGCGCAACAGCGTCGACTCGGTGATCGTGGCGCTCAGCCGCTGCGATGCCGGCGCCGGCGTGCCGCCGAGCTGGCCGCCGGAGATCTGCACGTTCTGCGCGAGCAGAGCATCGGTCACATCGACCGGCATGAGCGAGAAGCTGTTCAGCTTGTTCGGATCGAGCCAGATCCGCATCGCGTACTGGGTGCCGAACACAGTGATGTTGCCCACGCCGTCGAGCCGGCTGACCGGATCCTGGATGTGCGAGACGACGAAGTCGGCAATGTCGTAGCGGGTTGCCGTCGGATCCGAAGAGACGAAGCCGGCCACCAGCAGGAACGAGGTGCTCGACTTGACGACGCGGATGCCGGATTGCTGGACCTGCGCCGGCAACAGCGGCACCGCGAGCTGCAGCTTGTTCTGGACCTGCACTTGCGCGATGTCGGCATTCGTACCGGGCTCGAAGGTGATGGTCGTCGTCGACTGGCCGGAGTCGTCGCTGGTCGATGCCATGTACAGCAGGTGATCGATGCCGCTCATCTGCTGCTCGATCACCTGCACGACGGTGTTCTCGATCGTGTCGGCGGACGCGCCCGGATACGAAGTGGTGATCTGCACCGAAGGCGGCGCGATGGTCGGATACTGCTCGACCGGTAAGCGCGTGATCGACAGCGCGCCGGCCATCGCAATCAGGATTGCGATGACGATCGCGAAGATCGGACGATCGATGAAGAAGCGTGCCATGCGCGGTGGTGCTACTTGCGCTCGCGCTCTTTGGCGAGTTGTTGCGTGTCGCTCGCGACGGGCACCGCCTGCACGACCATGCCCGGCTGCACCATCTGCACGCCGCTCACGATGACGCGATCGCCGTCCTGCAAACCGCTTTCCACGACCCAGTTGGCGCCCACGGTGCGGTTCGCGATGACGGCTTGGGTGGCAACCTTGTTGTCCGCGCCGACGACGAGCACTGTCGCCCGGCCCGTGCGGTCGTGAGTCACGCCGTCCTCGGGCACGAGAATCGCGCGATCGTCCGAGCCGAGGTCGATGCGCGCACGCACGAACATTCCCGGCAGCAGCACGTGCTGCGGATTGGGGAACAGGGCGCGGACCGTCACCGAGCCGGTGGCGGCATCGACCGTGATATCCGTGAACTCGAGCGTGCCGGGATGCGGATACTCGGTGCCGTCCTCGAGGATCAACCGCACCTTGGCCTGTTCGGGACCGTTGACCTTCAGGCGGCCGGTCGCCACCTGCTGGCGCAGCTCCAGTCCTTCGACACTGGTCTGATTCAGGTCGACATAGATCGGGTCGATCTGCTGAATGGTGGACAGGAGCGTCGCGGCGCTCGCCTGTACGTACGCACCTTGCGTGACGAGCGACGTGCCGATGCGTCCGGAGATCGGCGCCATCACGTCGGTGTAACCGAGATTGATTGCCGCGGCCTGTACTGCCGCTTGTCCGGCAGCGACATCAGCCACTGCCTGCCGCTGCGCGGCGACTGCGTTGACGTACATCTGCCTGCTGACGGCGTTCGCTTCTACCAGCACCGCATCGCGCTCAGCCTGGGCTGCCGTGGCTTCAACGTTCGCTTTCGCTCGCGCTAGTTGCGCCTGTGCGCTGTCGAGTGCCGCGCGATACGGAGCGGGGTCGATCTGATAGAGCAGCTGACTGGCAGTCACGTCGGACCCTTCTATGAAGGCGCGCTTCAACACGATGCCGTCGACGCGCGCACGGACCTGTGCGACCAGGTACGCAGAAGTTCGTCCCGGCAGATCCGTCGTCACCGGCACGCTGCTCTGGCGAACCGTTACGACCGAGACTCGCGGCGGCGCTGGCGCAGTCGCTGCGACGTCGCCCCTGCAACTACTCAAGAGAATCGCCGCAGCGAGTGCGACGTACCGGATTTCGTAGCGAGGGTTCATGAGTGGTCAGTTCACTGCCACCAGATCGCGCGGACATTTCGCGCGGCCGCGGGTGAGTTACGAACGACACGCGTGCAGCTGCGGGACAGAAAAAAACCCCTCCTCGACGCGTTTCAGTCAGGGGGAGGACGCGAAACGCGGGGGTTCGAGGAGGGGGCTCTGATGGTCGAACAGTCAATCGCGGGGCGGCGTCGGTTGCACCTTCGCAGCGGCAGTGCCGAATGGACGTAGATCGGACTGGCTCAACGCCTGGCGCGCGCGCTCCTGATAGCGCAGCGCCGAGGTGCGCACGTTGTCTTCCTCGACGACGAACGGCGTCCGCGCGACGTAGTCGAACGCTGCCAGCACGCCGAATTCCTTGATCAGCGGCCGCACCAGCATGAGGCCGCCGAGCCTCTGCGCCTGCACGTACTCGCGATCGCCGTAGCCGGAGACCTTCTGGTCGAACTCGGCGAGATTCTCGGGCCAGATGAGATCGAGGCGGTTTTCGTTGAAGACCGGCTCGTGCAGCACTTTGACGAAGCGTGCGATGCCGCTCGTCAGCATTTCGCACGGCAAGCGCTCGCGCACTACGACCGAGTTGCACGCCGCATGCGGCCACGGCAGGCCTTGCGCGTTGGCGGCGTTGCGCAGGAACGCGCCCCACAGTGCGTTGTCGACGACTTCGACGACCGGAAAATCGCGCCGCAGCTGCTCGCGCTGATAGAACGGCCAGTAGTACAGCGTCGAGCGCAGTGGATTGGGGATGGCCATGCCGACGACGGTGCGCGAGATCCACAACGTGCGTTCCGCCGGGTCGTAGCTGATACCGCCGGCCAGCTGCTTCTGCTCCGGATCCTTGAGGCGCGGAAACTTGATCTGCATCGAATCGCCGCGGCCGCCGTAGAACTCGCCGAACGCCGCCGCGATCGCTTCGGCGCGATAGGCAATGAGCGTGCTGATGTCACGCTGGCAGGAACGTATTTCTTTCTCGCAAGCGACGCTCGTCAGAGGCAGCAGCACAACCGTCGCAACCAACAATTTGATCGGGAATTTCATCGGCATCTCCGCGGCGTGTCGATCACGCCCGAGTGCCAACTTCGGCGCGTCCTGTTGCGGAAGGCTTGCGCGCTGCGGCCGCGCGGTTTCAACTGAAGCGTCCGCGCGCTGAGTTTCACGCGTAACCCGCGCACCTCTCGTCGACACTCGCGGGCAATGTCGCCTGCGCACCTTCCTTCAATGGCTGGTTTGATTCATCCGTTGTGGTTGCGGATCACGCATTGGCTGAATGCCCTGGCAGTGGTCGTGATGATCGCCAGCGGCTGGCAGATCTACAACGCGTCGCCGCTGTTCGGTGAGGTGCGCTTTCCGGAGCAGGTCACGCTCGGTGGCTGGCTCGCCGGCGCTCTGCTGTGGCATTTCGCGGCGATGTGGCTGCTCGCGACGACGTTGCTCCTCTACGTAGTGCTCGGCCTCGCATCCGGACGACTGCGTAGCAAGCTGTGGCCTTTGAGCTTGCGCGGCGCAGCCCGTGATCTGCGTGCGGCGCTGCGCGGCGAGCTCGATCACAGCGATCTCGGGCGCTACAACATGGTCCAGCGCGTCTGCTATGCAGCGGTCGTTGTCGACCTCGTGCTGCTGCTGCTGTCCGGGCTCGTGCTCTGGAAGTCAGTGCAGTTCCCGCTGCTGCGTGACCTGATGGGCGGCTACGACAGTGCGCGCGTGGTGCACTTCTTCGCGATGCTATTCCTCGTCGGTTTCATCGCCATTCATGTCTTCATGTCCTTGCTCGTGCCGCGCGCGCTGCTGAGCATGATTCGCGGGGCGTGACACTGTGCCGCTCGACAAGCTCGATACGCAGCTGATTCTCAAAGACGCCAAGCGCGAGCTCGCGCAGCCGCAGCGCCGCCTGTTTGCGAAGCAGCTGCTCACGCTCGGCGGTCTATCGCTGCTCACAGGGTGCACGCTGACGGATCAGGCGTCCGTCAACGCGATGCTGCGCCGGATCTCCAGGTTCAACGACCGCGTGCAATCGTGGTTGTTCGATCCGGCGCAGCTCGCACCGACGTATCCGGAGTCGATGATCACGCGACCGTTTCCTTTCAACGCGTACTACGACATCGACCAGGTGCCGGACGTGGATGCGGCAAGCTACACCTTGCACCTGAGCGGACTCGTGAAGGGCCAGCGCGCATGGCGACTGGACGAGCTGCGCGCGCTGCCGCAGACGAGTCAGGTCACGCGTCTGATCTGTGTCGAAGGCTGGAGCGCGATCGGCAAATGGGGCGGCGTCACCTTCGCGGATTTTCTGCGACGCGCGGACGCCGACACGACCGCCCGCTACGTTTCGTTCCGCTGCGCCGACGATTACTCGACGAGCATCGACATGCCGACGGCGCTGCATCCGCAGACATTGCTGACGTTGACCTACGACGGCCAGGTACTGCCGCCGAAGTACGGCTTCCCGATGAAACTGCGCATGCCGACCAAGCTCGGCTTCAAGAATCCGAAGCACATCGTGGCGATCGACGTCACGAACACGTTCCCCGGCGGCTACTGGGAGGACCAGGGCTACAACTGGTTCGCCGGCAGCTAGCCCGATCGAAGGAGGTTTTCAATGAAGCTCATGGTCCGACTTGCCCTGCTGTGTGGAGGGCTGGCCGCGTCGCTGACGGCATCGGCACAGGAACAGACGACGCGCATCCGCGGCACGATCGTCTCGCTCAATGGCGACACGCTGACAGTGCATCGGCGCAGCGGCGACACGGTGACTGTCGCGATTGCAGCGGCACGCATCGCCGCCGTGCGCGACATCGCGCTCACTGACATCACGCCGGGCTCATTCATCGGCACCGCGGCGCGCAAGGATCCGAACGGGCGCCTCATCGCACAGGAAGTCGTCGTGTTTCCCGAAGCGGAGCGCGGCACCGGCGAAGGGCACTACGCGTGGGATCTCGGCCCCAGTAGCACGATGACCAATGCGAACGTCGATGCCGTGGTCAACGGTACCCAAGGCAGGGATCTGCACTTGTCGTTCAAGGGCGGCAGCAATGTCGTGACTGTGCCGGCGACGGTGCCGATCGTGAAGTTCATTCCAGCGGCCCGCGCCGATCTGTTGCCCGGGAAGGTGGTCTTCGTAGTCGCCCGCAACGGGGATGCCGCCATGCACTTCGCCGGCGTGCGCATCGTGGTCGAGAAGGACGGCGTCAAGCCGCCGATGTAGCGAAATGTCACGTGAAACGGCGCTGCGTCGCTTCGGTTACTCGCCGGCAACGCATCGCCGGCAGGCTTCGATCCCGTCGCAGCAGCATGGGAGACAGCGAGATGGGTTCACGGCGTGCCTTCATCGCGGGAGCAGCGGGAGCAGCTGCGCTTCTGCCGATTCACGGAACATCCACCGCGGCAGCCGCAGCGGCGCCTGCGGACGGCACGGCCGCCGCACCGGGAGCGTTCGGCTACACGTATCTCGGTCCGCAGGAGGCGACGTTCGTCGAAGCGCTCGTGAACGTCATGTGCCCGGCGGACGCGCTCACACCGAACGGCACCGACTGCGGGCTCGCGATCTACATCGACCGTCAGCTCGCCGGCGACTTCGGCAAGGGCGGGCGCTTGTATCAGCACGGACCGTGGCACCCCGGCAAGCCGCAGCACGGCTATCAGCTGCCGCTCAAGCCCGCGGAATTCTTCAGCGCCGGCATCGTCGCGGCGCGCGCAGTCGCGCAAGCGCGCTTCGGAAAATCTTTCGAGCAGCTCGCGCCGGCCGATGCCGATGCATTTCTCGCAGACATCGCTGCCGGCAAGGCGACGGAGTCGCGCGTGTCGCTTGCGGACTGGTTCTCGCAACTCGTGTATCCGCTGTTCCAGCAGGCCTGCTTCGCCGATCCAGTCTACGGCGGCAATCGCGACAAGGTGTTCTGGAAACTGGTCGGCTACCCCGGCCTGCCGGCGTTCCACGCGCAGAACATGGTGCAGTTCCGCGGCAAGCCGTTCCCGGGGGCGCAGACGCCGAAATCCATCGTCGATTTCAGCTAGGGGGCAGTCGTGAACCGGAAACTCAAATCCCGCCAGGTCGTGTTCGTCGGCGGCGGACTGATGGCGGCGCTGGCCGCGCGGCAACTCGTCAAGGACGGCGTCGACGTGCTCGTACTCGAGCGCGGCAGAGATCACGATGCGGGTCCCGAGCATCGGCTGCCGAGTCAACGTGACGAGCTGCGCTGGGGCGTGCGCAATCAGCTGGCGCAGGACTGGTCGATCGAGACCTACACGCTGCGGCACGCGCGCACCGAGACAGCCTTGCCGGTCCGCACGCTCGAAGCATTCCTGCCGGGCGACGGCGTGGGCGGCGCGGGCAATCACTGGAACGGCCAATGTTTCCGCTGGGCCGAATACGATCCGCAGTTGCGCACGCGGCTCGTCGATCGTTACGGCGCCGCGAAGTTGCCGCGCGAGATGCCGATTCAGGATTGGGGCGTCACCTATCACGAGCTCGAGCCGTATCACGAGACGTTCGAGAAGCTGTTCGGTGTCGCCGGCAAAGCCGGCAACCTGCGCGGCCAGATCCAGGAGGGCGGCAATCCGTTCGAGGCACCGCGCCGCGAAGAATATCCGCAGCCGCCGATCGAGATCACCGAAGCGGGCGTGATCGTCACCGAAGGCGCACGCAAGCTCGGTTACAAGCCGTTTCCGATGGCGGCATCGAACTCGCCGCACGTCTACGTGAATCCGGACGGCATGCGTCTCGGCGCATGTCAGTACTGCGGCCACTGCGAGCGCTTCATCTGCGAATCCAACGCGAAGGGCTCGCCGGAGGTGCTGCTGTACCCGGTGCTCAAGCGCAGCAAGAACTTCGAGATCCGTCCGTACAGTCACGTGCTGCGCCTGGACTACGACCGCGCGGCGAAGCGGGTCACCGGCGTGCGCTATCTCGATCTCGAAACGGGCGACGAGATCGAGCAGCCGGCCGACGTCGTGGTGCTGTCCGCATTCACGTTCACGAACACCAAGCTGCTGCTGCTGGGGCGCATCGGCGAGCCGTATGACGCGGCGACGCGCCGCGGCGTCGTCGGCCGCAATTTCTGTCACCAGACGAACTCCAGCATCAACGTGTTCTACAAGGATCGCTGGATCAATCCGTTCATGGCCTCCGGCTCGTCGCAGACGATCGTCGACGAGTTCAACGGCGACAATTTCGATCACAGCGGCCTCGGCTTCGTGGGCGGCGCGTACATCTTCAACAACACGACCAACGGCCGGCCGATCTCGACGCGGCCGCTGCCCCCGGGCACGCCGCAGTGGGGCACGAAGTGGAAGCAGGCGAGCGCGGATTGGTACACGCATGCGTTCTCCCTCGGCACGATCGGCAGCTGTTACCCGCACGTCGAGAACTACCTGAGTCTCGACCCGACGTACCGCGATGCATACGGCGTGCCGCTGCTGCGCATCACCTTCGACTGGCGCGACAACGAGACGAAGATGTCGGAGTACGTGACGAAGAAAGCGGTCGAGCTTGCGACTGCGACCGGCGCGACGATCGTCGGCCCGGCCGTGCCGCGCAAGGCGCCGTACGACGCACGGGTCTATCAGACGACGCACGTCGTCGGCGGCACGCCGATGGGTGCGGATCCGCACACCAGCGTCGTCTCGCCGCATCTACAGCACTGGGATGTGGAGAACCTGTTCGTCGTCGGCGGCTCGGTCTATGGGCACAACGCCGGCTACAACCCCACCGGCTTGATGGCCGCTATCGGTCTGCGCCTGGGCGATGACCTCAGCCGCTACGCCAAGCGTCCGCAACGACTCTAGAGGATTGCCTGTATGACCAGCATGACTCCTGCCTTGCGCAACCTGTTTCTCGCGGGCGCGATCGCTTCGTTGCTGCTCGCACGCGCGAGTGCTGCCGCGACGGATCCCGCATTCGTCGAATGCGCCGCGTGTCATAGCACCGATGGCACGAATGCTCTCGGTCCGACACTCAAGGGCATCGTCGGGCGCCAGAGCGCCAGCGTGCCGGACTTCGCGTACAGCAATGCGATGAAGCGAGCGAAGCTGCAGTGGACGGCCGCGGAGCTCGACAAGTACCTCGCGAATCCGCAAGGCGTCGTGCCGGGCAATGCCATGCCGTACGCCGGAATGCCCGACCCGAATCAACGCAAGGCGCTGATCGCCTACCTGTCGACGCTGAAGTAAGTCGAACGATCGCACGAGGAATCGAAATGATTGGTTTGCAACGCGCAATCGCCATCACGCTGCTCGTCAGCGCCGTTTCGGCCGCTAACGCACAAGCTCAGTCGTCGCCCACCGGCGCGCAGCTCGAAGAACTGCGCCGCCAAGTCGAACAACTGCAACGTCAGCTGGAGGAGCTGCAGGCCCAGCAGGATGCAACTGCGCGGCAAACCGCGGCAGCCCCTGCGGCTCCTCCCGCTGGCGCTGCAAACGCGGATCCCGGCATCAAGGCCGGTCCGCTGACGGTGACGCTCGGCGGCTTCGCCGAGCTGACGGGCATCTACCGCAACCGCAACGAGGTGGCGGATGTGTCGACGAACTTCAATACCGGCGTGCCGTTCCCGAGCTCCGCGCAGTATCACGTCTCGGAGTTTCGCGAGACGGCGCGGCAGAGCCGCTTGTCGATTCTCACGCAGGGGTCGCACGACGGCGATGCGTCCGCCGAAGCCTATGTCGAAATGGATTTCCAGAGCTCGGCGCCGACCGCAAATTCGGTCGAGAGCAACAGCTACAACCCGCGCATGCGCCAGTTCTATGCGGTCTATGCGCGCCAGCGTGCGGACTGGTACATGCTCGCCGGCCAGAGCTTCAGCCTGGCGACGCTCAACAACAAGGGCATCACGCCGCGCCTGGAACGCATTCCGATCGTGGTGGACGGACAGTACGTGCCGGGATTCAATTGGACGCGCAATCCGCAGCTGCGCTTCGTCAAGGACTTCGACCGCAAGCTCGCGCTCGGGCTGTCGCTCGAAAGCCCGCAGGCGAATGTCTTCAACGGTCAAGGTCAATTGCCGCCGCAGACCATAAGCACGCTGCCCGGCGGCTTCCTGTTCGCGCCGACGTCGAACTACTCGATCGACGTCGCGCCCGATGTGATCGTCAAGGCAGCGTGGGATCCGGGCTATGGTCACTACGAGCTGTACGGTCTCGGACGCTCGTTCCGCTCACGCGCCGCGCACAACGATCACACGATCTATGGCGGCGGCGTCGGCGCCGGCATGATCCTGCCGCTCGGCTCGCAACTCGAGCTTCAGCTGAGCGGACTGTTCGGCAACGGGATCGGGCGCTACGGCTCGGCGCAGTTGCCGGATGTGACGCTGCGACCGAACGGGGAGTTCGCTGCGGTCACTGCATACCAGGCATTGCTCGGGCTCATCTATCGCCCGACGAGCAAGTGGACGGTATTCGGCTATGCCGGCATCGAGCACGCCGATGCAGAGCACTTCACCGCGGTGGTGAACGGTACGCCGATGCTCTTCGGCTACGGCAACCCGCTCTACGACAACAGCGGTTGCGGGATCGAAGGCAGCGGCGCGTGCGCGGCGAACACCGAGCGTGTGGAGCAGGCTGCGATCGGCGCGTGGTGGAAGTACTACCAGGGCGCGCTCGGCAATCTCCAGGTGGGATTGCACGCGTCGTACACGAACCGCAAAGCGTTCGACGGCGTCGGCGGCGATCCGGATACGGACATGACGGTAGGCATGCTGTCGTTCCGGTTCTATCCGTATCAGAGATAAGGGGCCCTGAGCCCGCGCATTACAGCCCAAAGTGTCCCATTTATAGGAATTTTCTTTCCCTGACAGTGGCCTAGGATTGACTTATATGTCAATCTGGCTTCCTACATGGGGCACGATAAGGGCGCACGAAGCGGCTGGCCGCCTGGTCGCAGTGGTGCCGAGATCGCCACGCGATTCGGTGGTCAGGCCGATGTTTCTCATCCGCGAGTTGTACCAGACCATCTATGGACCTCACGTCGATGCACGAGAGGAGGATCGCTACATCAGGTTGCAGGCGGATCTAGAAGTGTTCGTCACCGGACAACTCGTGACGAGTTGCGTGCAGTGGTCTCAGGAGATGTCTATGTCTAGCCAGGAACGTGTCAGCTCGGACGACATCATTTACTACCGTCAAAGGCAGAGAAACCGCGTGTTCTCTGCGGTGGTTGGCATGTTCTCGAGACTCGCCGAGACTCAGGGCTTGACCAAGAAGGAATTGGCCTTTCGCTTGGGGAAGGAGCCGGCGCAGATTAGCCGCTGGCTTTCCGGTCCCGGCAACTGGACACTGGATACGGTGAGCGATCTTCTGTTGGCGATGGGATGCGAGCTCGACCAGGAGGTCGTTTCCACTCAGCAGCGCGACACCAAAGGGGAATCGCATCCGCTGGGGCCCAAGGGTCCACTCGGCAAAGTCGGATAGCGATCACTTCACGCTGTAGCCACGCGCATCCAAGCACGCCGTCTGCGCGCGCATGTAGTTCGCGCGCTTCGACGCCGCGTCGTTTGCAGATACACCA
>CADEEJ010000057.1:19742-22820 GCA_902826315.1 uncultured Steroidobacter sp.
CTGCGCGCGCATGTAGTTCGCGCGCTTCGACGCCGCGTCGTTTGCAGATACACCACCGCCGCTAAGTGTCGGGTCGTAGCCGGTTTGGTCGGCGGCGGAGCGGTGGCATTCGTAGCGATCGCGCGCTTGCTGTTCGGTCGACTGACCGTTGCGCGGGTAGATGAAGATGTCGTCGCTGACCGGCGCTGCGGTCGTGCCGCCGGTCTCGATTCCCGGTGGCGGCTCGACGACTTGATACTGATCCTCTGCGCCGTCCCACGTGTAGTAGGTGTCGTTCGCGTAGTAGTACGGCACGCCGCCCCACCAGACCGTCGAGTAGTAGAACGGCAGGAAGGGCACGAACGCGCCGATCGGCGCGCCGATCACGACCGCGACTCCGTTACGGTGGCGATACCAATGGCCGCGGTCGTACCAGTAGGACTGGCCGTGATTGTGGATCTCGTAGCCGCCGTGCGGCATGGGATGAATCTCGTGACCGTGATCGAAGTACGGGCGGCCGTGCCCGAAGCGGCCATCCATGTGCGTGTGAGGTGCGTTGGCGAGCACCGGACCGCCGTGGTTCCCAGGACCGCCGTGGTTCCCGGGACCGCCGTGGTTCCCGGGATTACCGTGGTTACCGAAGCTGCCATGGTTGCCGGAGTTGCCGCCGTGGTTCTGCGCGTGTGCAAGCGAGAGCATTGCGGATCCTGCGATGAGCAGAATCCCCGCGATAGCGATGCGCACCGTTGTTGGATGAACGCGTACAGTCGTTGGATGAATCATGTTCGATCTACCTCAATCACCTGACCACATAGCCGCGCGCTTCCAGGCACGCGCTCAACGCGCGCCGGAACTGCGAGGCCTGACGTTCGAACGCCGCCGCTCGAGCGGCATTTTCCGCCGCGCCTTCTTCCGCCACTTCGCGACGCTGTGACGCGGCGTGCTCGGCTTCGGCGATTCCGCCGATTGCCGCGCCCGCGACAGCGCCCAGCAACGCGCCGCGACCCGATTCCCAGGGATGCGCGACTGCGCCGCCGACGACTGCACCGGCGACAGCACCAGCTCCGACCGCAGCACCTGGCGGCGGGCCGTTCACGATCGCCATTCGATGATGCGGCGGCAGGTGCGGCTGGCTCGGATCGAAGCCGGACTGCTTGACCGCCCAGCCGTTGCATTCGTACCTGTCGCGGTCCTGCTGTTCGGCCGTGACGTTCGCGTGATCGCCGGCGGGATAGAAATAGACCGTCGTGTCCGGCGGCGGCGGTGGCGGAGGCGTCGCGACTTCAATGGGCTCCGACACACAACCGCTTGCGCCGAGCAGCGCCAGCGCAATCGAGGCAGACAACACTCGCATGGTCTTGTTCATGGCCCATCACTCCGCGCGCACCAGGGGTGTGTCGACGATGTGCTCCGCCAGGAACCAGACCTGCTCCTCGTTCCTGCGGATGACGTCGCTCACGAGCAGGTCGTTGGTGCCGTCGTCGCCATGCTCGGCGGCCTGCCGTGCCATCGTTCGCGCTTCGCGCAGCACGATCTGGTGAGCGTGCAGCAAGCGCGAGATCTGCACGGGCACCTCTTCACGCCCCTTCGGCGCGCGCGGAATGAACGTCATCTCGGCCACGTCGGGCGCAATGGCAATGCTCACGCCGCCGAGCGCCTGAATGCGTTCGGCAACTTCGTCCACGATCTTGTTCTGTTGCTCGTAGTGGCGGTCGAACAGCTCGTGCAGCTGCGAGAACGTCGCGCCGACCAGCTGCCAGTGATGCTTCTTGTACAGATCGCGCAGCGAGATCGCATCGGCGAGCAGCTGATTGAGATTGTCGACCGCGCTCTTGCAAGCGGCTTCCGGCAACGCGTTCGGCAGCTTGACCAGCGAGCCGAACGGCTGGATCTCATGCGCCTGCTGGTCGATCAGCGGACGCGCCAGTCGAGTGACGGCGTCGACATCGATGGGTGTTGAATTCATGGAGCGCCTCGTGGGGATGCACGAGCCACGCTAGCCGGCGGCTGTGCGCTTGCCCATCACGTGTTTCTGTTAGGCGCGCGCCGCCTGGATGCCCGCTTTCAAATGCAACGGGCCGCAGCCATTTCGTCACGTCGAGGCAGCCGCTGCTGGCGAAGCTGGTCGAGCTATCGCACACATCCGTGCACGACCACGAGGAGTACATTCATGAAACGCATTTCCATACCGCTGGCGCTCATCACGCTGGGGACGGCGCACGTCGCGTGCGCGGCCGGCAACGAGGAAGGCCGCTGGGCCGCGACGTTCAGAATCGGCACGCAGCTGATGCCGCACGGCACGTTCCAGGCGGGCGGCACCGGACAGACCGCCGCCGGCACCGCACAGCTCGACTCGCTGACCTACGACGACATCTTCCGCGTCGGCCCGAGTGCCGATCTCGAGCTCGGCTATCGAATCACGTCGAACCTGGAGCCGTTCGTGCGCGTGAGCTATTCGCAGCTGCGCGGCGAGAACGCGCGCATCGGCGATGTCCGTCCGGCCGGTTCGGCGCCGTCGACGGTGATCCGCGCCAACTTCGACGACATGGAATCTTGGCAGCTCGATCTGGGCACGCGCCTCTTCTTCGTCGACTCGGGGCCGTTGCAGTCGTTCGTGGCCGGTTACGTCGGCGTCGATCGGGCAGAGGAGCTGAATGCGCACGTGCGAGTCAACGGCGTGCTGACGCCGTCGGCGCGCGAGACGCTGCTGCCGCGTGAGACGCGATTTGCCGCGGGCGTCGAGCTCGGCGTGAGCTACGAGATCACGGAACAGACGGCCTTGAGCCTGTCGATCGGTGCGGACTACCGCACGGCGCGACACGAGCGCACCGGCGCGTACCAAGGACTGGGCATCAACGCGGTGCGAGTCACGGACCAGGAGTGGACACTGCCGATCGATCTCGGCGTGACCTGGCGGTTCTGAGCAGAGCCGCTTACTGGAACAGCTTCATTGCGTTCGCCAGCGTCGTCGCGATGCCCATAGCCGGGGCACCGCGACGACGAGCCACAGCAGAACGAGGCGTCGGCGCCGTCTGCCCGCCGGGTGCCTTCACATGAGATTCTCGATCCTGATCGGCAGATCGCGCACGCGCTTGCCGG
>CADEEJ010000058.1:0-8109 GCA_902826315.1 uncultured Steroidobacter sp.
AACAGCTTCGCTTCCGAAGTGACCCGCGTCGCACGCGAGGTCGGCACCGAGGGCAAGCTCGGCGGCCAGGCGAAAGTGGAAGGCGTCGCCGGCACCTGGAAAGACCTGACCGACAACGTCAACCACATGGCCGCGAACCTTACCGGCCAGGTACGCAACATCGCGGAAGTCGTCACCAGCGTCGCGAACGGCGACCTCAAGCGCAAGCTGGTCGTCGAGGCGAAAGGCGAGATCGCGGCGCTCGCGAACACGATCAACGGCATGATCGACACACTAGCGACTTTCGCTGCGCAGGTGACCAACGTCGCGCGTGAAGTCGGTACCGCCGGCAAGCTCGGAGGTCAAGCGAGCGTACCGGGCGCCGACGGCTTGTGGCGCGATCTGACCGACAACGTCAATCAGCTTGCGGCGAACCTGACGACGCAGGTGCGCGCGATCGCGGAAGTCGCCACTGCGGTCACGAAGGGCGACCTGACGCGCTTCATCACGGTGGAAGCCTCGGGCGAGGTCGCGGCGCTCAAGGACAACATCAACCAGATGATCGGCAACCTCAAGGACACGACACAGAAGAACAACGAGCAGGACTGGCTCAAGACGAACATCGCCTTCTTCAACCGCCTGCTGCAGGGCCAGCGCAACCTCCGCCACGTCTCGAACCTGATCCTGTCGCAGCTCGTGCCGCTCGTGAACGCGCACCAGGCGCTGTTCTACGTGACGCGTCAGCACGAAGGCGAAAGCGTGCTGGAGCTGGCCGCGAGCTACGCCGCGCCGAATCGGCGTCGACCGCCGCCGCGCTTGCGGCTGGGCGACGGTCTCATCGGCCAGTGCGCTGCGGACAAGCGCATCATGCGGCTCACCGACGCGCCGCAAGAGTACATGCGCATCAGCTCCGGTCTCGGTGAAGCCCGCGCCTCGAACATCATCGTGCTGCCCGCGCTGTTCGAGGGCGAGGTGAAGGCCGTGCTGGAACTGGCGTCGTTCGACCGCTTCAGTGCGACTCACACGCTGTTCCTCGACCAGCTGATGGAAAGTATCGGCATCGTGCTCAACACGGTCGCAGCCAACATGCAGACCGAGGCGCTGCTGGCGCAGTCGCAGCTGCTGACCGCGGAGTTGCAGAGCCAGCAGGGCGAGCTGAAGACGACCAACGACCGGCTCGAACAGCAGGCGACCACGCTGCAGCGATCGGAAGACCTGCTGCGCACTCAGCAGGAACAGCTGCGTGCCAAGAACGAAGAGCTGGAGGAGAAAGCGAACCTGCTGTCGTGGCAGAACAAGCAGGTCGAAGCAAAGAACCAGGAAGTCGAGCGCGCCAAGAAGATGCTCGAAGAGAAGGCCGAGCAGCTGGCGCTGATCTCGAAGTACAAGTCGGAATTCCTGGCGAACATGTCGCATGAGCTGCGTACGCCGCTCAACAGCCTGCTGATCCTCTCCAAGCTGCTGGGCGACAACCCGGACGCGAACCTGACGTCGAAGCAGATCGAGTTCGCGCAGACGATCCATCGCGCCGGCAGCGAGCTGCTCGCGCTGATCAACGACATCCTCGACCTGTCGAAGATCGAGTCCGGCATGGTCACGCTCGACGTCGGCACGGTGCAGTTCGCCGAGATCGGCGACAACCTGCAACGCGGCTTCGAGCAGATCGCCAGCGACAAGAGCCTGAGCCTGACGATCCACCTGGACCCCAAGCTGCCGCGCACGACGATCACCGACGAGAAACGGCTGCAGCAGATCCTGAAGAACCTGCTGTCGAACGCGTTCAAATTCACGCACGAAGGCGGTGTCGAGCTGTCGATTCGCCGCGCGAGCGGTGGCTGGAATCCCGGGCATGCCGCGCTCAACGCTGCGCCCGCTGTCGTCGCGTACTCGGTCACCGATACCGGCATCGGCATACCGGCCGACAAGCTGCGCGTGATCTTCGAGGCATTCCAGCAGGCCGATGGCACCACCAGCCGCAAGTACGGCGGCACCGGCCTCGGCCTGTCGATCAGTCGCGAGATCTGTCGCCTGCTTGGCGGCGAGATCACGGTCGAAAGCACGCCGGGCAAAGGCAGTCGCTTCACGCTGTACCTGCCGATCACGTACGACTTCGGTGCGAACCTGCCCGCGCACGCTGCGCGGCCGGTGCTGGTGGGTCAGCAAGCTGCGCAAGTCGTCATCGGCCGCGAGTCCGCGCCGCTGCTCGTTCCCTCGGAGCTGATCGACGATCGTCAGAACATTCAACCCGGCGAGCGCGTGCTGCTGATCATCGAGGACGACGCGAAGTTTGGCCGCATTCTGCTCGATCTCGCGCACGACCGCGGCTTCAAGGCGGTAGTGTCCGCGACCGGCAGCGGTGCGTTGCCGCTCGTGCGTCGTTTCAACCCGGCGTCGATCACGCTCGATATCAATCTGCCGGACATGGACGGCTGGCGGTTGCTCGACATTCTCAAGCGCAGTCCCGATACGCGTCACATCCCGATCCACATCATCTCGGTCGAGGATCCGCGCGAGCGCGGCCTGCAGATGGGCGCCTTCTCGGTGCTCGAAAAACCGGTCGATCACGCGACGCTGCAGCGTGCGCTGGCACGCACCGAGGAGTTCATCGCGCGCCCCGTCAAGGAGCTGCTGCTGGTGGAGGATGACGAGCTGCAGCGGAGCCAGATCGTCACGGTCATCGGCAACGGCGATGTCGTGGTGACGCAAGTACGCACCGGTGCCGAAGCGATGCAAGCGCTGCAGGAGCGCTCGTTCGATTGCGCGGTGCTGGACCTGGTGCTGCCGGACATGGATGGACTGCGGCTGGTCGAAGCGATCCGGCGCGACAGCTCGCGGCGTTTGCCGATCATCGTTCACACCGCCAAGGACGTCGGCTCCGCGGACGAGGCGAAGCTGCGCAACCTGATCGAGTCGTTCATCCTCAAGGGGCCGGAGTCGCATCAGCAGCTGTTCGACGAGACTGCGCTGTTCATGCATCGCCACGTCGCCGGCATGGCGGACGACAAGCGCCGCATCATCGATCTGGCGCGGCGGCGCGAGGCAGGGCTCGCCGGACGCCGCGTGCTCATCGTCGACGACGACATCCGCAACATCTTCTCGCTCACCGGAGTGCTGGAGCAGCACCAGATGCACGTCGTGAACGCCGAGAGCGGCCGCCAGGGCATCGAGCAGCTGGAGTCGACGGAGAACGTCGACATGGTGCTGATGGACGTGATGATGCCCGACATGGACGGCTACGAAACGATGCGCCAGATCCGCCGCATCGAGCGCTTCCGCAAGCTGCCGATCATCGCGATCACCGCGAAGGCGATGAAGGGCGATCGCGAGAAGTGCATCGCCGCCGGCGCTTCGGAGTACATCTCGAAACCGGTCGACACTGAGCAGCTGGTGTCGATGATGCGCGTGTGGCTCGGGCGCGTATGAGGCAGACGTGAGCGCCGCCGAGCACCAAGCAACGATCCTGATAGTCGACGACGAGCCCGACAATCGCTTCGCGTTGTCGCACGTGCTCGCGGAGCTCGAACAGCGGGTGGTCGAAGCCGCTTCGGGTGCCGACGCGCTGCGCTTCCTGCTGCGCGACGAATGCGCCGTCATCCTGCTCGACGCGAACATGCCGGGCCTGGACGGCTACGCGACCGCCGAGCTGATTCGCCGGCGCGAGCGCTCGCGGCGCATTCCGATCATCTTCGTCAGCGCCATCGACAAGGACGACGAGCACATCGCGCGCGCCTATGCGATGGGCGCGGTCGACTACGTCTTCAAGCCGGTCGATCCCGTGATCCTGCGCTCGAAGATCGCGGTGCTGGTCGATCTGTATCTCAAGAACGAGGAAGTACGGCGCCAGGCGCGGCTCGAACGGATGCTGCAGGAAGAAAATCTGCGCATCCGGCAGGAGAAGCTCGAAGCGGAGCGGCAGCTGCGGCAGATCGAAGAGCGCCAGACCGCGATCGTGCGCTCGTTGCCGATCGCGCTGTACAGCGCTCGAATCAAGGGGCGTTTTTCCGGGCCGCGCTTCGTCAGCGAAGGCATGGCGCAGGCGATCGGCTTTCCGGCCGCGCGCTTCGTCGAGGATCCGGATCTGTGGCCCGAACGCATTCATCCCGAGGATCGCGAGCGGGTGCTCGCCGACGTCGCAGCGGTGCAGACGAGCGGCGGCATGTCCGCCGAGTATCGATGGGTGTGCGCCGACGGCTCGCATCGCTGGTTTCTCGATCGCGCCGTGTTGATCCGCGATCACGACGGCCAGCCGCAGGAAATCTTCGGCAGCTGTCTCGACATCACCGACCGCAGGCGCGTCGAGCACCAGCTGTTCCAGGCGCAGAAGATGGAAGCTGTCGGGCAGCTGACCGGTGGTATCGCGCACGACTTCAACAACATGCTCACGGTCGTGATCGGCAATCTCGACGCGCTGGCGCGCGCACTGCGCGGCACCGGGCGCAATTTCGGACGCACGGAAATGGCGTTGACTGGCGCACTCAGCTGCGCGGAACTGACGCGTCGGCTGCTCGCCTTCGCTCGCCGGCAGCCGCTGCAGCCGAGCGCGGTGCATCTCGGGCAGATGTGCCGCAACGTTGCGAAGCTGCTCGGACGCACGCTCGGCGAGCGCATCCGGATCGACATCAAGGGCGAGCCTGGCTTGTGGAACGTGCTCGCAGATCCGGCGCAGGTCGAGTCGTCGGTGATCAATCTCGCCGTGAACGCCCGCGACGCGATGACCGAAGGCGGCACGCTGACGATCGAGACGAGCAACCTGACTTCGCGCGGGGCGGATGACATTCCCGCAGGCGACTTCGTGCTGCTTTCCGTTGCCGATACCGGCGTCGGCATGACGGCCGAGGTGCTGGAGCGCGCCGTCGAACCGTTCTTCACGACCAAGAATCTCGGCCACGGCACCGGGCTCGGCCTGAGCATGGTGTACGGCTTCGTGAAGCAATCCGATGGCCACGTGAAAATAGAGAGCGCGCCGAATCGCGGCACGCGAGTGAAGCTGTATCTGCCGCGCAGCGACGCGGTGGCTCAGCAGCAGGCGGATGCAGCGAGCGACACGGAAGCAGCCGAGATATCCGGCCGCGATCGCACGATCCTGCTCGTCGAGGACGACGCGGGCGTGCGCGCGGTGACGGCCGCGATGCTCAAGGAGCTGCAATTCACGGTGATCGAAGCGGACAACGGCTCGCATGCGCTCGACATCGTCGATCGCCAGCCCGACATCGACCTGCTGTTCACGGACATCGTCATGCCGGGCATGAACGGCTTCGAGCTCGGCCGCCGCGCCCGCGAACGTCGCCCGCAATTGCCCGTGCTCTACGCGACCGGCTATGCGGCGTCATACACGGCGCCCGAGAAGGGCGCCGATGTGCTGTCGAAACCCTATCGGGAAGCAGACCTGCTGTCGAAGCTGCGGGTGCTGCTCACAGCTTCTTCGACCGCGGTGCCGCCGCCATCGGCACTCCACCCGGGCCACTAGCGAACGTGCGCCACGGCGTCGAGCGCTGCATCGCTACGCCCGGCTTGCTCCAGTCGCAGACGCCGCTGGCGAATACTTTGCCCAGGCGCGTCCACTGCTCATCGCTGAACGTCGTCGTGTAATCGCCGCGCTTCAGCGGCTTGAGCTGGCACTTCAGGACGTCTTCCGCGAGCGGACCGCCGGCGACTTGTCGGGGTGAAGCGAAGTACTTCAGCACCGGATCCGCGTCGCACTTGCTCCAGTCCGTCACCTTCGTCGTGTAGTCGTTGCCGATGTAGCAGAAGTCGAACGCCTCGGCGGGCTTGTGTTTCACGACTTTCTCTTCGAGCGGCAGTGTGCTCGTGTCGGCCTTGATTGCGGCCACCCACTTGTCGATCGTAACCAGCGAATCGACCATCAGCTGCTGCGGCGGCAGCAGTCCGGGGCCGTAGCGCCAGATCACCTGGTTGCCATGGCCGCCGTTGACGCGATCGAGCCGGTCGCGAACCGCAAACGCGCGCCAGTTCATGTGAATGTTGGAGTTGTCGTTGCCGCGCCAGTCGATCATCGGCACCTTCGCCCACTGCTTGGCATCGCCGATGATGCCGTCCTCGTAAGCAATGCGCAGCGCTGCGGGGTCGGCGACCATGCGCGCAGCGGTCGGATTCATGTCGATGTCGCGGCCGCCGATTTTTTCGTTGAGCGTTACGAATTCTTCGGCGCCGATCTGTCCGGCCGCGAGCGCCTTCAAGCCATACTGGATGCCGGCATTGTCATCGATCCGCCGCGCGACGGCGGTTCCGGGCATCGCGCCCCAGGCTGCGATCGCGTACTCGGGAATCGTGCAACGCACGCCCTTGGGATTCTTCGCGGCGTCGTAGACCTGGCTGTCGGGCAGCGAACAATTGTTGGTCGGCTTGTTCGTGCGCGGGTGCGTGTACACGCCGGGATTGTTCGAGGGCCCGTACGACGTCGCCCACGCCCGGCACGCCTTCTCATCCAGGTGCCCGGCGATCGCTGCTTTCTTCGCGGCGAGCTGCGCCGGCGTCAGTTCTTTAGTGAGCGCTGCGAAGCCGGGTGATGCGAAGTAGCTGTCGAGCATCACGCAATCGCCGACTTCCATGCCGGTGGAATACGAATCGGGATAAGTGCACGAGGGCTGGATGCCGTCGAGCAGGCCGGGATAGCGGGACGCCAGCTGCAGTTGCATGATCGAGCCGCCGGAACAGCCGGTGCCGATCGTGTACTTGATCTCGCCGTAGCGCTCGATGATGTGCTCCTTGCCCATGAGCACGGTCTCTGCGGCGACGGCGTGGTTCGAGTTGAGTTGCTGATCGGTGTGTGCGCTCACCGCGACGAGATAACCGCGCGCCAGCGCGTAATCGATCTGCCACGTGCTGTTGGGAGCGAACTGCTTGTACGGCGTACCGCTGCCGCCGCCGAACGACCACAGAAGCTTGCGGTTCCAGCCAGCCAGGCCGTTTTCCGTAGCCGCATTGCTCGGATCGAACAGCACGGCGATATCGTAGATCCCGCGATTCATCACGCCGCGCTCGACGCGCACGATGAATTTCGCTTTGACGCCCTGATCGTTCGTCGTCTCGGCGAGATCGGCCGGCGTCGGGGCATTCGGGTCGTAGGGCTTGAAGCACGGCGTGCCACCGCTACGCTGCGAGCACTGCTCCGTCGTGCGATAGAAGAGGCGATCCTCGCTCGCGACGTTGCATTGGGCATCGGTGGCGGCGCTGTGCAGTCCGCTCGCCTCCGGCGTTGCGCACACCCACGGCTGTACTTGCGGACCAGCGAAGATCGGACCGCCGACGGGAAAGTTCGTGATAGTCAGTCGAGCGCCAGTCTTGCCGACACGCGCGGTGACGACGTTGGCGCCGTCCTTGAGTCCGGTGACGAGTCCGACGACTCGCGCATCGGCCCGCTGCTTGAAGGAGCTGCTGACATCGCGGCCGTCCACGTCGATGCGCAGCGCTTCGAGCGTCGCAGTTTTCGGCATCACGATCTCGACGAGCGCGTCGCCACCGCTGACCAGGTCGGCGCGATTCGACAGCACCTTGATCTCGAGGCCCGTGCCGCTGCCTGACGGACTTCCAGCACAGGCGGCCAGAATTGCTGCTGCACAGACCGTCACTGCCCATCGCAGAAAACGCCGCATGGGTCATCCCCCGTCGTCATTGTTCGGATGGCCGTACTGTAGCGATTTCAGCGCAAAGATTTGTGGTCGCAGGGTTTTCCCTGTACAGTGCGCCCCGCTTACAAGCTGCCGTCCGGTCAGCTCGTTCACCCCTCGCGGTTTCCGCAGGTCTTTTTCGACCCGCTCGCCTCGAACTCAATCTCCGCCTCGACTGGACCTGCGACGAAGTCGCATGCGGGCTGGTAGAGGACTCTCGTTACATGCCTTTCAATTCTCTCGGGCTGATGCCCGAACTCACGCGTGCGCTCGTCGAACGCGGCTACTCCGAACCCACGCCCGTACAAACGCGCGTGATCCCTGAAATTCTCGCGGGCCGGGACATCCTGGCCGGCGCACAGACTGGAACCGGCAAGACTGCCGGCTTCGCGCTGCCGATCCTGCAGCGCCTGCACGGCGCGGCCAATGCGCCGAAGCCGCCGCGCGCACTGGTGCTCGTGCCGACGCGCGAGCTCGCCGCGCAGGTGAATGAAAGCTTCCG
>CADEEJ010000058.1:8209-12191 GCA_902826315.1 uncultured Steroidobacter sp.
AGCGGCAGAACCTGATGTTCTCGGCGACCTATAACGACGACATCCGGCGATTGGCGCAGACCCTGCTGCATCAGCCGGTCGAAATCGAAGTCGCGCGGCGCAACGCTGCAGTCGAGAGCGTCGAACAGTGTGCGTACATGGTCCCCAAGGATCAGAAGCGCGCGTTGCTGTCGCACCTCATCCTCGATGGTGACTGGTCGCAGGTGCTGATCTTCACGCGCACCAAGCACGGTGCCAATCGACTGACGAAGCAGTTGCAGGACGACGGAATCCAGGCGGCTGCGATTCACGGCAACAAGAGTCAGTCGGCGCGCACCCAGGCACTGGCGGGCTTCAAGGGCTTCGACGTTCGCGCGTTGGTCGCGACGGAAGTTGCTTCGCGCGGGCTCGACATCAAAGAGCTGCCGCACGTCGTGAATTACGAGCTGCCGAATGTGCCCGAGGACTACGTGCATCGCATCGGCCGCACCGGCCGTGCCGGCGCGACGGGTATCGCGGTGTCGCTGGTTGCGTCCGATGAAATCGGGCTGCTGAAGGACATCGAGAAGGTGCTGCGCAAGCAGATTCCGCAGCTGCCGCTGCCGCATTTCCCGCGCGCACAGCCGCAGCCGCAACGAGCCGCGGCACCTGCGGAGCATGCACAACAGCAGCGCCCGCAACAGGGCCGCTCACAGCCGCAACGTTCACAGCAGCGCCACTCGCAGCCGCGGCACTCACAGCCGAAGCAAGGGCAACGCAACTCCGGGCAACCGGGACAGGCGCAGGCGCAAGCGAAGCCGCAGCATCCGAACGCGCGTCAGCAACCGAGCTCGAACAGCAATCGGCGGCGGCGCTGGCAAAACCGCTCGCGCTCTCACGCCTCCGCGCGCTGAGCTGCGTCGGTAGCGAGGGCTCGTCAGGTCAGCGGGGCATGTCCGGGCAGGTATACGGCTCGGTCATCGCGATGTACGTCTGCTCGCGATCGAGCCCCGCGATCCGCAGGATCAGCTCGTCCTTGCTCGGCGAGACCACTTCCGCTTCGATCGGAATCGTGTCCTCGCGCCAGCGGATGCGGTCGCCGGCCACGCCCCATTGCGACACGCGATAAGTCTCGAAGCACGAGTCCATCAACAGCGTGCGATCGGGCAGAAAGATCATGATCGAGCCGAGCGGACCGCCGCGCGTCGTCGCACGCCACACGCGGCCGATGAATGCGGAATTGACGGGCTCGTCGCGCTGGCTCGCGTCAGCCGCTTGAGGTTGCGCGGCTGCAGCGGGCTGCGCGGCTGCGGCAGGTTGCGACGGCGCTGGTGAGCCACCGCACGCGCAGAGTGCGAGCATCGCGAACAAAGACAGCGTGCGCATCGTCGTACCTCTTCATTTCTTGCGCCCCGGCAACGCGAACGCGACCAGTCGTCCCGGCGTACCCGCACCGCCAGTTGCCACGACGAGGTACTGACGCCCGGCGTGCGAATACGTCATCGGCGTACCGAAAGGCGGCTCGGTCATGCGATGTTCCCACACCACGGCCCCGGTTTTCTTGTCGAAGGCGCGCATGAAGAATTCGGTCGGCGACACCGACAGGTCCGGCTGCGTCTGCACCTGGTTCAGGAACAGCAGCGTCTTCGTCACGAGCGGTCCGCCGCTCGACAGGAACGTGTGACTGGATGCGCCGAGCGGCGGCAACAGCAAGCCTTTGAGTGCCGGATGATCCATCGGCCCGTTGCCGTGCGCGACCTGCCACGCGATCTCGCCTTTGTTGAGATCGATCGCGGTCACGGCGCCGTACGGCGGCTTGATCAGCGGCAAGCCCTGCGGCCCGGGCGGTCCGGCGGCACCGCGAATCGCATATGCGGACTTTTGCGAACCGTCGCCTTTCACCACGGCTGCGAGCGACACGATGTTCGCCGATTGCAGGAACAGGTAACCCGTTTCGGGATCGAAGCCGGCGCCGCCCCAGTTCGCACCGCCCGCCGCGCTCGGCATCTGCAGCACTCCCTTCTTGCCGTTCTCGCCCACGACGGTCGGCGGCGTGAACAGCGGACCGAGCGTGTAGTCGGCGACGATCTTCAGCGCTTCGGCACGCAACTCCGCAGTGAAGTCGATCAAGTCGTCCGTCGTGAGACCCTGCCGTGCGAATGGCGGTGGCTTCGTCGGAAACGGCTGCGTGGCCGCTGTCTTTTCGCCCGGCACCGTCGATTGCGGCACGGGCCGCTCTTCGATTGGCCACACCGGTTTCCCGGTCGCGCGCTCGAATACGTAAGTGAAGCCTTGCTTGCTGACTTGCGCGACCGCCTTGATGCGGCGGCCGTCCACAGTGATGTCGACCAGCGTCGGCGCGGCGGGGAAGTCGTAGTCCCACAGTCCGTGGTGCACGCCCTGAAAGTGCCACACGAGCTTGCCGCTATCCGCCGCGATCGCGAGCAGGCTCTCGGCGTAAAGATTGTTGCCGTGACGGTCGCCGCCGTAATAGTCGTTGGTCGGCGTGCCGACCGGAACGAACACGAGGCCGAGCTCGGGATCCGCGCTGAACGGCGGCCACGGGTTGGTGTTGCCCGAGTACTTCCACGACTCGTTCTCCCACGTCTCGACGCCGGCCTCGGTCCCCTGCGGCACCGTGTGGAAGAGCCACTTCGGCGCGCCGGTTACGACGTCGAACGCCTGCACGTGACCCGCGGGCATCTCCGGCGCGGTTGGACGATCGAACACGGTGCAGCCGACCACGATCGAGTTGCCGACGATCATCGGCGGCGCATTGAAGCCGACGAAGCGACGATCCTCTTCCTTGCGGATCAGCGCTGCCTGCAGATCGACGCGTCCGTCCTTGCCGAACGACGCGATGGGCTGACCCGAGCGCGCGTCGAGTGCGATCAGCTCGCCGACGCCGGTTGCGACGAGGATGCGCCGCTCGGTGCGGCCGCCCACTTTGCCGGACCAGTACGCGACACCACGATGTTGCCAACCGGAGTTCGCCGGCCGGCGTCCGACGGAGTAGGCGTGCGGGTCGAACACCCAGCGCGTCGCGCCCGTGCCGGCGTCGATCGCGACGACCTGGCTGAACGGCGTGCTCGTGTAGAGCACGCCATCGACCATGATCGGCGTCGGTTTGAAAAAGCCGGGACGCTCTTTGGTAGCAGAGCCGACGAGCGCGTCGTCGGGACTGTTCCAGGTCCACACGACTTGCAGCGAGCCGACGTTGCCTGCGTCGATCTGCGCGAGCGACGAGTATTTCGAGCTGCCGGCGTCGCCGCCGTAGTACGGCCACTGGCCGCGTGGCGATTCAGCAGCGGAAGCGGACGCGCTCAGCAGCAGCGCGACCAGTGTCGAGATGGTTCTTTGCACGCATGACTCCCCGTCAAGGCAGCATCTTACGAATCGCCGCCTGCAGCTCCGCGTCGGTGCAATCCTGGCACGTCCCCATCGGCGGCATGTTGTTGATGCCTTGCTTGGCATTCTTGAACAGCGAATCGAAACCGGTCGACAGCCGCGTCTGCCAATCGTTGGCGTCGCCGCTGAGCGGCGCGCCGTTCCAGCCCGTCAAATGACAGACGTTGCAGTATTGATTGAGGATCGCGTCGGGCGCGCGCGGCGCCTTGGCGGGCTCGTCCGCGAGCGCGCTCGCTATCGAGCCGAAAAGGGCGCAGATCAGTGCAACGAGAAGTGCTGTCTGCGCCCGCGAGCTCATTCAGTCGGACGCCGCGGGCACGGAGAAAGACCCGCTGTCCTGGATGAAGCCGACATTATTGCCGGCCGGATCGAGCAGGCCCGCTTCCTGCTGTGCGCGCATCATGCGCAACTGCGCCCGCTGCATCTGCAGCTCCGCGTTCTGCTCGTCTTCGACGATCTTGAGCTGCTCGGGAGTGAGCACGCGTGACAGCGCGTCACGCTGACGCTTCTGATGCTGCGCCATGAATTCGAGCGACTTCTCCTGCATCTGCAGCGCGTTCACGTTGGTATCGCCGCTGCTCACCATGCCGTTGACGGCGATCAGGCGATTGTTCCC
>CADEEJ010000058.1:12291-19804 GCA_902826315.1 uncultured Steroidobacter sp.
GGCGGCGCGGGTTGGGTCGTGCCGGTTTTCTCGGCGACGGTAAAGGGCGAGACCGTCGGTTGCGTCGGGACCGCAACGAACGTCGCGCCCGGTTGCGGCGTGCCGCCGCGCTGTAGCTCGGCTACGCGAGCTTGCAGCGTCTGTGTCTGCTCACGCTCCTCGTGCAGCTGGCGAACCAGATGCAGAGTGACTGCTCCCTCGCCGATCGCGAGGATCGCGAGTACCAGTGCGATCTTGTGCATGATGGCACCTCCCCGATGCGCTCCGTTGCATGACCGTTACTGCTTGGACTGCTTCACGACTTCCTTGCGCAGCGCGCGCAATTTCTCTTTTACGAGCGCGGCATTCTGGCTGCCGAGCCGGATCATGGCCTTCTGGCCCGCGGAGCGTTCCTCGATCGACGGGTCCGCGTACTGATAGAACACGCCGGGCTGCGTCAGCTTGATCGGGCCCGCGACGTCGGGCGTCGCGAGCAGATGATCGATCACTTCGACGAGACGATCGTTGAAGTAGCCGTCCGGGTAGCCGAGGTCGACGTATGCCTGCTGGAACAGCGGATAGAAGTGCCGGTAGACACCTGCGACCTGCGCGACGTCGGCGTTCTTCACGATGCTGATGAACGGCGCGTAGCGTGCGGCATTGTCGGGACTCAGCGTCGGCTCACCGCCCGGCGCAACGGCGAGCTCGCCGCCGACGGGCTTCACCGGCCAGAGCTGCACGGCCGCTTTCTTGCGCGGCAGATTGTCGATGGTGACGACGGCGTGGCGCACGATGTCCTTCGGCACGAGCACCTGCTCGATCGAGCGCCCGAACGCGCCGGCGAGCGACTCCTGAACGTCGCGATCGCTCTCTGCCAGAGCGGGTAGCGGCTTGTCGTCCGCGACCTGCTCGATCGGATGCTGCACCGGCGGCTCGACGGTCGACGGCGCTTCGGTCTGCGCCGCCGGCGCGGGTGCCGGTGTGTTGTGCGTGCGGGCGTACCAGAGTGCGCCGCCCGCGCCGAGCACGACGACGATCGGGATCGCCCAGTAGAGCCAGCGCTTTGCGTCTTCGTCCACGGCAATCCTTCCGTTATTTCGGCTTCTGGAACTTCAGCAGGAAGTTGTCGGCTTCGCCGATCGCCACGTACTTCGCGCGGTCCGTCTCGCCGAGCTGCAGCGTCGGCGGCAACGTCCACACGCCCTTCGGCCAATCCTTCGTGTCCTTCGGATTCGCCAGCGCCTCGGACTTGGAGACGAGCTTGAAGCCGGCCTTCTCCGCCAGCGCGATCGTGTGATCCTCGCGCACGTAGCCGTTGGCCGCCTTCGGATCCTGCGGCTGATCGGCCGGTCCGCGATGCTCTTCCACGCTCAAGGTGCCGCCCGGCTTCAGCGCCTTGTAGAAGGCAGCGAACGCCTCGTTCTCGAAGCCCGCGCCCATCCAGTTGTGCACGTTGCGCGAGGTGATCACCAGGTCGGCCGAGCCCGGCGGGAGGTCGTACTTGTCCTTGCCGAACTCGACGACTTTCACGTCGCCCCAGGTGGCCTTGTTATCGGCGAGCTTCTTGTTCCAGTTCTCCATGGCCCGTGCGGACACGGCCGTGTAAAGCGTACCTTTGTCCTTGAGGTAGGGGCCGAGGATCTCGGTCCAGTAGCCGCCGCCCGGCGAGATTTCGACGACCGTCATCGTCGGCTTGAGGCCCGCGAATTCCAGCACTTCCTGCGGATGGCGATACTTGTCGCGCTCGACCAGGGCCGGCGTGCGCTTGTCGCTGGCAACAGCCTTGGCCAGTGCGGCGTCTTTGGCCAGCGCGGCGGTGAGCGGGACCGCTGCCAACAGCGCGGCGGTGAGCAGTGTTCGTATTCTCATGGATGACTCCAATGGATGATCCCCCGACAGGCGTGCGAATGTATCAAACTGGCGCGCGTGCAAACACGGTTCAGCCGACTACAAAAAGCGGACAACAGATGCGGGTAGGGGTTCCTCGGTTAGTAGCATGGATATTTTGCAGCGCAATCGGTGCTGCATTCGCCGACGAGCCGCTGCGTCTCGTCGACTGCCGCCTGGAGAGCGCTCTGGCCGGCGGCAGCGCTGCGGCCCGCTGCGGCCAGTTTCGCGTGCGGGAGAATCGCGACGACCCGCAGAGCAAAGAATTGCAATTGCACGTCGCGGTGATTCCGGCGTTGCGGTTAAAGCCGGCCGCCGATCCGCTGTTCATCCTGAGCGGCGGTCCCGGACAGGCCGCCAGCGATTTCTACCTGAGCGTCGCGCCCGCGTTCGCACGCATCCGGCGCGACCGCGACCTGGTGCTGGTCGATCAGCGGGGCACGGGGCGCTCGAACCGGCTCGACTGCGAGCTGCCGGACGATTCCGAGTTCATCGTGCTCGATCAGCAGAAACTGCAGGCAGCGGTGCAAGCGTGTCTGGCAGCGTTGCCCGGCGATCCGCGGTACTACACGACCAGCGTTGCGGTTCGCGATCTCGATGACGTGCGGGCCGCTCTCGGCTATCGCACGCTGAATCTCTACGGGATCTCGTACGGCACGCGGGTCGCGCAACACTACATGCGTCGTTATCCAGATCGCGTGCGCTCCGCGATTCTCGACGGCGCGGTGCCAGCGGAGGTCGCGCTCGGGCCCGACGTCGCGATCGAAGCGCAACGTGCAATCGACGTCACGCTGCAACGCTGCGACCGCGATGTGGCGTGCGCGGGCAAGTTTCCGGACATCGCCACGCAGTTCACGGCGCTGCAGGCAAGCTTGCGCAAAGAGCCGGTGAAGCTGTCGATTTCGCACCCGCTCACGGGCGTGCTCACGAGCACGATGCTCGACGTCGCGCGGTTGGGTGCTGCGGTTCGGCTGCTCACTTACGCCGACGAAACGGTGTCGACGTTGCCGTTGATGATTCACGAGGCGCATACGCTGCACGACGCGCAGGCGCTGACCGCGCAGTATCTGCGTGTCGAGAGCAACATCGCGGAGCAGATCGCCGAGGGCATGCACTTCGCCGTGGTCTGCAGCGAAGATGCGCCGCGTTGGGCACAGGAAAACGTTTCGGACGAGGAGCTCGCGAAGACGTACCTGGGCACCGCGTTCATGCACGGCATGCGAGCGGTCTGCGAAGGGTGGCCGCGCGGTCCGGTCGATGCGGATTTCGGTCAGCCGCTGCAAAGCAACGTGCCGACGCTGATCCTGTCCGGCAGCAACGATCCCGTCACGCCGGATCGATACGCGGACCAGATCATGAAAGGCCTGGCCAACGGCAAACACGTGATCGGCGCCGGACAGGGCCACGGGCAGCTCGCGACCGGCTGCATCCCGCGGCTGACCGCCGAGTTCGTCGCGGCAGGCACGCCCACTGCGCTCGACGATCACTGCGTGCGCAACATTCGTCCCACTCCGTTCATGTTGTCGCGGACTGCGCCGGCGCCATGATCCGCGTCGAAAGCCTGGGCAAGCAGTTCGGCGCCGTGCAGGCGTTGCACGACGTCTCCTTCGAAGCGCACGACGGCCGCATCACCGGCCTGCTGGGTCACAACGGCGCAGGCAAGTCGACGACGTTGCGCATCCTGAGCACGGTGCTGCGCCCGAGCACCGGACGCGCCATCGTCGATGGCCACGACTGCGTCGAGCAGCCGCTGCAGGTTCGCAGATCGCTCGGTGTGCTGCCGCATGCAAGCGGGCTGTATGGGCATCTCACCGGCCGCGAGAACATCCGTTACTACGGCAAGCTGCACGGCTTGCAGAGCGCCGAGCTCGATCGGATGACGAACGAGCTGATCGAGCGCCTCGCACTCGGCGCCGTCGCCGATCGACGCGCCAAGGGCTATTCCCAGGGCGAACGGTTGAAGGTGGCGCTCGCCCGCGCTCTCGTGCATCAGCCGCGGACGATCATTCTCGACGAGCCGACCAACGGCCTGGACGTCAACGCCGTGCGCATGCTGCGCGAGCTGATTCGGCAGCTGCGCGCGGCCAATCGATGCGTGCTGTTCTCCAGTCACGTCATGCAGGAAGTCGCGGCGCTGTGCGATGACATCGTCATCATCGCGCACGGCCGCGTCGTCGTTCGCGGTACGCCGGCCGAGATCCTCGCGACTACCGGAGCGGCTGATCTCGAAGAAGCGTTCGTGCGCGCGGCGGATGGCGGAGTGCCGGCATGACGCGCGCCATCCGCATCGTCTTCGCCAAGGAGTTGCTGGAAAACCTGCGCGACCGCCGCGTGATTCTGTCGGCGTTCCTGTTCGGCGTGCTGCTCGCACCAGTGATCTTCGGCTTGACCACATCGCTTGCGTCTAAGCGCGCGGTGGAGAGCCAGGACAAGCCGTTGCGCCTGACCGTATCCGGCATCGAGCACGCGCCGAACCTGGTGAACTTCCTCGAAGAGAACGGCGTCGAGACCAAGACCCTCTCGCTGACGCCTGACGAAGCGATGAGCGCCGTGCGCGCCGGTCGCGAAGACCTGGTCCTGCTGATCGACGCCGAGTACGCCGAGAAACTGCAAGCCGGTGAGCCGGCGCCCCTCGATCTGGTCGTCGACACCGCGAACAACCAGATCGGCGCGAGTGCGGAGCGTGCGCGTCGACTGCTCGAAGCGTACGGCGGTCAGCTCGCGGCGCTGCGTCTGCTCGTGCGTGGCATCAGTCCGGAAGTGGTCCATCCCGTCGAGGTGCGTACGCTCGATGTCGCGACGCCCGCAGGCCGCTCGCTCTTGATCCTCGGCATGATGACGTACTTCTCGTTCATGTCGATGCTGGTCGGCGGCTTCTACCTGGCGATCGACACGACTGCGGGCGAGCGCGAGCGCGGCTCACTCGAACCACTGCTCGCGCTGCCGGTGCGACGCGCCGAGTTGATCGTCGGCAAGATGCTCGCGACCTCGGCATTCATGTCGATCTCGTTACTGCTCACGCTCGCCGCATTCGGCGTGGTGCTGCAGTTCATTCCGCTGGAAGCGCTCGGCATGTCGGCGAACTTCGGCCCGCGCGTCGTGCTCGCGATCTTCGCGGTGATGCTGCCGTTCGTGCCGCTCGGCGCGGGTCTCATGACGGCCGTCGCGTCGTTCACGCGCAGCAACCGTGAGGCACAGTCGTGGCTGTCAGTGGTGATGCTGTTGCCGATCGCGCCGATCATGTTCGCCGTCGTGAACGGCACGAAGCCGAGCGCAGCGCTGATGACGATCCCGAGCCTGAGCCAGCACCTGCTGGCGACGAGCCTGATGCGCGGTGACTCCATCCCGGCACTGCACGCGGCGATATCGGCGGGGACGACACTGGCGCTCGGCGCAGTGCTCGTGTTGATCGCGATCAGGCTGTATCAGCGCGAAGCAATATTGGGATAAGGCTATTCCGCGGCCGCTCCAGCGCATCCTGCGCCCGCGGCATTCACGCATCCATGCGCAGCAGCCCTAGGTCCGGCTGCCGAGATACTTCGCGACCCGCAGCTCCACGTTCTGCCGCAGATTCATGTGGAACAGGTTGTAGTCGTAGATGTGGTAATTGTCCTTGCCCATCGGCCGCGCCGCGTAGTTCTGCGAGCGAATTTCCTGCACCAGCAGCATGCCGTCGACGCATTGCGCGTCTGCGACCCCCGGCTCCAGCACCGGCTTGGCAGCGATGAAATCCTGCGGCACACCCTTCACGTCCGCGAGCGTCCCTTCGAACGTGCCCGGGTAGGCCACGCCACCCAGATTCAGTGATGCTTCCGCTGCTGCGCCGTCCACGCGCCAGGTCAACGGATTCACGCAGATGTTCTTGCGCGGATCGCCCCACGGTGCTGCCTGCGGACCCACCGCGTTCCACGTAACCACGCAGCCGATCTGCTCTGCCGACTCGCATACCGGCACGTCGGGGACAGCTTGCGCCATCAACTCGCGATCGATGCCGAAGCCGATCGGATACGCAGCGATCAGTCGTTCGCGCAATGGCGTACCGGTGATGCGCTTCTCCAGCAGCATGCGCGCATGCACCGAGCCCTGGCTGTGTCCGGCGAGAATGAACGGTCGCCCCTGGTTGTAGTGCTCGATGAAGTAGTCGAACGCACGCTCGACGTCCTGGTACGCCAGATCGAGCGCAGACTTGCCGCTGCCCGAACTGTCCATGAACGAATAGATCGTCGCCTGGCGGTAGCGCGGCGCGTAGACCTTGCAGCAGCTGTTGAACACCGACGCCTGGCTGCGCAGCACGAACATGTCGGTGAGCTGATTGGTCGAGCCGTCGTCCAGCGACTGATTCCAGCCCGCCGTGCCGAAGAACGTGGTCGGGTGCACGAAGAAGACGTCGACTTCCGCGGTCGACTGGCGATCCTGCACTTCACTGTTCGGCACGACATCGGCCGCGTCCTCGCGATCCGGCAACGCGGCCCAGCCCTGCGGCTGCGAATAGTCCGGCGCGCTCGGCGGCGGCGCTGCCGCGAAGCTGACCTTCGGCTCCAGCCGGCTGAACGCGATCATCATGCCGATCGCGTCCCGATACAGGAACGCGGCCGTGCCGAGTGCGACCGCGACGATCGCGACGCCGAGCAGAACCTTCTTCATGCTATTTCTGCCGCCGCGACAGCCAGTCGACCATCGTGTCGCTCACGATCTGCGGCGCGTCCTGCTGCACGAAGTGGCCGGCGCCAGGCACCGTCACGATCGTCAGGTCCTTCTCCACCCACTGCCACGTGCCGTTCAGCGCGCCCGGCAGCAACGCCTGGTCGTCGAGACCGTGGAACATCAGCACCGGCACTTTGACTTTCGGGAACTGCACGTCCGCCGGCGGCGGCGGCGCATCGGGCTTCGGGTAGTTCGCCTTGTAATAGTTGAGCATGCTCTCGAAGTCGGACTTGTTGAACGCCTCGATGTAGCGCGTCTTGGCGGCCGGATCGCGCACCCAGCGGGCGAGCCCTTCGGCCGTGAGCGTCTTGTGTGCGTCGGGCTTCTGGAAGTTGAACGCGTATTCGCTGTTCTTCTTCTGCTGCGGGTTGCTCGCGATCTCGCGCGAGATGCCGGCCGGATGCGGCAGGTTGCAGATGATCAGCAGCCGGGTGATCTCGGGCTTCATCATCGCGACGTTCCACGCGACGGCGCCACCCCAGTCGTGGCCGACGATGATCGCGTCCGTCTGCTTCTCGGCCTTCACGACCGCCGCGATGTCGCCGACCAGCAGCGGTACGGCGTAGCTTTCGACGCCCTTGGGCTTGTCCGACAGGTCGTAGCCGCGCAGGTCGACGGCAGCGACGCGGTACTTGTGATCCGCCAGCGCGCGCATCTGGTGCCGCCACGTGTACCAGAAGTCCGGAAAGCCGTGGATCATCACCACCAGCGGACCTTCGCCCAGTACCGCGTAGTGGATCTTCACGCCGTTGGAATCGGCGTAACGATGCTCGACCTGGTCCCAGACGTCCTGTGCGAGCAGCGGAGCGGAAACGAGCAGCAGGCAGCCGAGCAGCAAGCTGTTGAGCAGTGCGCGCATCGAGGTTCCCCAGTTCGAGTCGTTGTTGGAGGAGCGCCAGCATATAACTGTGCGGGTCGGAATTCATGCCGACTGCTGTCGGGC
>CADEEJ010000058.1:19904-22548 GCA_902826315.1 uncultured Steroidobacter sp.
TGATTGCACTCGTCATGTCCGTGGGTGGAGCGCAGCTCGCGAGGGTCGTCGCGCCGGAAATCTTTCGCCCGCTCGTTCCCGTCATGCTGCTTGCGGTGCTCATCTACGTCGTGTGGCGCAAGGACCTCGGCGGCCAGCATGCACCGCGCGCTTTCTCCGGCTCACATCACATCGTCGGCGCGGTGTTGATCGCAGCGATCGGCATGTACGACGGTTTCTTCGGGCCAGGCGCGGGCAGCCTGCTGATCTTCGTCTTCGTGCGCTGCTATGGATTCGACTTCCTGCACGCCGGCGCGTCAGCACGTGCAGTCAATGTGGCCACGAACGCGGCGGCGCTGTCGTATTTCGCTGTGCATGGCCTCGTGTTGTGGTACGTCGGCGCGGGAATGGCGATCTGCAACGTCGCAGGCGCGATTGTTGGGGCCCGGCTCGCGTTGCGCGGTGGCAGCGGCTTTGTGCGGCAGGCGTTCATCGTCATCGTCAGCCTGTTGATTCTGCGGACGGCGTGGACTGCGATTCGCGGCTAGAGTAGCGTTCGTCTCCCGCCTCTTCTTCCGGAGCCGCCATGTCTCTCAAAGGCAAGACCCTGTTCATCAGCGGCGCTTCGCGCGGTATCGGCCTGGCGATCGGCGTACGTGCCGCGCGTGACGGCGCCAACGTCGCGATCGCCGCAAAGAGCGATCAGCCGCATCCGAAGCTGCCCGGCACGATTCACACCGCGGCCCGCGAGATCGAGGAAGCCGGCGGCAAGGGGCTGGCGATGCAGGTGGACATCCGTGACGAGAATGCCGTCGCGGCCGCTGCCAAACAGTGCGCCGAGCACTTCGGCGGCATCGACATTCTCGTGAACAACGCCAGCGCCATCTCGCTGTCGGGCACGCTCGAGACGCCGATGAAGCGCTTCGACCTGATGTTCGGCGTCAACGTGCGCGGCACCTTCGTCTGCTCGCAGGCGTGCCTGCCGTATCTCAAGCAGTCGGCGAAGGCGGGGCGCAATCCGCACATATTGAATCTGTCGCCGCCGCTCAGCATGAAGGCCAAGTGGTTCGGGCCGCACGTCGCGTACACGATGGCGAAGTACGGCATGAGCATGTGCGTGCTCGGCATGGCCGAAGAATTCCGCCCTGAAGGTATCGGCGTGAATGCGCTGTGGCCGCGCACGGTGATCGCGACGGCGGCGCTGCAGGTGATTCCGCTCGCGAATCCCAAGCTCGGGCGGACGCCGGAGATCATGGCGGACGCGGCGTATGCGATCCTCACGCGCAACTCGCGCGAGTGCACCGGCAACTTCTTCATCGACGATGAAGTGCTGGCGAGCGCAGGCGTGAAAGATCTCGATAAATACGCCGTGACGCCGGGCAATCGCGATTTCCTGCCGGACTTCTTCGTCGACTGAGCGCCATGCACGGAAGAGATGACAATGCATCGACACGTCCTGCTGCTCGCGGCGCTCGCGCTCGGCTTTGCCACGGCTGAGGCCGCTGCGCCCGTGCAGACTTCCGGCACCTGGCACACGCTCGACGGCAAACCGCCGCTGGTGATCGCGCATCGCGGCGCTTCGGGCTATCGGCCCGAGCACACGCTGGCGTCGTACACGCTCGCGATCGAAATGGGTGCCGACTACATCGAGCCTGATCTGGTCGCGACGCGCGACGGTCATCTGATCGCGCGCCACGAGCCGCTGCTCGACGACACCACCGACGTGAAGTCGCGACCACAATTTGCCGCTCGCCGTACGACGAGGATGCTCGACGGCAAGTCGGTGACCGGCTTCTTCGCCAGCGACTTCACGCTGGCCGAGATCAAGCAGCTGCGCGCGGTGCAAGCGAACCCCGCGCGTTCGAAAGAGCACGACGGACGCTACGAGATCCCGACGTTCGACGAGATCCTCGACCTGCGCGAGCGCGAGTCAGCGAAGCGCGGCCGCACGATCGGCGTCTACCCGGAGACCAAGCATCCTTCGTTTCATCTCGATCTCGAGCTACCGCTCGAAGAGCGGCTGCTCGACGCCTTGCGCAAGCACAAGCTCGACCGGGCGGACGGCCCGGTATTCATCCAATCGTTCGAGAGCGCGAATCTGCAGTACCTGCACACGAAGACGAAGTTGCCGCTCGTGCAACTGCTCGACGACGGCGCGTTGCTGTACGACGCGGCAGGTAAACGTGTCATCGCTGTGAAGATCCCGCAGTACGGTGACAAGCGCGGCGGCACTCCGCCGCAGAGTCTTGAAGACGTGGCGAAGTACGCGAACGCAATCGGGCCCTGGAAGCGGCAGATCATGCGGGACATCGGCGCGCAGCAGCTGTTGCAGACGACGTTGATCGAGCAAGCGCACGCCGCCGGCCTGCGTGTGCACACCTACACGTTCCGCACGGAGCCCGCGACGCTGGCGCCTGAGTACCGCAACGATCCGCTGCTCGAGTACCGGCAGTTCTACGCGCTCGGCATCGACGGCGTGTTCTCGGACTTTCCGGACGTCGCGCTCAGCGCGCGGAAGTAGCGCTCGCCCACAGCTGCGGCCACTGTTCGATCCAACAACAGACGTGGTCGTTGGTCTCTACGATCTGCCGCTTCGCGCTCGGAAAGCGCTTGAAGTAGGCGTCGGCGGTCGCCGGCGGCACGTTCGCGTCCCGCGCACCATATA
>CADEEJ010000059.1:0-2189 GCA_902826315.1 uncultured Steroidobacter sp.
GGAATGATCAGCGGCACTGGATTCTTCGCCATGGCCTGACCGACCGCGCGTGCTGTTTCCGGTCCGGCGCCGAGCTCTTTTGCCAGCGTGCCGTACGTCGTCGTGCGGCCCCAAGCGACGCGGCGTGCGGCCGCGTAGATCTGCGTGAAGAACTCATCCTGTCCGCTGAGATCCAGTTGCAGATCGGAGAAGTCCATCTGCTCGCCCGCGAAGTAACGCTTCGCATGATCGACTGCAGTCATCACGTGCGCAGGCGGGGTGTCCGGATGAGCATTCGGCAGGCGGCGCTGCAGGTTGTGCTCGGTCGCTTCCGCCGTGCTCGACGGTAACGTGAAGCGCGTGATGCCCGCAGCGCTCCACGCGATCGCGCAGAAGCCGGCTGCAGTTTCGAACACGAAATAATTTTGTGTCGGCTGTTTCATGGCAAGCGCCACTGTAAGCGCGCGCAGCAACGAGAACAATCCGATTGTTGCGCTCGCGTGCGTGGAACATGGCCGATAGCGGCGAGTTGTATCGCCGACACGCACATGGAGGAATGGACCATGGGGATGGGAACGCGCACGAGCATCAGCCGCACGCTGCCGATCCTGATCGCATTGCTGCCGGCCTTTGCAGCAGCGGTGGACTCCGGGTTCGTACCGCCGACCGCGGTGTTCTATCACACGGACTTCGACACGCCTGCGCAAGTGCCCGACGGTTGGCAGGTCGACGCGGCAAGCTGGTCTGTCAGCAACGGCAGCTACAAGAGCGACGCGATCGTGCCGACATCGATCTCCACGATCTCGGAATATCTCATCGATCCCAACGGCATTCCGCGCGATCGCATGACTGCGCCTTACACCTTCCGCGCGCGCGTCGCCAACCAGGGAGTGGGTGAGACGCGGATCGCCGGCGTCGTCTTCGACTACCAGGATCATTCCAACTACGGCGAGGTCGTGTTCTCGTCGAACGGCCGGTATCTCGTACGAAGTGTGCGCGACGGTGTGACCACCGTGCTCCTGTACGCGAGCTATCCCGGCAGCGGACCGAACGTGTGGTTCGACGTGGAAGTCATGCGCCTGGCAGAGACAGTGCAGGTTCGCGTGAACGGCAACGGCGGCGCGCCGCTCGCGATCGGTCCGCAGCTAGAGTTCGGCGGACGCCTCGGTCTCATCGCTCACAACGTCACCGCCCGGTTCGACAAAGTCTCGATCGCGGTGCCGTTCACGTCGCAGCAGCCGTTCAAGGAAGATTTCTCGTCGCCGCTGTCGTCGCAGTGGTTCACGAGCGGGCAATGGTCGGTCGCAGGCGGCACGCTCAACAACACCTCCGTGCAGCAGACGAGCACTGCTGCCAACAACGCGACGCTGATTCAGATCGCGGCGGAGTCGACGCTCTCCTATACGTTGCGCGCGCGGATGCTCAATCCGTACGGCGGCGCAGGCAATCTCGTCGGCATGTACCTCAACGATGGCCCGGCCGGCGAAACGATAACGGGGCCGCGTGGCCGCATCGAAGTTCTGTTCTCGCCGCGCGGCGTCGCGCGCATCGACAGGATCGTGGGCAACACCACGGCAACGATCGCGACCGCGGCGTATCCGGGCCGCAGCAACCAATGGTTCGATGTACGCGCAGATGTTGGCGCAGGCAGCGTCACCGTCGCAGTGAATGGCAACACCATCTTCGACAACATTCAGACCGCGCCGGTTTTCCAAGGGTCCGGCGGGTTGATCACTCATTGGGCGCCGGGCAAGTTCGACGACGTGTGGTACGACAACCGCGCCACGTTTGCTCCGCTCGCCGTGCCGTTCGACAGCGCGCCGCCTGCGGACTGGATCGTGAGCGGCACGTGGAATGCGAACGGCGGCACGCTCAACAATGTCTCGGCCGGCATCTCCGACATCGTCACCACGAATTGCGGCTGCTGGGAGACCGACATCTCTTATCGCGCGCGGCTGCTCAATCAATACACGGCATCCGGCAATCTCGTCGGCCTCGTCTACAACTACCAGCGTCCGACGTCGGGGTCGGGCGGACCGAAACCCTATCTCGGTCTCTACAACGGCGACTATTACGAAGTCGTGTTCGCACCCACGGGCCAGGCACGCATCAATAAAGTGGTCAACGGTGAGCGCTATCTCGCCGCAGTCGGCACGCACAACGTGCCGAGCAACACGTGGTTCGACGTCGAGGTCCTGCGCCAGGGCATC
>CADEEJ010000059.1:2289-3735 GCA_902826315.1 uncultured Steroidobacter sp.
CCCCCACTGACGCGGACGTCACACTATAAGAACGACCCGGATGCGCGGACGCCTGTTGCCGTTGCTGCTGCTTGCGGTGCTGTTCGGTACGAGCCCAGCCTGGGCCGAGCCGTTTCGTATCCTCTATGCGGAGCAGATCGAGCTGCCGGTCGCGACGGCGCCGACGCCGGGCGGCGCATCTCTTCGCAAGCTACAGCCGGAGCAGCAGCTTGCCTTGCGGGCATATGGTCGCGAGTACGACCTGCGCCTCGAACCGAATGACGCTTTAGCAGGACTCCTGCCGCCGGCAGTGCGCGAAGGCAAAGCGCTGTATCGCGGCAGCCTCGGCGGTCTTGCCGGCTCGTGGGTTCGACTCACGGTCGTCGCGGGCGAGGTGTTCGGCGCCTTCTGGGACGGCTCGGATCTTTACTCGATCGCGCCCGCCAGCGCAGTCGAGCCCTTCCTCGATGCGCCGCTGCCCGAAACAGCTCGCACGGGAACATTCGTCTATCGACTGTCGGACACTGAAGGCGGTGTCGCGCACGACTTCTGCGGCATGTCTTCGGAAGTCGCTTCGCGCGGCGCGGCGTTGAATCAGTACCGCGCATTGATGACGGAGCTGAAATCCATCGCCGCGAGCGCCGCGCTGCCACTGCAGATCGAAGTGGCGCTGGTAGGCGATCCGGAGCTGTCCGCGCGTTTGGGCGATGCGCAGGGCCAGATGCTCGCCGTCGTCAACATCGTGGACGGCATCTTCACCAATCAGGTCGGCGTCTCCATCCTGCCGACGGACGTCCGCATGCTGGACGGCGCGAGCAACCCATTGCAGTCGACGGACGCGCCGACCTTGCTGGATGAACTGAGCGACTACCGTGTGGTCACGCCGGCGGTACGCGAGCGCGGCCTCGCCCATCTGCTGACGGGCAAGGAGCTCGACGGCAGCGTCGCAGGCATCGCATTCCTCGGTGCGCTCTGCGAGCCGGCGGCCGGCGTCGGTCTCAGCGAAGGCTGGCATGGGTCGAGCCTTTCGGCGCTCATCATGGCGCACGAGCTGGGTCACAACTTCGGCGCGCCGCACGATGCGGAGTCGGGCTCGCCGTGTGCGGGCACACCGGGCGGATTTCTGATGGCGCCGGTGGTCAACTTCAGTAACACGTTTTCGAATTGCAGCCGCAATCAGATGCAGCCGCATATTGCGGCGGCCGCTTGCGTGGTGCCGCTGCGGATCGCCGATGTCGTGTCGCAGGTGCCTGCAACTCTGCAGGGACTGATCGGCGAGCCGTTCGACATTCCTGTCGAAGTGCGGTCGATCGGCGCGCTGACTGCGCAGAACGTCACCGTGCGGATCATCGCCGGCAATATGACGCTGAACGGTGCCACGGCGAGCGCGGGGACATGCTCCATCGCGGGCGCTGCGGTGAACTGCCAGTTCGGTGAGCTCGCGCCCGGCGAGACGCGATCGGTAAC
>CADEEJ010000059.1:3835-12425 GCA_902826315.1 uncultured Steroidobacter sp.
TGCGCATGGCGAGCAGCGGCGGCGATTTCGTGATCGACGCGCCGTTCGACATCGTCATGGTCCTGCGCTCGACCGGACTCGAAGCGAGCGCGCCCGGGAATGTGATATTGGCGGCGACGACAGGGAGAGTGCCCACGTTCGATTCCGTGGTTGCGCCCGGCGGCACCTGCACGCTCGGCACCGATATGATCCACTGCTCATACGACAGCCTTCCGGCCGGCGCCGAGCGCACGATTACGGTGCGCGCGCACGCTTCCGCCGGTTTCTACGAGTTGCAGGCGCGCGTCTTGTCGAGCGTGGACGACACGCCCGGCAACAACGTAGCGGGATTCCAGGCCAGCGTCCGGCCCGCGATCGATGTCTCGGTCGGTGCAGTGTCGGGCGGTCCGATGCTGCCCTGGCTGGAAGTGCCGTTCAGCGCGTTGGCGGTCGTGCGGTCGGTCGGGGTTCTGACGGCCAACGACGTCAGCGTCCGCACCGAGATTCCTCCGCAGTTCCAGATCACCGGCGCAACGCTGCAAGGCGGCTCGTGCAATGTGGTCGCGCAGGTCGTCACGTGCAATCGCGCGGCATTGCCAGGCAACGTCGACGCCAGGCTCGAAGTCGGCTTGGTGGCGACGCAGTTGGGCAGCTTCCAGGTCGACGCTGTCGTCAGCGCGCCGGGCGATCCCGGCGACAGTTTCGACGACACACTGACCTGGTTCATCGAAACGCGCGAAGGCGCCGATACGGGGATCGACCCACCCGCGCCTGCGACGATACTCGTCGGCTTGTCGCAGCCGCTGCCGATCGTCGTGAGGAACGGCCGCCTGCCGACCTCTCCCAGAGTGACGATGACGGTGCCCAGTCACGTGCTGGTCGATTCAGCCACCGTTGCTGGCGGCCGGTGCCTGACCAACGGTCCTTCGTCCATCACTTGCTTCATCGACGCGCTGGCGCCACGCGAGGTGCGCCAGATCGAGCTGCGCGTACGCGCACAGTTCATGGCGAACTTCGCGGTGAGCGTACAGCTGGCGACGTTCGGTTTCGACGTGAATGCGGCCAACGATACGGGTTCGCTCGCCGTGACCGTGACCGATCGTCAGGGCGATGCCGGCGTGCAGGTAACCGCCGCGACAGCGAGCGGACGCGTCGGGGAGACGTTTGCGTTTCCGATCGTCACTGTGACTGCAACCGCGCCGATCGATGACGCCAGGGTCTTCCTGACGGTAAATCCGAATGTGGTCTTCATCGGGGCTGTCACCGCCGACAGCGGTGCGTGCTCGGTCACTGGCGTGACGATCATCTGTCTGCTGGGCACGGTCGAGCCAGCAACGGCCCGCCGGGTCGCTCTCACGTTGCAGGGGCGCAGTGCCGGATCGTTCGTCGGCACCGTCACGCTGGTCGCGCGCAACGACACCAATTTCGGCAACGACACTGCGCAGGTAGCGTTCGATGTCAGTGCACCGCCGCCACCGCCACCGCCCGTGAACTCCGGCGGTGGAGGGGGAGGCGGCGGCGGCGCGATGGAGCCTTACAGCATCCTGGCGTTGCTGACGTTCGTCGCGCTCGCGCTCAGCGATCGTCGTTACCGCCGCGTCCGCTCACTTCCACGACCGCGTACATGCCGTCGTTGAAGTGCGGCAGCACCGCGCGTTCGTCCTCACGCCGGTATGGGCTCAGGAGCCGTGCCCGTGACCGCGCTCTCGCGAGCGCGGTGATCGGCAGCGATCATCTGGTAGAACACCGGCACGACGAACAGCGTGAACAGCGTGCCGACGATCATGCCGGTGACCAGCACGATGCCGATGCTGTTGCGCGCTTCGGCGCCGGGGCCGGAGACGAGCACGAGCGGGAAGTGACCGAACACTGTTGCGGCCGAGGTCATCAACACCGGCCGCAGCCGTGTCTGCGTCGCTTGCCGGATCGCATCGAGCTTCGCCAGTCCACGCTCCTGCAGGGTGTTCGCGAATTCCACGATCAGGATGCCGTTCTTCGCGATCAGGCCCACCAGCGTAATCAGGCCCACCTGCGAGTAGATGTTGATCGTCGTCAGCTCCAGGAACGTGAACATGAGCGCGCCGGAGATCGCGAGCGGCACCGAGCCGAGCAGCACGATCAACGGATCGCGGAAGCTGCGGAACTGCGCGGCGAGCACCAGGTAGATCAGTATCAGCGCGAAGCCGAGCGTGGTCGTGAGCGCCTTGCTTTCCTGGCGGATCTGGCGCGATTCGCCCGCGTAGTCGAGCGTCACGTTCTTGCCGCCGGCTTTCTGCGCAGCCGCTTCGAGCACACGTAGTCCCTGATCCTTCGTCGCGCCCGGCACGACGCCGCCGAAGATGCGCGCGGAGTTGCGCTGCTGGAAGCGATTCAGCGTGCGCGGACCGGTCACGGTCTCGATGCGCGTGAACGTCGAGACGGGCACGAGCCGGCCGTCCGGCGTCTTGATCTTCAGATCCAGCAGCGGATTGAGCGTCGAGCGATCCTTGTCGCTGAGCTGCGGGATCACCTTGTAGCTGCGATCGAAATAATTGAAGCGGTTGACGTACGCGCCGCCGAGCATCGTGCCGAGCTCGCGCCCGACCGTTGCCAGGTCGAGGCCGAGGTCCGCGAGCCGCTCGCGATCGAGCACGACGCGTGCCTCCGGCAGATCGATCTTCAGATCGGTGTCGACGTACAGGAACTTGCCGCTCTGCCAGCCGGCGTTCAGCACTGCCTGCGTCGTCTCGAGCAGCTCCTCCAGCTCGCCGGAGTTCTGCACGATCAATTCGACGTCGAACTGGCCGGGCGTCGGCAGCGGCGGATCCAGGCGCGGGAAGATGCGCAGGCCGGGAATCTGCGAGACGGCACCGTACACCTCACCGTACATCTGCGAGGTCGAGCGCCCGCGCTCGTGCCAGTCCTTCGCGACCAGGCCGCCGAAGCCGCCCCACGGTGCAGTGAGCGACCACATGAAGCGCGTCTCGGGGAAGCCGGTGATGCTCTTCACCACCTGCAGCGAGTTGTCGTTGGACGCTTGCAGCGTCGAGTCCGGCGAGCCTTCGAAGAACAGGCTGATGTGGCTCTGATCCTCGACCGGCGCCAGCTCCTGATGCGAATACTGGTACAGCGGCCACGCAGCGATCGTCACGAGGGCTGCAACCGCTGCGATTGCCCACCGCATGTCGAGCGCGCCGTCGAGCAACCGCGCGTACGTGCGGCTCACGGCGCCGAACGCGCGATTGACGAGTTTCGTCAACCGGGTTTCCTCGCCGTGCTCGTGCACGAACTTAGAGCTCATGACCGGCGACAGCGTCAGCGCGACCAGGCCCGACACGACGACTGCTGCAGCGAGCGTAATCGCGAACTCCAGGAACAGCGAGCCGGTGAGCCCGCCCTGGAAGGCGATCGGCGTGTACACCGTCGCGAGCGTGATGGTCATCGCGATGATCGGGCCTTTCAGCTCCCGCGCGCCGAGCAGCGCCGCTTCGATGCGCGACTTTCCCTCACGCACGTGTCGCTCGATGTTCTCCACCACGACGATGGCATCGTCGACGACCAGGCCGACCGACAACACGATAGCGAGAATCGTCAGCAGGTTGAGGCTGAAGCCGGCCGAGAGCATGACGACCGCGGCACCGAACAGCGAAACCGGCATCGCGACCAGCGGCACGAGCGCCGTGCGCACCGAGCCCATGAACAGGAACACGACGATGGCGACGATCAACACCGTCTCGCCGAGCGTCTTCGTGATTTCTTTGAGCGCGTCGCGCATGAACATCGTGCCGTCCCACACGAGCTTCATGTCGACGTCGCCGGGCAGGGTGGGGCGGATGCGCTCCATCTCGTCGCGCAGTGCGCTGGCGACTTCGATCTCGTTCGAGCCGGGCAGCGGCCAGATGCCGAGATACACGCCCTGCTGGCCGTTGTACTTGGCGACCATCGCCGCTTCTTCGGCGCCGAGCTCGACGCGCGCGACGTCGCTCAGGCGCACGATGCCGCCGTTGCGTTCGGCGACGATCAGGTTCTCGAACTCATCGACAGCGCGCAGATCCGTGTTCGCGAGCAGATTGACCTGTACGAGATTGCTCTTCGTCTGACCGACCGCCGCGAGGTAGTTGTTGCGCTGGAGTGCCGCGTGCACGTCACCGGGCGAGAGACCGCGCGCTGCAAGGCGATCCGGATCGATCCAGATGCGCATCGCAAGCGGCCGGCCGCCTTCGATGGTCACACGCTGCACACCCGGCAGCGTCGACAGCTGCGGTTGCAACGTCCGCGACAGCCAATCGGTCAGCGCGGGTACGTCACGTTGCGTCGAAGTGAAACTCAAATAGAAAGTGCCGTACGGGCGGTCGGCGCGCTGGACCTCGACGGCAGGCGGCTCAGCTTCGCTCGGCAGCTCCGATCGCACCTGCTGCAAACGAGCCGTGACTTCGGCGAGTGCTGCAGTGCTGTCGTGATTCAGCTTCAGACGCACCGTCACCGTGCTGACGCCGGCGCGGCTGGTCGACTCGACGTAGTCCACGCCGCCGATCGACGAAACTGCGCGCTCGATCGGCGTCGTGAGAAAGCCGCGGACCGTGTCGGCGCTCGCGCCGGTGTAGACGGTCGTGATGATCACCGACGAGCTCTGGATGCTCGGGAACTGCTGGACCGGCAGCGTGGTCAGCGCACGCAGGCCGACCAGCACGATCACGAGGTTCACCACGGCGGCCAGCACCGGGTGCTTGATGAACAGATCGGTGAAGGATTTCATAGCGCGACGGGGGCGGCGGCGCCGCTGTTGGCTGCAACGGACTCGGGTTGCGGAATCACCGACACCAGGACTGCATCGCGCAGCTTGAACGAGCCGGACGTCGCGACTTGCTCGCCGGCAACGAGTCCGTCGCGAATCACGACTTCATCGCCGGCAAGAGCCTCGACCTGCACCGGACGCTGCTGGGCTCGCGCCTTGCTGTCCTTGTCCTGCGCGACGACGAACACGAAGTCGCCGCCCGGTCCCTTGCGCAGCGCACTCGCCGGGATCGCGACTGCGAGGCGAGCAATGCCGGCCGGCACCTGGACGCGAACCGATGCACCCGGTGGCGGCGCAAGTCTCGCGTCCAACACCTTCGCGCGGACGGACGCGTTGCGCGTCGTCGGATCGACGCGTGCATCCGTCGCCACGATCGTTGCCGCGACCGGAGTGGCGCTGGCGGTCAATACCTGAATCTTGTCGCCGCTGCGCAATCCAGCCGCAACCTGCTGAGCGACCGCGAAGTCGACGTATACGGACTCATCGACGCCCTGCAACGACGTCAGGTAAGTCCCTTCGCTCAGGTACTGCCCGGGATGCACGTCGGAGATGCCGACCAGAGCGCGGAACGGCGCACGGATCGTCTTGCGATCGATCGTGGCCTTGGTACGGGCGATCTGCGCCAGGGCGACGTCGCGCGCCGCGCGCGTGCTGTCGACTTCCTCCGTGGACACGGCGCGTTGCTCGCTGAGCTTGGTGACGCGTGCGAACTGCGTCTCGGCGAGCTCGGCCTGCGCCTCGAGCGCCTTCAGCTCGGCTTGCTCGACCGCGACGTCCAGTGCAACGAGCACTGTGCCTCGCTCGACGACCTGACCGGGTTCGAGAGTGACCTGCCGCACCGTGCCCGGCAGTTCGTTGCGAACGCTTATCGAGCGCGTCGCGACGACCGTGCCGATCGCGGTCGTGACCGGCTTGTATTCACGTTCCTCGACAGCAGCCGCTTGCACCGTTTCCACGGGCTCGGGCTGATTCGACGCGGCGGCATTCGCGTTTTGGAGCGCGGAATGTTTCCAGGCGGCGAGCACGCCGCCAGTAGCAACCACGGCAACAATCAGCACCACAGATCCGACTCTTCGACTCGACATGGACACTCGACTCCCGGCGAAGGTATGCGACGAGGCGTACCTTATGCAGGGAACGGCGTTCGAGAAACCGGCCGGCGCGAAACTCACTTGTGCTTGCGCGGCAGCAATACCTTGTCGAATTCGCGGGACGCCGCGCGTCACGGCTCGTAAGTTACAAACTGATAACAAATTTCTGACCGTAGACCAATGCATTGGACATGTGCTCATGCCAATGTGTCGCTCGATGCGAAACTTCACGATGCGCAACGTGCACGCCGCGGCTTTCATCAGCCTCGACGGGGTGATGCAGGCGCCGGGCGGTCCGGAGGAGGATCCGACCGGCGGCTTTCAACTCGGCGGCTGGACGTTCAACTACTGGGACGACCTCATCGGCGACGTCATGGGGGGCATTTTCAGCCAGCCGTACGACCTGCTGCTGGGTCGCAAGACGTACGAGATCTTCGCGGCGCATTGGCCGCACCTGCAGAACGACCCGTTCGCCGAAGCGCTGAACAATGCGAAGAAGTACGTCGCCACGTCCTCGACTGCGCCGCTGAAGTGGCAGAACTCCGTGGCGATTCACGATGTGCCGATGGAAGTGTCGCGGCTGAAACGCGAGGACGGTCCGACACTGCTGACGCAGGGGAGCAGCCAGCTGCTGCAGACCTTGCTCAGGCACGACCTCATCGACCGCTTCCAGCTGTTGATCTACCCGCTGGTGCTCGGCAAGGGCAAGCGGCTGTTCGGCAGCGGCACGATCCCGACGGCCTTCAAGCTGCTGGATTCGAAGACCTCGCCGAGCGGCGTGACGATCGTCACTTACGAGCGCGCGGGCATGGTCAAGCCCGGTTCGTTCGCGCTCAGTAACCCTTCGGCCGACGAGCTCGCGCGACGCGAGCGCATGCTGCGCGAAGAATAGCCCTTTAGTCCCTGTCCACGGCCGTTGCCGCGTAAGCCATTCGTAAGCGCGCGGTCGGCACTCTCGTTGCGTCCTGCAAACGGGGAGGCGCAACGTGTCGACATGGGTCCTCAAGCAATGGCCGGTTCCGTTGGTGGCTGCGACGGCGCTGGTCGTGATGCTGGCCGCGCAGCGGCTCGGCGTGACCGGCGGCTTGCCGGCGCACTTGCCTGAAACGCGCTCCGCCGCGCCGCTGGCGAAACTCCAGGGACTGCCGCTCGCCTACGAAGAGAACCGCGGCCAGGCGGATCCGCAGGTGCGCTTCATCACGCACGGCTCCGGCTACACGCAGTTCATCACCGCGCGGGAAGTCGTCTGGCGCCTCGACGGCACGCAGCGGGATCACGCTGTTCGCATGAGCTTTCCCGGCGCAAAGCTACCGGCCGTGCACGGCGAAGACGCGATTCCCGGGCGCACGAATTACCTGAAAGGCAAGGATCCGGCGAAGTGGATCTCAGGGGTGCAGCAGTTCGCTGCGGTCAGAGTGTCGGACCTGTATCCGGGCATCAGCCTCAAGCTCTACGGCACGCGCCAACGGCCGGAATACGATTTCATCCTCGAGCCCGGTGCGGCTGCCGACGCGATCCGCCTGCGGTTCGCGGGCGCGCAGCAGATCGAAGTCGGGACTCGCGGCGAGTTGATCGTAAGCACTTCGGCAGGCGAGCTGATCCATCACATGCCGGTGGCGTATCAGCGCGACGCCGACGGTCAGCCGCGACAGGTCGACGCGCGCTTCGTGCAAGTCGCGCCGGATGAGCTGCGCTTCGAGCTCGGCCGCTACGACCGCTCGCGCCAGCTGGTCATCGATCCCGTGTACGAATACTCGACCTTCCTCGGCGGCGACCACGGCTCCGAGGGCTTGGGCGGATCCGTCGACCCGTATCAAGCGATCACCGTCAACGGCGCCGGCGAGGTCTATGCGGCGGGCGTCACGAACTCCGACGACTTTCCGACGACCGCCGGCGTGCTGCAGCCGGCGCTCGAGGAAGATCTCGATTTCTACATCGTGAAGCTCAACGCCGCCGGCGACGCCTTGCTGTATTCGACCTACATCGGCGGCACGCGTGACGAGATCGGCGTCGGCGGCATCGCGATCAACGGGGCCGGCGAGGTGCTGTTCGGCGGCACGTCGCAGTCGAACGATTTCCCGACGACGCCGGGAGCGTTCGACACCACAGCGAATGCGACCAGCGGCGTCGACACAGATGTCGTGGCCTTGAAGCTCAATGCGACCGGCACCGCGCTGGTCTACTCGACCTATCTCAGCTCCAGCACGACCGAAACTCTGCTCGGCTTCGCCGTCGACGGCGCCGGCAGCATCTATCTCGCGGGCAGCTCGCCGACCAACCCGACGGTACCGCTACCGGTCACGCCGGGTGTCATCAACACGACCGGCAATCAGTACATCGCGAAGCTGCTGCCGAACGGCAGCGGGCTTGCGTTCCTGACGCGCTTCGGTAACGACCTCGGTGGCAGCGGCATCATCCGCATCCGCGGGATGGCGCTCGATGGCAGCAACAACATCTATGTCGTCGGCCTGACTTCGTCCGACACGGATCTGCCGCTCGCGAATCCATTCGACGCGACGCTCGACGGCGGCTTCGACGCGTTCGTGACGAAGATCAACCCGACTGCCACGGGGTACGTGTACTCGACCTACCTCGGCGGCAACAACGTCGACGAGCCGCGCGCGATCGCGGTGGATGCCGCCGGCAGCGCGTACATTGCAGGCACGACAGGCAACTTCCCGGTGACAGCCGGCGCGTGGCGGACCACGCCGTCGCCGAACCACCTGGGGTTCGTGGCGAAGCTCAG
>CADEEJ010000059.1:12525-15925 GCA_902826315.1 uncultured Steroidobacter sp.
CGATGCCGACACTCGCGTTCTCGGCGGCGACCTACGCAGCTGCAGAAGCCACTGGCACAGCGACGATCACCGTGAATCGCACCGGCCGTGCGGCCGGGCCTGTGAAGGTGCGCGCAATGGCGAGCCCAGGGACCGCGATCGCGACGACTGACTACACGCCGACCGATGTCACGCTGGAGTGGCGCAACGGCGACCTGACTCCGAAGACGTTCAACATTCCGATCGTCAACGACGGTACGGCTGAAGCTGCGGAGACGGTCAATCTGACTCTGTCCAAGAATTGGTGCCTTGGCGATCTCGGCGCGCAAGGGACCGCTGTGCTGACAATCAACGACGGCGCCGCACCGCCGCCGCCGCCACCACCTCCGCCGAGCAACGGCACTCTGCAACTCAGTGCCGCGACGTACGCAGCGGCGGAAGGTGCGGGCACCGTCACGATCACGGTCACGCGCACTGGCGGAAGTGCAGGCGCAGTGAGCGCGCGACTCGCAACATCAAACGGCACGGCGGCGGAAGCTGCCGACTACACTGCAACCGACACGTTCGTGACGTTTGCTGCCGGCGACACGACTGCGAAGACGGTGACCGTGCCGATCCTGCAGGACACGACGGACGAGCCCGACGAAACCGTGAACCTCACGCTGTCGACGCCGACAGGCGGTGCGACACTCGGCGCACAGACGAGCGCAGTGTTGACGATCACCGATGACGACCCGACGCCTGCGCCGCCGCCGGCTCCGCCTGCGCCCCCGGGCGGTGGCGGCGGTGGAGGCGGCGGCAGTACGAATGCGTTGATGTTGCTCGGGCTGGCAGCTCTGCTCGCCGCGCAGCGAGCTAGGCGGGTTTCATCACCATCAGCGCCAGCCCGATAACTGGCGTGAGCAGCGCGATCGCGCCCCACACTTCCCACCGAAGTGCGAGGGCGCGATAGCGGCCGTAGTCGAATCCTCCGCGCATGCCGTTCTCCGCCTGCGCCTTCAGCTCACGCTGCATCGGCGCGACGCGCACGCCGAAGACGATGCCCGAGATCGCGAACAGCACGAGCGTCCAGAAGATCCACGGCGTGCGCAGCAGCGGGAAGTGTCCGTAGAGCGCGAGCCCCACACCCGCCGCGATGATCGCGAAGACGCCTGGCAGCGTGAACCAGCGGTCGCTGCGAATGATTCCCTCCATCGTATGCGCGAGCAGCTTCGGATCGCGCGTGCGCGCAGCGTGTGCGTGCCAGAACAGACCCGTCGTGATGTTGCCGAGAAAGATGATCACTGCGACGACGTGCAGGAGTTTCAGCGCGAGGTACATGGCGACATCCTCCGTTTCGCTGGAGCCTGATCCCTCGCGCTGCTGCTGAATAGCCCCTGCCGGCCAACGGCACCAGCAGGCCGGCGGCGCGGCTAACCGTAAGTCGGCTTCTGCGGCCAGCCCGGCGGCGAGTCCTCGAAATCTTCCTGGCGTCCGTACGGCGTGCGATCGAGCAGCGCATAGGCGTCGGTCAGCGATTCGGTGCCGCGCGCGTAGGTCGAATACGTGTGGAACACGTCGCTGCCGAGGCGGAAGAACACGCTGATGCCGTGTGCCTCGCCCTTTTCCAGCGTCACCTGGAAGTCGTAGTTGAAGTCGCTGCCGAACGAGGAATACCAGGGCCGATTCCAGCCCTTCGCGCTCTTGAACTTCTCCAGCTTCGCGAGCGGCGCGCGCGAGATCACGACGAAATGCGTGTCGCGCTTGGCGAGCATCGACAGGTCGCCGAGCGCATCGACGTATCCGGTGCAGCCCGGGCAGCCTTTTTCCCAGGCCGGGTCGAACATGAAGTGATAGACGATGAGCTGGCGGCGGTCCGCGAACAGGTCCAGCAGCGTCGCCTTGCCGTTCGGGCCCTCGAATGTGTACGTCTTGTCGATCTTGACCATCGGCAGGCGGCGGCGCGCTGCGTTTACGCGGTCCAGTTGCCGGGTCAGCTCCTTCTCTTGTTCCAGCAACGCCTTGCGCTGGGTCTGCCAGTCGGCTGCCGCGACGACCTTCGGGCTGGGGACGCGCTCTTGCTCGGCCATGGGATGCTCCTCCGCTACGTTCAGTGGGTCTCTATCCCAATGACGATCCAGAGGCGGCCGGTCCTACACCAGCTTCCAATAAACGGCGTAGCGCTCGTCGAAGATCCGATTGAGCGGCACGAGCGTCAGCTCCTGCGACTGCCCGACCGTGCGGAATTCGAGCGGGCTCGTCCCCGTCTGCTTGAGCCAGGTGGTTGGGTCGCTCGACGACGCGCGAATGGCCGGAGCGGCGATCGGTTCCAGCTTGTACTCCGGAACAGTGCGCGGTTTGGTCGGCTCCGCGCGCAGAGTGTCCGCAGTGAGCCCGGCCGTGCCGAGCTTGCCCGCCAGCACGATCGGCCCGTACATCACGGCTTGCACCGTCGGGTCGTCCGGCATAGGCGCGGAATGCAGGCGCATCGGCAAGCGCACTTCGACGCGATCGCCATCCCGCCAGGTGCGGTCGAGGACGAAGTAGCTGCTCGGTGTTGCAAAGCTCTCCAGTCGCGCGCCGTTCAAGGTCGCCGAACCACCGACGCTCCAGTACGGCACGCGAATGCGCAGTTGCGCGCGCCGGGGCGCGGCCGCTCGAACGGTGAGCGTCACGCGATCGCTTTCCGGGAACGTCGTGTCCTGCACGATGCGCAAGCCTTTCTCCTGCCACGTCACTTCCGACGGCACGAACAGATTGACGTACAGGCCGTCGTCGTCCTTGAAGTAGATGCTGTCGCCGAGCTTCGCGAACGCCTCCGCCATGCTGCCAGTACAGCACCAGAAATCGTGTAGCGGCGTGCCGAACATTTTCCAGAAGCCGCTCTGTAACGGCACGTAGTAGAGCTTGTTGCCGTCGCGCGGATGCTGCCCGCCGAGGATGCCGTTGTAGTAGGCGCGCTCGTAGTAGTCCGCGGCGCGCGGGTCTGCTGTCCAGCCGAAGATGTGTCGCGTGAGCTTCTGCATGTTGTAGGTGACGCAGCACTCCTGCGTGTAACCCGACAGCTCCGCTGCCAGCTTTCCCGGCGGCGCGTTCCAGGATTCGCCGTTGCTCGTGCCGCCCGTGCAGTAGGAGCGACGCTCCGTGACGGTGTGCCAGAAGTAATCGGCGCAGTCGTGCAGGCTTCTGTCGCCGGTGAGCTCGTAGCCGCGGGCAGCGCCGATCACCTGCGGGATCGTCGTGTTGACGTGCAAGCCTTGCAGCTCGTCGCGACCGGCGGCGAGCGGTTCGAAGATGCGCTTGCGGTCGAAGCGTTGCGCCAGCTCGCGCCAGCGATCCTGGCCGGTGACCGCGGCGTAGTTGTAGAGCACCTCGTTCATGCCGCCGTATTCGCGCTCGAGAATGCGGTCCATCAAAGCGTTGTCGAGGGGCCGAACCCACA
>CADEEJ010000059.1:16025-20839 GCA_902826315.1 uncultured Steroidobacter sp.
CGAGCGACCGTGCGCTGTACTTGCTCCTGTGCGAGCAAACTGTGCGGCCAATACGAGAGCGCGCCGGCAGTGAGCAGTGAGCTCTGCAGGAACGTTCGACGATCGAAGAATTCAGGCATGGCAGTGCTTCCGGTTGCTGCATCGCTAGCTTAGCATCGGGCTGCAGGTCGGCCGCTCCAGCCCGACTCCGAGGAACCTCCATGTCCACCACGACCGCCGACTACAGCTCGAAATACTCCACCCACCTCAACATCCTGCATCCAGCCGGCGACGTCATCGACGTGAACGCGCTGGTCGCCGCCAACCAGCACCCCTGGTACAACCAGACGCTGTGCCAGGTGAACGAATCGGTCGTGCGCCTGGGTTCCGTGCAGGGCGAGTATCACTGGCACAAGCACGACACCGAGGACGAATTCTTCTACGTCGTCAGCGGCCGTTTCATCATCGAGATGGAAGACCGCACCGTCGACCTGCGTCCCGGCCAGGCATTCGTCGTACCGAAGGGCGTCATGCACCGGCCGCGAGCGCCGGAGCACACCGTCATCCTGATGGTGGAGACTGCCGGTATCATCCCGACCGGGGACACCTGAACCGACGGGAGCAGTCATGAAGCCATGTCTAGTGCCGATATTCGCGGCGTTCTTCGCCTTGGCATTGTGCTCGGCGCCGCGGGCGCAGGACGCGAAAGACGGCTTCTATTTCCCGACGGCCACCGGCCAGACCGAGACCGACGAGTACACGCGCTATGAGCTGCTCGCACCGGGCAGCGGTCGCTTCAAGATCACGTACGAAGTGACGGCGACGACCGCCGGCGCGCAGCACTACTACAACCCGATTCGCAAGGGCAGCGCTGCGAGCGAGGAGAGCGTGCTCGATGCGATGACCGGCAAGCCGCTGCAGTTCGAGATCGTGAGCGGTGCCGAGGCGCGCAAGGACGCGTTGCTGGCCGATGCCGATCTCGACATGAACTACATCAAGGTCGCGTTGGCGCGGCCGGTGCCGAAGAACGGCCGGGGCCGCATCGTCATCATCAAGACGTACGAGGACGCGAAGAGCTACTTCGTCGACGGCAAGGCGATCGTCTTCGATCGCCCGCTCGGCGTCCGTCGCAACAAGGTCGTGCTGCCTGCGGGATATGAGGTCGTCGGCCTGACGGTGCCCTCGCAGCTGCTCACGGAGAGCGACGGCAGGATCGCGATCAGCTTCATGAACAACAGCGGCGCGACGGCTCCGGTCGTGCTGCGCGCGACGAAAACCGCGCAGACCGGTGCCGCGGGTGCGCCGAAGGCTGCGACGAAGCAGCGAAGCTGGGAGTCGCCGTTCGAAGGCGAGACGGAAGAAAATCGACTCTCCGAGCGCGCGCATCAGGATCGCGACATCGTCTACTTCCTGCAGCAGCCCGAGACTCACGCGTTCGCGCTCTATCACGACTACACCGAAACGCGGCCCGGCGTGAACGGTTACGCCAACGTCGTCCGCAAGGGCAGCACTGCGAGCAATCCTTCCGCAAGCGTTCTCGATACCGGCGAGCAGTTGCAGGCGAAGGAGATGAGCGGCGCGGAGATGGTCGCGTCGAAGATCAACGCGGGCGAGGCCGTCGAACCCGACGCGCGCGTCGTCGTCATTCCGTTTCCTGCGCTGCAGGCCGGACAATCGCTGCGTCTGCGGATCGCGGAGACTTACACCGCGCCGGTCAGCTACAAGCTCGACGGCGAAGATCTCGTGTTCGATCGCAGTCTCGGCCGGCCGCGCAACGCGGTAGTTCTGCCCTCCGGGTGGTATTGCACGTTCAACGCGATTCCGGCGACCGTCAGCCAACTGCCTGACGGGCGCGTGCGTTTCGACTACTGGAATGGCCGGCCAGAGCCCGTGAACGTGCTGCTGAAAGCGCGTCGCCGCGTCGGCTCATGAGAGTCGCACGATAAAGAATCGACAAGACGCGTGAGGCGGCCGCGCCGCCTCCGTATGCTTGAGCTGCTTCGCGACACGAAGGAGCGGCTCAAATGAACTCGACGCTCAAAGTTCTCGGTGCGATCGTCGCAGTCGCCGGTTGCGGCGGCGTTGCTGCAGGTCAGGACAAGCCGTTCCAGTTCAGCGGCGCGACCTGCACCACACCGCCGCCGCTGCATTGTCCCGACAAGGATTGCCCGGGCGATCGCGTGATCAATCCCGGCCCGGTCGTCGAGATGAAGACCCGCCGCACGTACTTCCTCGATTACCCGTGCGATCTGCGCGCGGACGAGAAGGTGACGTTCGTGCTCAACCTGCACGGCGGCGGCTCGTACGGCAACTGGACGCGCCACTACTTCCCGTTGCTCGACCTCAAGGACAAGTATCGGCTGGTCGTCGCCACGCCGAACTCGCCGACGCGCGTGTGGTCGGAGGCGGATGACGAGTACCTGAAGAACATCGTCACTTCGATCTACGAGCAGCTCGGCAAGGAGCGCATCAAAGCGTTCTGGCTCGCCGGTCATTCGCAAGGCGGCCAGACTTCCAATCGGCTGCTGCTCACGGATTTCTTCCGCGAGCGCCTGACCGGTTGGGTCAGCCTGTCGGGCGGTCGCCTCGGCTCGAAGCGCGAAGACATTCGCGCGACGATACCCGGACCTCCGCCGGCGGCACCGCCGGGCGCCACGCCGGGAGCTCCGCTGCGACTCGCAGCGTACGCGGAGAATCTGCCCGACTATCCGTTCTCGCACATCTACGAGTCCGGTGAGCACGAGTTCACGCCCGCGGGGTTGCCCAGCGAATCGCGTTGGGCACAGCAACTCGGCTGCGGAGCGCGCGAGCAGCGGTCCGATGTCGTCGATACCAAGGCCGGATATATCTACGACACGAGCGGCACGCGCGCACCCAACAAGATCTGGGGACTCGCTCCGGGTCCCGGTACCGCCCGTGTGTATGTCTATCCGGGCTGCAAGGATGGCCACGTCGTTGCCGACGTCGTGCGCATGGGCAAGGGCCACACCGAAGGCCTTGAACCGAACGTCACCGAAGAGATCGTGAAGCTGATGGTGTTGGCCAAGCCTTAGCGCGTTCGCACCACCGTCGCTCTGAACTCCAGCGGCTCGATCTCCAGCGTCGGCTCGCCGACGTTGCGCGTGATGAAGTCGCTGCGCGAGCGCACCGTCGTGTCGACTGCGGTCGCGAGCGCGACGATGCCGGCTTCGCCACTGACGATGATGTTGTGATCGGTCACGTAGTCGCCGTCCATCAGCACCATGCCGAACATACTGGTCGCGATGAAGTTGTGCGAGATCCCCGTCAGCCCGCCGCTCGGCCAGATGCCGATATCCGTGCCGAACAGAAAATTGTTCGCTACCACGTGATCGGTGCCGGTCAGCGAGTCCGAGCCGATCGCGACTGCCTGGAATTCGTCCGGTCCCAGATCCGCGCCGCACAGTTCGTGCGTGCAGTAGACCGGACCGACCGCGTTGTCGCGCAGTACGGCGCGCATGTTGGCGACGACGATGATTCCCGCCTGGAACAGGCCCGGCCGCGACGGCCCGCCGCTGACGACGCTTTCCACGACGCGCACCTCGGCGCGCTCTTCGCCGAATCCCAGGCCGAGGATGCCGTCGCCGAAGAAGCCGTCCACCAGGATGTTGCGCGCGTCCAGGCTGCCGGTCGTGCCGAACTCGCCCTGCATCTCGACATTGGGCGGGAAGCCCATCCGGACCGCGTTGCCGCTCGATTGTTCGGCGGGGCAGTTCGGCGTCGGACGGATGGCCGTTACGCGTACTTCGCGCAAGGTCAGGCGCCCACCGCCGACGACCATCATGCCGCTGGCCGATGGGCCGCAAGGAATGGGACCGGCGACAGTCAAATCGCTGAAGCTGACGCGTGCGCCCTTGCCGATGCGCACGATCGCCACCAGTTCGCGCTCCGAGGGGTGGACGACGGCGAACGGCGTGAGCTTGGCCGGCGAGCGAATCGTCACGCCACGTCCGAACGAGTGCAGCGGCTTGAACGACAGGTTCTTGTCGATGACCAACTCTTCCGTATACGTGCCGGGCTTGATGAGGATCGTGCTGCCGGGTGTTGCGGCGTCCACCGCCGCTTGGATCGTCGGGAAATCGCGCGGGACGACGAGCTGCGCGGCGAATGCCGCTGGCGCCAAAGCCAGGGCGCAAACGACCAACGCTGAACGGTGCATGTTCATGGCGGGAACCTCCTGGTTACGCCAGCAGTGTCCCCCGACGGTGCTTACGAATCGCTTACGTTCAGCGCAACAGGGCGCCGACCAACGAACGAATGGCCGGAGATGGCTGGGCTTCGCGCGTCGATTGAATGACGCGCAGGTAGCGCTCGTAGTCTTCGAGCGCGCCGGCCTGGTCCTGCATGGCGAGCCGGTTGCGGATCAGGCCTTCGTAACAAAGAGCCGATGTCGGATACATGTCGATCGCCCGCAAATACACGGCGCGCGCGCCGGCATGGTCGCCGCGCCCTTCGAATCTCCGTGCCAGGCGGCCCGCGAGATCGATGAACTTGCTGCGCACCCGCTCGATCGCCGGCAGCGCCCAGGCTGTCGTGCGCTCCGAGCGGAAGAGGGGCCCGCCGAACTCATCCAGGGCGCGCTGCATCACTTCGTCCTGCGGAGTGCGCAGCGCCTCGGTCAGCTTGCGCTCCCAATCCACGAGGTCGACCCAGGTGTGCTGCGCCGACAGGTACAACTTGCCTTCGCGCTGCACGATCAAATCCGGCGCGGACAGGATCTTGCGCAGGCGATGCAGCGCCTGCTCGCACGCAGCCTTGGCCTGGTCGCCCTCGGCATCCGGCCAGAGCCACTCATATATATCCTGCAGCGAGCAGGC
>CADEEJ010000059.1:20939-22510 GCA_902826315.1 uncultured Steroidobacter sp.
ACCGCCGTCCAGTTCGCCGCGCGCAAATGCGTCAGGCAAGTGCGCAGCCGCTCGGCATAGTCATCGGCCCCGCGCCACTTTGCCGCGAACGCATGCGCGGCGAGCACGCAGATCTGCGTGCGCTGCCTGATCGCACCGTCGAACAGATGGACCAGACCTTCGAGGAATGCGCCGGCCTCGTCGGGCATCTCTGCCGCGAGCAGCACCTGGAACTTCGTGATGAAGTGCGGCCAGCGCTCGAGCGGCGGCTCGTTCGCTGCTTCGATGGCGGTCATGAAGCGATCGCAGTCCGCGCTCGCCGCCGCGAAGCGCTTCTGCCGGGTGTGCAGCGCCGCTTCGCAATCCGCTGCGACGGCGACCTGCGTCGTGTAACGGCTGTCGGAAATTTCCGCGATGCGCGCGATCAGCATCGCGAATTCGGACCAGTCGTTGCGCAACTTCATGAGCAGCTGCAGGTGATAGAGCGCGCCGAACTCGACGCCACGCAAGCCCTCGCGCTCGCCGATCGCGACGGCGGCGCGCAACGCGTCTTCCGATGAAGCGTACGGGAAGCCGCGCTTGGCATAGGTGAAGTAGCGGGAGGTCACCGAGCCGAACGTCACCAGCCAGCTGCCGAAAACCCACGACGACAGATCGCTCGCCTTCAGATCGTCGGCCACGCTGTCGACCGCGCGCTCGAACAGCTCTGCGCGGCCAGTCGCGCCGGCGTGATCGATCAACGTGAGGCTCGCCATGAGTCGCAGGTTCGACGTGTCGCCGGGTGTGCGCACGGCGAGACGCTCCAGCAAATGCTCAGTGAGTCGGCGCACGGCGGGTGCATCGCTCTGGTAGTTCTGTGCGAAGTCGACCGCGCGCAACATTCCCGTCCAGGCGAGCAGCTGATCGCCGCGCGAGAGTTTCGGGAAGTCGCGCTCGATGAGGTCGATCACGCGCTGGGTCCACGCCGCGAGCCCTTCGTGAGTGCGCCAGCTGTCGGACTTCGAGAGCACCGCGCGAGCCGCCGTGAGGCATTGCCCGTCGAGCTCGCCGCGCTCGCCAAATGCCGTCCAGGCGCGTGCGAACCACGACTCCGCGGCAGCGTCATCGGCCATGTTCGCGACGCCGAGCCAGTAGCAGATCCACGCGTCGCATTCGGAAGTCGGCAGCGCGTTACACCAGTCGATCAGCGTGGCGCGGCGGCCTTGCGCGATCAGCGCCTCCGCCCGCTGAACGATCAAGCCGCGCGCCAGCGGCCATGATTGTGCTTGCAGCGCGAGCTCGATCGCGGCATCGGGATATCCGGCGGCGTTCAGCAGCGTCGCCGCCTGCTCGCGCAGATTCGCCAGCTCGCGGGTCGCGAAGTGCTGCGCGAGCAGATTCTGGAGGAAGTCGCGCAGCAGATCGTGCAGGTGATAGACGCTGCGAGCGCTTTCGCCGCGAGTGACGAGCAACTGACGTTGATGCAGCCGTGCGAGCAGCGTGCGCGCGGCCTCGGATCCGGTCAGGTCCTTGACGAGATCCGGTGTGATCTCGGGCAGCAGGCTGACTTTGAGCATCGCTTCCTGCTCTTCCGCCGTGAGGGCATCGAGCAG
>CADEEJ010000060.1:0-3043 GCA_902826315.1 uncultured Steroidobacter sp.
AGCCGCCGCGCCATCCTCAGCCTGCTCGCCACCGCTGAGCAATCGGTGGGGGACATCGAGCAGCAGCTGCAGCTGCCGCAGCCCTCCGTTTCCAAGCATCTGCGCGTGCTGCGCGAGGCCGGCTTCGTGGAATCGCGTGTCGACGCGCAACGCCGCCTGTATCGAATCAGGCCGGAGCCCCTCATGGAGATAGACGCCTGGCTCGCTCCATTCCGCCGCTACTGGTCGGGTCATCTCGACGCGCTGGAGCGCCACCTGGATCGCATGAATCAACCCACGCGCCGCAAGAGGAAGAAGAAATGAGCAGTCGGGACAAGTATCAACCGGGCCCGGCGTCGGGCGCCGAGGTCCACAAGGACGGCGAAACCTGGACGCTGGTGCTCGTACGGGAGCTGCGCCACCCGCCGGCCAAGGTCTGGCAGGCACTGACGGACCCGAAGCAGCTGCGGGAGTGGGCGCCCTTCGATGCCGATCGCAGCCTTGCCAGCACTGGCACCGTCACGCTGACGACCGTGAGTGCGCCGACAGTGCAGGTCTCCGAGACCGTCGTGAAGCGCGCGGAAGAGCCGAAGCTGCTCCAGTACAGCTGGGGTGACAGCGATCTGAAATGGGAGCTGGAGCCGCGCGGCAAGGGCACGCGCCTCACGCTCTGGCACAACATCGATCGTCGCTACGTCTCGTGGGGCGCCGCGGGCTGGCACATCTGCTTCGACGTGCTCGACCATTACCTCGAGGGCGACCCGATCGGGCGCATGGTCGGCATGGAAACGATGAAGTTCGACGGCTGGCAGCGTCTGCAAGCCGAGTATTCCAAACAGTTCAACAAGGAGACCTGAACATGTATCGCTCGAAAGGAACAGTCATCGCCTTCTGGGCCGTCACTGCAGTCTTCTGTCTGCAGATCGGTTTCACCGCGTACGCGCAGCTCTTCCTGCCGCAGGTGACGGACGCGTTCGCGCATTTCGGCTTCCCCGATTACTTCCGCGTGCAACTTGCGTGGGCCAAGCTGGCCGGCATTGTCGTGCTGCTGGCGCCGCTGCCGGCGCGACTCAAGGAGTGGGCCTACGCCGCGTTCGCGCTCAACATCGCGTTTGCAATCACCGCTCACTTCGCAGTAGGCGATGGCTTCGCGGCGTGGAGCTGGGCTGCGGGCACCGGCGTGCTATGGGCGCTCTCATACTTCCTGTGGCGTCGCCTCCAGGCGGCGCCCGCCGCCGCGACGATGAACAAACACTCAAGGGAGCTGCAAGCAGCATGAACAAGAGCCCGACAAAAACTCGCGCGAAGACCGACGATCCCGTCAAGCTGATCGACGCGCGGATCAAGGAGCTGGACGACTGGCGCGGCAAGATGCTGGCCCGTCTGCGCACGCTGATCAAGCAAGCGGATCCGGACGTCGTCGAGGAATGGAAGTGGAACATCCCGGTGTGGTCGCACGACGGGCTGATCTGCACCGGCGAGACGTACAAGAGCGCAGTGAAACTGACGTTCGCGAGAGGCGCCGCGCTGCAGGATCCCGCGAAGCTGTTCAACTCCAGCCTCGAAGGCAACACGCGGCGCGCGATCGATTTCCGCGAAGGCGATGAAGTCGACACGGCTGCGTTCAAGACGCTCATCCGCGCGGCAGTGGCGCTGAACAAGTCGCCAAGGTAACAAGGCAACGAATGCTCGCCGGTCAGTTGGCCGGCGAGCGACCGCTACTGCTTCATCAACCACTCAGCGGCGGCGCGGTACGCAGGCAGAGACGTCGGATCGAGATTGACGTTCGCTGCCAGCGGATGCGACGCGAAGCGCGCGATCACCATCTCGGCTTTCGGGTCGATGTAGATCGCCTGGCCATGAATGCCGCGCGCCATGTACACGCCGTGATCGTCGTGCGAGACCCACCAGAAGTTGTGATAGCTCCACCCGGGTAACGTCGGGTAGCCGCCTGCGACGAACGCTTCGCGACTGCCACCGCGAGTGATGTCTGCAACGACGGCCTTCGGCACGACCTGCACGGTGTTGATGCGGCCGCCTTGACGCATCATCTCGCCGAACCGCGCGAAATCGACCAGCCGGCCGTTCAGAGCGCTGCCCGTCAGGGGCGTGCCGATTTCGTCCACCTGCATGTACCCGTCGTCGACCGTGCCCATGCGCTGCCAGATGCGCTCGCTCAGCACAGCCGCGGGCGATTTGCCGGTGACGCGTGCAATCAGCCAGCCGATGACGTCGACGTTCGGCGTGCGATAGTGAAACTCCGTGCCGTGCGTCCCCTTCTTGCCGATCGTCGGCAGCATCGCGAGGATCGACGTCGGGCCGGTGTAGCCAGCGGGGCGAATAGCAAATCCTGTCGCATAGCGATATCGGTCCATCGTCGGCGACTCGCCCGTGTAGTTCTCGACGAAGTCGATCGCGGTCGTCATGTCCATGACCTGCGCTACAGTCGCGTCGCCGAAGCCGCTGTCCGCGAGCTCAGGCAGATATTTCCTGACCTGCGCGCTCGGATCGAGCTTGCCCTCCGCAACGAGCATTGCCGCCAGCGTCCCGAAGAATGACTTGGTCACCGAGAATCCGATGTGCGGACGCTCGGCAGTCAATGCACCGAAGTAACGCTCGTACACGATGCGGCCCTTGTGCAAAACCATGATGCCATCGGTGTAGTTGGCAACGAGCGAGTCGGCCCACGTCATCGCAGTCGTGCCGCCCATCGGCACGAAGGTGACCTGGTCGAGGCTGGAGTCGATCTTCTCGACGAAAGGGATGGCGGGCCAGCTACCCCGCTCCACCGCGACTGTCGGCCGCAACTCCCGCCAATGCGAGAAGCTCCAGCGCCACTGCGGAAAGCGATAGAAGCTGCCGTCCTCGAAGCGAATCGACTTGTCGGGCGGCGGCGGCGTTCCGACCATCCAGCCGAGCGTGTTGGGATCGGTGGCCCGCGCCGCTGCAAGGTCGATCGGGGTCTGTGCAAGCAGCGTCGATGCGTGAAACAGAACCAGACCGGCCAGCGCCAGTACGATCGGCTTGTTGATTTTCATCGCGTGTCCCCGGCGCGTGAACTCAC
>CADEEJ010000060.1:3143-7859 GCA_902826315.1 uncultured Steroidobacter sp.
TGGTCACGCACGACCATGTGTCGATGCCGTTCGACATGCACACTGGCAAGGTAGTGCCGGAACTGCAGCGATAGCTCCAAAGCCATTGGGATCGGATAGGATCGCCGCATGATGAGACACGCGGCGGCTGGATAGGAGCACGCATGCAACTGACTCGACGCGACGTTATCGAGGCTGCGCTGGTCGGCGCGGCTGCTACGGCAGCAGGCTTCTGGGTCAATGACAGCCACGCGACTTCGACCAGGTACGAACCCGTGTTCGCCGACCTCGATCGGTTCGTCGCGCAATTCCTGCGCGAGATGAACAGTCCGGGGATGACGCTCGTGCTCGCAGACCGCGAAGGCGTGCAGCGTGTCGCCACCTATGGCTACGGCGAGCTCGGGGTCCGGCGTGAGCTGAAAGAAACCGAGCTGTTCCAGATCGGCTCGATCACCAAGTCCTTCCTGGCACTCGTGCTTCTGCAACTGCGCGAAGAGGGCAAGCTCGACCTGCACAAGCCGATCGTCGAGTACCTGCCGTGGTTCCGCATTCAATCCTCGTTCGCGCCGATCACGACGCATCATCTGCTCACACACAGCTCGGGTCTGCCCGGTGCGCCGGAAGTGTTCCCGTCCGACCCGGCGCAGCGACATCTAGCCGCGTACGCCCCGGGCAACCAGTTCCACTACAACAACATGGCCTATTCGCTGCTCGGCCATCTTGCGTGGACGCTGGATGGACGCGAGCTGCCCGAGATCTTTCGCGAGCGGATCTTCAAGCCGCTCGGCATGACGCAGAGCGAGCCCGCGATCGACTTCCAGATGCGCGCCCGCATGCCGAGGAGCTATCAGCCATTCCTGAGCGACCGCCCCTACCCTCGTCACGCCGAGCTGTGTGAGGCACCGTCGATCATCACCACGAGCGGCGCAGGCTGCATCGCCGCCCCCGCGCGCGATATGGGCGTGTATGTGCAGATGATCGCGAACCGCGGCCGCGGTCCGCAGAAAAACCTGATCTCCCCAGAAAGCTTCGAGCTGTTCGCGAAGCGGCACATCAAGGCCGAGGAATTCGGTCCCAATGCAAGCTATGGCTATGGCATCGCCGTCGATGAGCTCGATGGCAACGCCTTGCTGCGACACACGGGCGGCATGGTGTCGTACATGTCCGCGATGCAAGTCGACATCGCCGCGGGTATCGGTGGCTTCGCTTCCATCAACGCACAGCAGGGTTATCGGCCGAACGCTGTGGTGAAGTATGCGCTGCAGCTCATGCGCGCCCATATCGAAGGCAAGAAGCATCCCCCGAAACCGATGCCGGATTCGGAAGTCGAAGTGCGCAACGCCGCCGACTACGTCGGGGTCTTCAAGGGCGAACGCGGACAACTGAAATTCGAGCAGCGGGAAGCGGCGCTGCTGTTCGTGCGCGGCGACAATTCGATCCGGCTGCAGAGACTGTCGGCGCCCGATCAGTTTTACCTCAGCGATCCCGAGTTCACGCGCTTTCCCCTGGTCTTCGGCCGCAAGGCAGACAACGGGCCTGTCGTCGAGGTGAGTTGCGGCGATGCCTGGTACGCGAGCGACAGGTACGACGGACCGCGGCAGTTCAACGTGCCCGAGGCATGGCGCAGCTACGCCGGCCACTACCGCAGCGAGGATTCATGGATCGGCTCACTGCGCGTCTTCATCCTGAAGGGCCGACTGATGCTCGACGGCACACCGCTCGAAGCCGACGGCGAGTTGTTCCGCTTGCGTGACGAGCCCGCCAACACCGAATGGATTCGCTTCGGCGAGGTCGTCAACGGCAAATGCATGCGGATCAAATACTCGGGCGTCGATCTGTGGCGGGTGGCAAGCGCCTGACGATCAGCTGAAGCGAAAGCGCGTTGGCAGCGGCTCCTCTTCCCGCGCGGCAGTCCACAGCCACAAGCCGATCAGTGTGCGCCCGAGCGGCTGGATGGCCGGATAGCTCCAACTCGCGAGCGGCTCCGGCATAGTCCACCACTGCAGCTCGCCGGTGATGATCGGCAAGGTGATCGCGACGGCGCCGAGCAGGAAACAGCCGACGAGTCGCGTCACACCTCTCGCGGCACGTATCAGTCCGAGACCCAAAGCGAGATTGCCAATCGAAAATCCGATCAGCAGCAGGAAATACAGCGCGTCCCACAGGCCGTCGTACATCGCGGTGTTGGTCTGAATGATCGCGCGCGTCGCTTCATCCGCGGCGAAATACGCCGCCCGCCACTTGTCGAACGCGAACAGCGTCATCGTTTGCTGAACAGCTTCGTTGCAGGCCCAGAGGGCGAAGCCGGCTATGCCGACGATCGTGGCGACGGGGCGTACGGCGCGAATTCGTAACGCGACGCCCAGCGCCGCCGCGAACGTGATGAACGGATGGATCAGGTACACCCACGACCGCAGCACATACGCCGGATCCTCGACGCGCCGCATGCGGCCCTCGAACCCCTCCGCCGGCTGGAAAAACTCCGGCAGGTAGATCAGCCCCAGCGTCGTGACGGCGGACAGAATCGAGCACACCGCCACGCAGCGATAGAAGGAGGGTTCGAGTTTCATGGCGAGCCAGTTCAGCAGTGCTGCGGGTAGCCATCAACTCCGCTGGGACGAACGGCGCGAAATTGTGACGAACGCGTGCGCGTTGCCGTCGAACTGCCGGCCGACCGGCAGCACCGCCCCGCTGCGCAGCTCGACGATCCGTCGTCCCCGCGGCGCCTGGCGAATGGCGACGACGTGCAAGGAGTTGACCAGCAGCGACCGATGCATGCGCACGAAACCCACCGCGCCCAGTTGCTCATTCACCTCGTGCAAGGTCGCCCGCAGCAACAGCGTTCGATCGCTGTTGATCAGCTCGACATAGTTCCCCGCCGCCCTGACGTATTCGATGTCATAGGCACGCAACGTGACGCTACCGCCTCGTGTTGGGATGTCGAGCACGCGTGCGATCTGCGCCTCGAGCACGCGATCGATCGCCGATTTCGCACCCGTCCGCGCCGGTTTGGCAGGCTGCAGCAGCGCCGCGCTCAACCACTTCAGGCCTTCCCACGCGCAGATCCACGGCAAGGTGGACGTTATTGCCCAGGCCACTGTATGTCGCAGGTTGATTTCGGCATCGATCGCGAGCCCGTGAGCCAGGCAGAAGCCGATCGCCAGGACGATCAGCGTCGTCGCAACCGCGATGAAGCGCATGGACCCGCTACAGGCTTGCACGACGTTCTCGCTGCTGATTGACTGCGCCTAGGTTACATCACGCGCGAACCAGGACTTATGCGAACCGACAGACGAGCGTTCCTTGGAATGGCAGCGACGGCAGGCCTGGTTGGGCTCAGGCCATCGCTGCTTTCCGCCCAGACGGCAGCCGCCACAGCACCGATCTCGTTGCCGCCGCCGATCAGCAGCGCCGAACGCCTGCAACGCATCGCGAAAGCGCAGCAGCTGATGCGCGCGGCCGGGTTGAAAGCGTTGCTCGTCGAGGCCGGCAGCTCGCTCGTCTATTTCACGGGCGTACAATGGCGGCGCAGCGAGCGGCTGACAGCGGCGCTGCTTCCTGCCGAAGGCGAGGCGGTCCTCATAACGCCGGCGTTCGAAGAGCCGTCGGTCCGCGAGAGCCTGAAGATTCCTGCCGACGTTCGGGTCTGGAACGAACACGAGAGCCCCTTCGCGTTGCTGGCCGACTGGCTGAAGTCGCACGGCGCCGGCAAAGGTCCGGTCGGCGTCGAAGAGACCACCCGCTTCTTCGCATTCGAAGGCTTGCGTACGCTCGGCGTCGAAACGCGCGCCGACGCCGGCGTCGTTCGCACCTGCCGACTCATCAAGTCCCCCGCGGAGATCGCGCTGATGCAAGCGGCGGCGGACATCACTATTGCTGCCTACCGCGAGACCGGTCCGCAGATCGCTCGCGGCATGAAGCCGGCAGACATCGCTCGCATCATGTCAGCGGCGATGGCCAAACGCGGTGCGACTCCGGAGTTCTCGCTGGTGCTGCTCGGTGAGGCGAGCGCATACCCGCACGGCTCCGGCAAGCCGCAGGAAGTCAGGCCCGGCGAAGTGGTGCTGATGGATTGCGGCTGCAGCTACGAGGGCTATCAATCCGACATCTCGCGCACGATGGTCATGGGCGAGGCGAGCAAGCAGCAGCGCAGCGTTTGGGATCTCGTGCGACGCGGACAACAGATCGCATTCGAAACCGTGCAAGTCGGGACACCGGCAGGTGCTGCCGACGATGCCGTTCGCGCGGCGTACGTGAAGGCTGGCTATGGTCCGGGCTACAAGCTCCCCGGCACGTCGCACCGGACCGGGCACGGCATCGGTCTCGACGTGCACGAGCCGATCAATCTCGTGCACGGCGAGGTAGCGAAGCTGGCGCCCGGCATGTGCTTCTCCGACGAGCCTGGCATCTACATTCCAGGCAGTTTCGGTGTGCGGCTCGAAGACTGCGTACACATGACCGAGAGCGGACCGAAGTGGTTCTCGGTGCCGCCGACCTCGATCGACGCGCCGTTCGGCTAAGTGCCCATGTCGATGACCACTTTGCCGCGTGTCCGGCCGCCGCGATTGTATTCCTGCGCCTTCGCGATCTCGGCGAGCGGATACGTCCGATCGATATTGATCCGCAGCTTGCCGGCCGCGATCAGCGGCGCGACTGCGTCGAGCGCGCCCTTCACGTCCCACGGTGGCGGGGTCGGGCACACGACCCGGCGTCGATCGCAGATCTGCGCCGGAACTC
>CADEEJ010000060.1:7959-14203 GCA_902826315.1 uncultured Steroidobacter sp.
GGTGGCGGGGTCGGGCACACGACCCGGCGTCGATCGCAGATCTGCGCCGGAACTCGGCCGACGAGCGTGACCAGGCGCCCGCCAGCGCGCAGTACTTGCTCCGAGCGGACGAGCGTATCGCCGCCGACGGTGTCCATCACGACGTCCACATTGCGCACGACGTCTTCGAAGCGCGTCGCGCGATAGTCAATCACTTCGTCGGCGCCGATGGATTTGAGGAACTCGTGATTCCCGGCGGAAGCGGTCGCGATGACATATGCGCCACGCGCCTTGGCCATCTGCACGATCACCGAACCCGTGCCCCCTGCCCCGCCTTGCACGAGCACGCGCTCGCCACGCTGAACATCGGCAGCCTGAATCAGGTAGTGCCAGGCGGCGACCGCCACCGTCGGATAGCCCGCTGCTTCAGCCATCGTGAATGCAGCTGGCTTGCGTACGATCTCGGTCGTCGCGACCGTCAGGTACTCGGCGTAGCTCCCGGCTCGCTCGCCTTGATCGACGATGCCGGCCACGCGGTCGCCGCACGCGAAACCAGTGACGCCGGAGCCGAGCGCGATCACTTCGCCGGAAAAGTCACCGCCCGGCGTCGCCGGGAACGGCAGCAGACCGCGCTCCTGCAGTTTCCAGTCGACGGGATTGACGCTTGCGTAGTGCACACGGACGAGCACTTCGCCCGCTGCCGGCACAGGCACCGGAATCGACTCGATGCGCAGGGCTTCAGGACCACCCGCGGCATGGATGCGGGCGGCGCGCATCGAGGCCGGCGGCTCGTGGCAGGAGGTCTCACCGGCGGTGCAAACCAATGGAAAAAGAGCAATCAGCGGCAGCAGCTGCGAAGCGTTCAACGGCATGTGTAATCCCTGAGGTGAGGACGAGCCGCAATGGACCGTCGATCGCGAGGAAGGTTGCAGTCCCCTGCGGCGAAGCGAATCGCCCGAGCGACGAACCGTGCAGCCTCAGGCCGCACCGCCACGCTCAGTTGTTGAGCCACGGATCGTGCGTGTCCTTGCGGAACTTCGCCAGCTCCCCGCGCATGCGCTCGAGGGTTGCCCGGTGCGCAGGATCGTCGGCCAGGTTCTTCACTTCCGTCGGATCGACGCGCAGATCGTAAAGCTCCTCCCGCGGACGATGCAGAAACGCTTGCAGCGTGCGTCCTCCGAGACCCAGGGCTGGCTTCGCACTCAGCGCCTGCCACGTCGGCGACGCGGCGATGTCGCCCGCGATCGGAAATTCCAGCGCCGCGGCCAGATTGACGATGTACTTGTACTCGCGCGTGCGCAGCGCCCGCATCGGGTAGTACTGCTGGATCTCGTGAAAGACGTGCGATGCGAACACCCGATCCCAACCTTGCGGATCGGACTGCTCCAGGATCGGCAGGATCGACCTGCCCGCGAGTTGCTGCGCGCTCGGCAATGACACCCCCGCCCAATCCAATATCGTCGGCGTGATGTCGACCCAGCTCACCAAGGCGTTGTTGCGAACCCCGCGCTTGCCCTGCGCAGGCGACGAGACGATCAACGGCAGATGAATGCCGTCGTCGTACAGAGTGGTTTTGCCGCCTGGGAACGGCCGGCCGTTGTCGCTCAGATAGATCACGAGCGTGTCGTCGCTGTGTCCGGTTTCACGAAGAGCGTCGAGCAGCAAGCCGATGCCGCTGTCGAGCCGGCTGACCGACTCGTAGTAAGCCGCCAGGTCGTCGCGCACTGCGGGGATGTCGGGCAGATGCGCAGGCACGATGACCTTGGCCGGGTCGTACGTCGCACGCTCGACCTGCGGCCACGCAGGCGTATTGCCGAAATCATGCTCGGCTCGATGCGGGTCGCTGTAGCCGATGACGAGCAGGAACGGCGAGTCCGCGCGCTTGGCGATGAACTTGCGCGCTTCGCCTGCCATGAAAGCGACGTCGCGATGACCGGGCCGCTCCGGCGCCAGCTCTTCATCGAACGGCAGCGCTTCATCCGGCAGGATGTGCTTCTTGCCGACGAGCGCCGTGCGATAGCCCGCAGCCTTCAGCAATTGCGGCAACGTGCGAACCGACGGGAGCAGATGTTGGTTGTGCACGTCATGCGCGAGCCCGTACATGCCGTTGGAGTGCGAATACAGGCCGGTGTAAATCACCGAGCGGCTCGGGCTGCATGACGACACAGTCGCGAAGGCATTCGTGAACAGCGTGCCGCGAGCAGCGAGCCGATCGAGATTCGGAGTGCGCAGCACCGGGTTGCCATAGGCACCGAGGTCGCGTCCCTGATCGTCCGCGATGATCAGCACGACATTGCGCGTGCTGGCCATCGCGATCGACGAAAGCGTCATCGCAAATAACCACACACAAAAGTGTGCGACTCGTACGACCGTACCATTGCTGCTCATGGCGCCGCATGTTAGGCGCATCCGCGCTGAAGACAATCGGGTTTGCGCCGAGGTAAATCCCCTGCGCATTCACGCGTTTTTCACGATCCGAGTGCCGCCACGTTCACGGGTCGGCCGCAAGCTGCACGCCATCGAACTTTGGCTTTCGGCCCTTTTTTTTGACCGTTATCGAACCTGGAGGAAATGATGAAGACTTCTGCTATTGCTATCGCCGCGGTGCTCGCGGTCACTTTGGCCGGCGCTGCACAGGCCACCACGACCGGACGCAAGATGGTTGCGTACTCGCAGGTCGTGTCGTACGGCGACCTGAACCTGGCGAATGAAGCGGACGCCCGCATCCTGCACGGCCGCATCGTGTCCGCCGCGAAAAAGGTCTGCGGCCTGCGTGCAGCGTTGATCCCGATCGAGATCAAGAACGTGCTGAATGCCTGCGTTGAAGACGCGACGGCCCGCGCCGTTGCCGATGTCAACGCGCCGACGCTGACCCGCCAGGGCCAGCTCACGGTTGCCGCGAACCGGTAATCCGTCCGTGGTACCGTGGAGGCCGCCATGCACAGGTCGGCCTTCACGGTACTGCTCCTTCTCAGCTGCTCGGCAATCGCCAAAGAGCGGCTATACACTCCGCCCCGCCTCGACACCGGTCAGCCCGACATGCAGGGCGTCTGGGTCGCTTCGAACTCCACACCGTTGCAGCGTCCTCCCGGCTTTACGACGCTGGTGATCGACGAAGCACAGGCCGCGAAGCTGCTCGCGTTGCTCACTACGCGCGCCGAAGATCGCAGCACGCCCACCGAGCCGACCGAATACTTCGAGGCATTCAGCATCGAGCCGATTCGTGGCGAGCTGCGCAGCTCGCTGATCGTCGATCCGCCCGATGGCCGCATTCCCGGCAACGATCTCTACAAGCAGCAGATTGGACCAGCGATGGCGAGCGTGCTGTCAGCGATGGACGGCCCCGAGCAACGGCCCGCGCCCGAACGCTGCCTCGCCTCGACGACCACGCAACCGCCCATTCTTTCGATCGCCAATGGCGTCAACCTGCATCAGATCGTGCAGACCGCAGACTCGTTCGTCTTCGTGTCGGAGTTCATCGGCGCGGCGCGCATCGTTCGACTGAGCTCGCAACGACTGCCGACCGTGCTCAGCTCGTGGCTGGGCGATTCGATCGCCCGTTGGGAGGGCGATGTCCTGGTCGTCGAGACCCGCGGGTTCCCTGAAAACGATCGCCTGCGGCTGGCACCGCCGGAACGCTTCCTGGTGTCGCCGCAAACAGTCGTGACGGAACGCTTCGAACGCGTCGCGGCGGACCGGATCGATTACACCTTCGTGGTCGACGATCCGACCTACTTCACGCAGCCCTGGACCGGCGAATCGCACTTCCTGCGTCGCGATGAGCAGATGCTCGAATACGCCTGCCACGAGGCGAACTATTCTTTGATCCACATTCTGGAAGGCGCACGCGAGCGCGAGCGCCAGGCCGGCCAGCAATCAGCGCGGTGAGTCCATCGCGCAGCGGAAACCAACGTCGTCGGTGCGATTGTCGGGCGATGCTTGATAGCGCCGCGAGCCGCCGATGCGGTCGACGGGCTCGTGCCAGCCGCTGCCGCGGATCGTTTTCTTCTCGCCGTCGGGTGGACCTTTGGGATTGCGGACGTCGTCGATCCGGAAGCTGTCGGTGAACCAGTCGCTGACCCACTCCGAAACGTTGCCTTCGAGATCGTAAACACCTTCGCGACTGCGACCGGCTTCGGTCGAGCCGACGCGCTCCAGCCCGCCCTTGTACGCATACTCTGCGTCACGCGCGTAAACCGCCCTGCCGGCGCCGGGCTCTTCGTTCCCCCACGGATATTTGCGCTGATCGCTGTCGCGCGCCGCCCTCTCCCACTCCGCTTCGGTCGGCAAGCGCCGGCCGATCCACTGACAGTAGGCTTGGGCGTCGTTCCACGACACGCCGACGACGGGCAGGTCGCCGCCCTTCTCCAGATCGAGTTGCTCCCATTCATCCGGCGGCGCGAGCGAGCCGTTCGCTTCCAGGAATTTCGCGTAGCGCGACGTCGTGACCTCGACGGCATCGATATAGAACGGATCGACATACACCTCGCGCAACGGGAAGAACTCGTCATCGCCCATCGTGAACACGCCGCCTTCGATGCGCACGAGCGGCACGCCGTCCTTCGCAGAAACTGCCGCACGCTGCCACAGCCAATACGAAGCGGCGGCCACCGGGATGAGGATTGCAACGGCCCAGATTGCGACCTTGCGCATGCGCCGCTGGCTGTGAACGCGCGCCAGCTGATGAACGGCATCGGAGACGCTCGCAGTGACGTTGCCCACTGGCGTGAGGCAGGTGACAGACCGTAAATAAGCAGGAATATCCTTGCGTGGGATGTCGGCAAGGATGACTGGCAGCACGCGCCCGTCTGCGCGCGGCCACATCCGCTCGGCGACCGACAGCTCGCTCAGCGTGTAGCTGCCGGCGTCGACCGTATTCGGAGTGAGAAAGCAGACGAACAGGTCGCTGCGCTCGATCGCCGCGCGGATCCGCGAGTCGAACGCCTCGCCGGGCTTGAGGTCCTCGCGATCGTAGAAGATCTCGTGGCCCTGCTCCGCGAGCGCGTAGCGGATCGGCTCGACACGCGTACGGTCCTCGGAGGCGTAGCTGAGGAATATTCGCATTGGCCGGCAGCGTAGCGTGATAACGTCAGATTTCAAGATGAACGGAAGACGGCATGAGCCACTCGACCCGGACCCGCGATCAGCACTTCGCGAATGACGGTGCGCCGAAGCGCATCCTGGCGCTGGACGGCGGCGGCTTGCGGGGCATCCTCAGCCTCGGGCTGTTGCAGAAGGTCGAGAACATCCTGCGCGAGCGCCACCGGGCAGGTGACGACTTCCGGCTGTCCGACTACTTCGACCTGATCGCGGGCACCTCCACGGGCGCCATCATCGCCGCGACTCTCGCGCTGGGTTGGAAAGTCGAGGAGATCCGCAAGCGTTACATGAGCCTCGGCGAGCGCGTGTTCACACGCTCGCTGCTACGGCAGGGCGTGCTGCGCGCCAAGTACGATGAAGCGACGCTGATCTCCGAGCTCAAGAAAGTGTACGGGCCGAAGACGACGCTCGGCGGACCGGAGTTGAAGACGGGCCTGCTAGTCATGACGAAGCGCATCGATACCGGCAGTCCCTGGCCGCTCTCCAATAATCCGCGCGGTCAGTACTTCGCGGCCCGGGCGAACGGAGTGATAGGCGACGGCGACTATCCTCTGTGGCAGGTCGTGCGCGCTTCCACAGCCGCACCCGCGTACTTCGATTCGCAACCGATCACCATCGCGCGTGCCGCCGGTTCCAAGTCGGTGACGGGCGAGTTCGTCGACGGCGGCGTCAGCCCGTTCAACAACCCGGCGCTGATGGCGATGATGTATACGACGATGATCGGCTATCGCATCAACTGGCCGACCGGCGCGGATAAATTGCTGGTTGTGTCCCTCGGCACCGGCGCGGCGGATCCGACGGTGACGCATGCGAGCCTGGCGGCGAAGCAAGCTGTGGATGCGCTGTTGTCGCTGATGAACGATACGGCAACACTGCAGGAGACTCTGCTGCAATGGCTATCGGATGGTCCTACCGCCCGCCGCATCAACCGCGAAGTGGGTAACCTCGAAGGCGACGTGCTGAACGGCACGGCCGCCCTCACCTACCGCCGCTACAACGTCGACTTGCGCGCGAGCAGCGTGCAGCAGTTGGAGCCGGCGTTGGAGGATGCGGACGTCATCGAATCCTTGAGTGCCATGGACTCGCCAGCCAACATGTCGATCCTGCATCGGCTGGGCGCACTCGCCGCACAACGCGACATCCTGCCCGAGCATTTCCCCGCGAC
>CADEEJ010000060.1:14303-20596 GCA_902826315.1 uncultured Steroidobacter sp.
TAGCCCGGCTACTTCCGTGTAACCGCCGCGGAACCCCGCCCGTATCAGCATCATTACTACGAGCAATTTACAGGCTCGCAGTGGCATGGATCTTCCATGGAACTCGTCCGGGTACTGGGTAAGGGTCTCACTCGATGCTCCGCATTCTCCGCTCGCTGGCACTGCTGCTGGTCGTCGCGCTCGCCCTCTTTGCAATCGTTGGCGTCGTCAACGACCGCGCGCTCGGCGGCCCCGGGTTCTATTCCGGGCTCGACGAGCTGCTGAAACGTGCTGCCGCGGTTCGCGAAGCGGCCAGTCCCGAGTATCAGCATGAAGTGCTGACCTCGCTTTCGGGCAATCCGACTGCGGGTCCCGTGCTACGCCTCGACGATCACATGGCTGAAGCGCGCATCGTCGACGAGCCGGTGCGCAACGACGCGATGGCGGGTTTCGAGAACATCTTCACGTACGACTTCGACGAGGCCGGCGAGCTCGCGCCCGCGGCCGGCAAGATCAAGCCGACGGTTCGCGACGGCGTGCTGATCGTCGAGCACGTGCAAGACGATTACTTGCAGAATGCACGCCCGATCGAGATCGTGACCGACGACATCGGCGAGATCGTCGTGCGCGCGAAGGCCACGAAGGGCACGCACTTCTCGCTCGCCTGGAGTCCGACTGCGAAGCCGGAGCTTCCCTGGCGCTATCGCATCGACATCCCGCTCATCGCCGACGGCAAATTCCACGTCTACACGATCAACGCGCGCAATGCTCTGCGCCGCGGGCTCGACGAAGGCCGGGAGCTGCACTTCCTCGCATTGCAGCCGTCCGACGTGCCAGGCGATCGCGTGGAAGTGGACTTCATCCATTTCCTTTCCACGCACAGCAAGTACCTGCGCAAGCCGCGCGATCTCGGCTATGAAACGATCTCGGGCGAAATGCGGCCGGTGATGTCGATGCTGCCGCGTCAAACGCTCGAATTCACCGCTCACGTCCCCGACCAGGATCCGCGGCTGAGCTTCGGCACCGCCGTCATGGGCCGGCAGTCGCACGTGCGCTTCGGCGTCCAGGTCATCAGCGATTCGAAGACGACCGAGCTGCACGACCAGACGATCTACGAGCCCGGTGCCTGGCACGACGCGAGCTACGACTTACGCCAGTGGGCAGGAAAAGAAGTCGCTCTGCGACTCAGCGTCGACGGTGAAGTCGGCAGCGTCGGCCTATGGAGCAACCCGACAGTCTTTGGCCGGCCGCCGCAACCGCTGCGCGTGATGATCGTGCTCGAAGACGCACTGCGTGCCGATCATTTGTCGCTGTACGGCTATCACGAGAAGACTTCGCCGTTCAAAGAGGAACTGCTGCAGTCCCAAGGCGCAGTCTTCATGCGTGCACGCTCGCAAGACAATGTGACGCGCACTTCGTTGCCGTCGATGATGACTTCGCTGCTGCCGAGCGTTACCGGCGTCTGGGGTTTCGCCGACATGTTGCGGCCCGAGTACCTCACGGTGGCCGAAGTGCTGCGCCAGCAGGGCTTCGCGACCGGATCGTTCGTCCAGAACAGCAACGCCGGTCCTGCCTCCGGATTGCAGCAGGGCTTCGACACGACAGCCGATCAGATCGTGCGCGGACCGCCGGAGACACTGCTCCAGGGCGAGCCGCTGTGGAACTGGCTGCGCAGCCACAAGGATCGCAACACGTTCGTCTATCTGCACATCGTCGATCCGCACGGCCCGTACGAGCCGCCGCCACCCTACGACGAGGCCTATCGCAAGCTCCCGGCGAACAGCGGGCACACGTTGAAGCACGACCATTCGCTCGACGCCGAGTACGTGAAGGCACCGACTGCCGCGACCCGCACCGCGCTCTACGACGGCGAGATCCGGCACAACGACGAGCAGCTGCGTCAGTTCTTCGAGCGGATGAAGGCCGAAGGGCTGTTCGACGACACCCTGTTCATCTTCACCGCGGACCACGGCGAATACTTCGGCGAGCACGGCTACTTCGCCCATCACGCGCCCGGCTACGTGCAGAACACCGGCGTGCCGCTGATCCTGTATCACAGCAAGAGAATTCCGCAGCAGCTGCGCGTCGAGGAACCGGTGCAGCTGCTCGACATCATGCCGACGATTCTCGACTTCGCGGGCGTCGATGCCAGCGGGCTGACGATGCAGGGCGACTCGCTCGTCAGCCTGATCGAAGGCCGCGACGCCGATTTCTGGAAGTCGCGCGTCGTCGCCTCCGAGGAAGTGACCACGCGCGACCGTGCCAACGACTGGCGCAATCGCGGTCTGCGCGTCTCCGGCTCGTTGTTCTACGGCCCCTGGCACTTCATCTCGTCGCGCAGCTTCTGGCCACGACGCGGCATCGTGCCGGAGGGGCTGCGACTGAAGGTCTTCAACCAGGCGCAGGACAAGCAGGAGCAGAGCGCACTGCTGCGCTTCGTGCCGGACGCCTACCTGCGCTACCGCTTCATGTCCGGACTCGACGAGCTGCAGTCGCTCGGCGAAGAAGCCCAGCATCGGTTCCGCAGCACGCAGGAAACGAACTACGAGTTCGATCCCGACACGCTGGAGCATTTGAAAGCCCTCGGATACGTCGAATGAACAATCCGTTCGCGAGCATCGCCCGCCGTTGGCAGTTCGGCCCGCCCGTGATCGTCGTGACCGGCCTGCCCCGCTCCGGCACGTCGATGGTGATGCGTATGCTGCAGGCCGGCGGCGTGCAAGTGACGACGGACGGCGAGCGCCGCGCCGACGAAGACAATCCGCTGGGCTATTTCGAAGTCGAGCGCGTCAAGCGGCTGCAACAGGAGCAGGACAAGTCGTGGCTCACGCAGTCGCGCGGCAAGGCGATCAAGGTGATCTCGCACCTGCTGCAATCGCTGCCGCACGAGAACTACTACAAGGTGATTCTTTGCGAGCGCGATCTCGGCGAAGTGCTGTCGTCGCAGAACGTGATGCTGAAGCGTCGCGAGCAAGCGAATCCGATCGAAGACGACGAGGCCCGCGCGCACTACGAGCGCCACCTCGCGCACATCAGGATCTTCATGAAAGTCAAACGCAACATGGAATTTCTCTCCGTCCGCTATGACGAAGCCATCAGCGAGCCGCGCGCATTCGCGCAGCGTCTGAACGACTTCCTCGGCGGACACTTGAACGTCGATCGCATGGTCGAAGTGGTGGACAGCAAGCTGTATCGCAATCGCAAAGAGCTTCCGCCAACGAGAGCCCAGGTATCTCTGCCGATCGTCATGCTCGTCGCCGCGCTCGGTGCAGCGCTGTTCGTAGCACCGGATACGGCGCAGGCCTATGTGGGACCTGGCGCCGGCTTCGCGCTGGTCGGTTCGTTCCTCGCGCTGCTCGCCGCGGTCGTGTCCAGCATTCTGTCCATGGCGCTGTGGCCGATCCGCTTCGTGCTTCGCTGGCGGCGTCGGCGCAAGGCACTGAGTCGTGCGAGTGCTCGTCGCGTCGTCGTGCTCGGCCTCGACGGCCTCGACCCGAACCTCGCCGAGCAATGGATGGCGGAAGGTCATCTGCCGAATCTGTCGGCGTTGGCTAAGGGCGGCTCGTTCTCGCGACTGGGCACCACTTACCCGGCGATCTCACCGGTCGCGTGGTCGTCGTTCATGACCGGCGTCGATCCTGCGCGTCACAACATCTTCGACTTCCTCGATCGCGACGTCCGGACCTACAAGCCTCGGCTGTCGAGCTCGGACATCCGTCCCGCGTCACGCACGATTCGCGTCGGCGAATGGCTGATTCCCGTCGGTCGGCCGACGATCCAGAACATGCGCAAGAGCAAGGCGTTCTGGCGCATCCTCGGCGAGCACGGCATCCCGTCGAACGTGCTGCGCGTGCCGCTGACGTTTCCGCCGGAGAAGTTCGCAGGCGCGCTGCTGAGCGCTATGTGCATACCGGATCTGCGCGGGACACAGGGATCGTTCACGTACTACACGACGAGCCATTCGACACCGTGCGAAGCAGATCACGGGCCTGAGCAGACCGGCGGCGAACGGCGCCCCATCAAGATCGAAGCAGGTGTCATCCGCGCGAGTCTCGCCGGTCCCGACAACCCGCTGCGCGCCGAAGCGAAGCCACTGGAAATCCCGTTCGAGATCAGCGCGATCGATCTCGAGAAGAAGACCTGTACGCTGACGATTGCTCGCAAAAAGTACGTGCTGCGCGAGCGCGAGTACAGCCCGTGGATCCGGCTCGACTTCAAGGCAGGATTTGGCGTTGCGGTGCGCGGCATCGCGCGCTTCTACGTCACCTCGATGACGCCGGACTTCAAACTCTACGTCACACCGATCAACATCGATCCCGGTAAGCCGGCGCTGCCGATTTCCTGGCCGAAGATCTACTCGATCTACCTGTCGAAGCTGCTCGGCGATTTCGCGACGCTCGGACTCGCTGAAGACACCTGGGCGCTGAACGAAGGCGTGATCGACGAACAGGCCTTCCTGCAGCAGGCACTCGACCATCACGCCGAGCGCGAGCGGATGTTCTTCAACGCGCTCGAGAAGTCGCGCGACGGTGCGGTGATCTGCGTGTTCGACGGCACCGATCGCCTGCAGCACATGTTCTTCCGCTACCTCGACAGCAAGCATCCGGCGAACCGCGGCCGCGACACGGTCCAGTTCCGCGACACGATCCTGCAGATGTACAAGCGCTGCGATGAAATGATCGGCCGCGTGCAGCGCATGCTCGGACCGCGCGACCAGTTCATGGTGATCTCCGATCATGGCTTCCAGAGCTTCCGCCGCGGCATCAACCTGAATGCCTGGCTGCATCAGAACGGGCTGCTGCACCTCGATCCGACCAAGCCTGGCGGCGACTGGTTTGCGAATGTCGATTGGACACGCACCAAGGCTTACGCGCTCGGACTCAGCGGCCTGTTCATCAACCAGCGGGGCCGCGAAGCGCACGGCATCGTCGAGCCTGGCGCAGAGACCGAGGCGGTCAAACGTCAGATCATCGAAGGCCTCACGGGCCTGCACGATCCTGAAGCGAACGAGCCTTCGATCAATGCGGTGTTCGATCCGAACCAAGTGCATTCCGAGGGACCGTACGGCGGCAACGGACCGGATCTCATCATCGGCTACAACCGTGGCTATCGCGCGTCATGGGAAGGTGCGGTCGGTCGCGTGACCGAAGAAGTGCTCAGCGACAACACGAAGTGCTGGAGCGGCGACCATTGCATCGATCCGCGCCTCGTTCCGGGCGTGCTGTTCTCGAATTGGGCCATGTCCGATGGCGAGCCGCAGATCCAGGATCTCGCGCCGACGATTCTCGCGATGTTCGGCGTCGGCAAGCCGGCTCACATGACCGGGCGCGTCCTGCCGGTGCAGGCGCCGGCGGGAGCCACATGAGATCACGCGTGCGCGGCCTCTTCGCCCTGCTCGCTGCGGTCTTGTACGCCTGCGGCGCGTCCGCCGGCGCGAATGCGCCCGCGCGCATGGTGATCCTCGGCGTCGACGGCATGGATCCGAAGCTGCTCGCGCAATACATGCAGGAAGGCGTCGTGCCGAATCTGTCGCGCCTCGCCTCCACTGGCGGCTTCATGCCGCTGGAAACGTCGAACCCGCCGCAGAGCCCGGTCGCGTGGTCGACGTTCATCACGGGTATGGATCCCGGCAGCCATGGCATCTTCGATTTCCTGCACCTCGACCGCGAGACCCTCACGCCTTACATGTCCACGACGCGCATCCAGGGCACGTCGCTCACGCTGCCGCTCGGTCGCTGGCGCATCCCGCTGAAATCGCCGCACACTGAATTGCTGCGTCAAGGCACGGCGTTCTGGGAGCTGCTCGAACGCAACGGCGTGCACACACGACTGTTTCAGATTCCGGCGAACTATCCTCCAGTCGAAACATCGGGCCAGGCGATTTCGGGTATGGGCACGCCCGATCTGCAGGGCACGTCCGGGACGTTCACGCTGTACACGAATGCACCGCAGTGGAAGGCCGGCACGGTCTCCGGCGGCATCATCGAGCGCGTCATGCTGAACGAGGGTGTCGGCCATGGCCAGATCACCGGACCGCCGAATCCATTGCTGAAGACGAGCCCGAACGTCACTACAGACCTCGAAGTCGTCGTCGATCCGAAGAATCCCGTCGCACTGGTGCGCGTCGGTGACGGTCGGCGGCTGCTGCAACAAGGCGAATGGAGCGAGTGGCTGCCGGTGCACTTCGATCTCATGCCGCACATCTCCAGCGTCAGCGGCATGGTGCGCTTCTACCTGAAGCAGGTTCGGCCGCATCTCCTGCTCTACATGACGCCCGTGAACATCGACCCGCGCGATCCTGCGCAGGGAATCGC
>CADEEJ010000060.1:20696-22269 GCA_902826315.1 uncultured Steroidobacter sp.
CTGAACTCTCTCTATCTGAATGTCCGCGGCCGCGAGAAGCGCGGCATCGTCTCGCCGAAGCAGCGCGCTGCCCTCGCAGCCAAGCTCGCACAGGAGCTCGGCGAGTGGCTCGACGAAGACACCGGTCAGAAGGTAATCACGCAAGTCACGCTGCGCGAGCAGGCCTATCACGGTCCGTTCGTCGATGCGGCGCCCGACATCATCGTCGGCTATGCGCCCGGCTATCGTGCATCGTGGGATACGACGACCGGCAAGGTGCCGTCGGCGCTCATCGAACCGAACATCGACGAGTGGTCCGGCGATCACTGCATCGATTCCCGCGCGGTGCCCGGCGTACTGCTCAGCAATCGACCGCTGCGGGCACGCTCGGGCGGCCTCGCAGATCTCACCGTCTCGGTGCTCGGATATTTCGGTGTCGCGCCTGCCGCGGGTATGAACGGCAAGCCCATGTTCTAGTCAGTGCTTTGGGAGTGGAGATGTTCAACGATAAAAAGGTCAGTCTGGAAAAGGAGCTGTGGGAGCGCGTCAAGCGCTTCGCCGCGCTCGCGGGTTACTCCAGTGCCGATGAATTCGTCGCGCACGTATTGGAGAAAGAGCTCGCCGGGCTGAAGGCGACCGACAGCGACGAGAACATCCGCAAGAAGCTGAAGGGCCTGGGCTACATCGAGTAACGCGCCGATGTGGCCCACCGTGAGCACGGTGCTCAACGCGCCGTTCAACGCACTCTTCTGGCTCGTGCATTGGCTGCCGGCCGAGTGGCAGGTCGTCGTGCTTGCGCTGCCCGGAGCGCTGTTCGCTCTTGCCATCTACAAACTCGTGTCGAACCAGGCGGCGATCCGCGATGCGAAGGACAAGATCATCGCGCACCTGCTGGAGCTTCGTCTGTTTCGCGATGACCTGCGAGTCCTGCTGCGTGCCGAGGGCCGCGTCTTCGCGAGCATCGGCCGATACCTCGGTCACTCGATGCTGCCGATGGCCGTGATGCTGCCGGTCTTCCTGCTGGTGCTGATTCAGATCGAGTCGCGCTTTGCGTTCCGCGGCCTGGCCTATGACGAACAAGCGCTCGTGACTGTCGGCGTCAGCTCCAACGGACCTGTGTCGCGGCTCGCCGCCGACCTCAATGCTACAGACGGCTTGCGAGTCGCGACGCCGGCGCTGCGGGCCGACACGAGCGGCGAGATCTATTGGCGAATCCACACCGTCGGCCCCGGTCCCCACAATCTGAAGTTGCGCATCGGCGGCGAGCAGGCCGAGCGCATCGTCAGCGGCGAGGGCTCGGGCGCGATGACGATGGCCTATCGCGCGAGCGACATGCGTACCCTCCTCTATCCCCGCGCGGCAGCATTGCCGTCGGCCGGACCGGTCACGACGCTGGCCATCGACTACCCGCGGGCCCGGGGCGAGTTCGCCGGCCTGTCCTCGACCTCCTGGCTGTTCTTCGGCATGGTCATGGTGTTCGCCTTCGCATTGCGGCGATTATTCGACGTGAGCTTCTGATGTAAGCTCCGGCGATGGAACGCATCGCCGCTTTCGCAGTCGCCGCATTCGTCTCCTGCGCCAGCGGTTGCGCTCA
>CADEEJ010000061.1:0-2834 GCA_902826315.1 uncultured Steroidobacter sp.
GGCCGCGTGCGGCGCGCTCCCGGGCGTACCGCCGGTCCGCGCAACACGATCTCTTCGCAGGCACTCAGCAGCGAGACGCGGCCGCCCGCCGACGAGGATGCCGAACAATCCGCTCCCGAGAAGTGGCTCGAACGGATTCGCGACCTGCGCCGCGCCGGCAAGACCGTCGAGGCCGATCGCGCGTGGCAGCAGTTCCGCACGGCGTTCCCCGACTTCCCGGTCGCGAACGACGACCTCGCGCGCAGCAAGCCCTGAGCGAGCAATCCTCGGGCTGTGGTTTAATCCCGCCCATGGAAAAAACGATCGAGAAACTGCTGTTCGCCAGCCGCTGGATCCTGGCGCCCGTCTACCTCGGCTTGTCGCTCGCGCTGGTCGCGTTGGGCATCAAGTTCTTCATGGAGCTGTTCCACCTGCTGACGGAAGTGTTCGGCATGGCGGAGGCGAACCTGGTGCTGATCCTGCTCGGGCTCGTGGACATGGTGCTGGTCGGCAGCCTGATCGTCATGGTGATGTTCTCGGGCTACGAGAACTTCGTTTCGGCACTCGACGTCGACACCGGCGGCGAGAAGCTCAGCTGGCTCGGCAAGCTCGACGCGAACTCGCTGAAGCTGAAAGTCGCCTCGTCGATCGTCGCGATCTCCTCGATTCACCTGTTGCGGCGTTTCATGGAAGCGGACGAATACATTCGCTCCGGCAACAGCGAGGTGCTCATGTGGTTCGTGATCATCCACCTCACCTTCGTGGTCTCGGCCGTGATGATGGGCGTGCTCGATCGCATCACGTCATCCCAGCATCACGGCCACAAAGGCGAAGTCTAGGAGCTGGGTTCAGCTCGCCACTTTCTGTTCCGGCGCCTGCCCGGCCGGATAGAACTCCATCGACACCGAGTTCAGGCAATAGCGCCGGCGCGTCGGCCGCGGGCCGTCGTCGAACACGTGACCGAGGTGGCTGTCGCAACGCCGGCAGCGGATTTCCGTGCGGATCATGCCGTGGCTCTCGTCCACGATCTCGGCGATGTGGTCGGGATCGAACGGCTGGGTAAAGCTCGGCCAGCCGGTGCCCGACTCGAACTTCGCATCGGCCTTGAACAGCGGTAGCCCGCACAGGCGGCACGCGTAGATGCCGTCCTTCTTGTTGTTCAGCAGCGTGCCGCAGAACGGCGCTTCGGTGCCCTGGTGCAACAGCACGCGCCGCTCCTCAGGCGAGAGTGCCTCGGCGAGCTTGTCGCGCTGGGCGGTGCCCAGGGGGCGCAGGTCGTAACCGCTGGCGGACGTAGTTGGAACGGGCTTGGGGCGCATGGTTGGCTCCAGGTCTCTGCGGGGGGGCACTGCAGGATCGGGGCTGCCCCGCCCGTTTCAAGTCGCCGCTATTTGCCCTCGGCCCGCATGCGGCTGTGGCCGTAGCCGTAGATCGCGTAGATCGAGAAGCCGATGATCGACCAGATCAGGAACAGCAGCCAGGTCTCGCGCGGCAGGAAATACGTGATGCCGCCGCAGATCACCGCGCCGACGACGCACGTCACGGCGGCGAACGGCACGCGGAACGGCCGCGGCAGATTCGGACGCGTGGAGCGCAGCACCAGCACGCCGATGCACACACCGGTGAACGCGAGCAGGATGCCCATCGAAATCAGCTCGCCGAGGATGTTCAGCGGGAACAGGCCGGCGATCACCGCCGCGAGCACAGTCGTGATCGCCGTCGCGACGTGCGGCGTGCGGTACTTGGGATGCACTTTGCGCATTCCCGGCGGCAGCAGCCCGTCGTCGGCCATCGCCAGGAAGATGCGCGGCTGACCGAGCATCGACATCAGGATGACGGACGTCATCCCGGCGATCGCGCCGAGCTTCACGAGCGAGCCGAGCCACGACAGCTGCGGATGCGCATCGAGCGCGACTGCAACCGGCGCGGCCGCTCCGAGTTTCTGATACGGCACCATGCCGGTCATGACCAACGACATCGCGATGTAGAGCACCGCCGAGATGATCAGCGCGCCGAGGATGCCGAGCGGTACGTCGCGCTGCGGATTCTTCGTTTCGCGCGCGGCGGTCGATGCTGCGTCGAAACCGACGTACGAGAAAAAGATGATCGCCGTGCCTCGCAGCAGGCCGCTCACGCCGAACTCGCCGTCCTTGCCGGTGTTCGCCGGCAGGTAGGGATGCCAGTTCGCGGTATCGATGTAGCTGATGCCGGCGAGGATGAAGACCACGATCACCGCGACCTTGATCCACACCATGATGTTGTTCGCGGTCGCCGACTCCTTGATGCCGATGTACAGCACCCAGCCGAGCGCCAGCACGATCAGCACCGCCGGCAGGTTGACGATCGAGCCGGTCGTCACGAGGAAACTGTCGGCGCCTTTGTCGAGCGGCGCGTTGGTGAGCGCGGCGGGCAGGTGGATGCCCCAGTCGCCGAGCAGGTTGACGACGTACTGCGACCAGCCGACCGCGACCGCGGAGGCCGACATCAGGTATTCGAGCGACAGGTTCCAGCCGATGATCCAGGCGACCGCCTCGCCGAGCGTGCAGTACGCGTACGTGTACGCGCTACCCGACACGGGAATCATGGCTGCGAATTCGGAGTAGCAGATCGCGGCGAGCGCGGAGCCGATGGCGGCAATCAGCAACGCCAGCGACAAGGCCGGCCCGGTGTGATTCGCCGCGACCGTGCCGGTCAGGATGAAGATGCCGGTGCCGATCGTGGAGCCCAGGCCGATCGCCGTCAGGGAGCTGGCCGACAGCACGCGCTTCAGGGCCGGTGCGCTGTTCAGCTCTGCGACGATGGCTTCGACGGGGCGGACGGCGAACAGGCGGCGCAGCAGGGACATGGGGCCTCGG